>DATAAV010000231.1:0-20734 GCA_036259935.1 Geodermatophilus sp. | reverse complement strand
CGAAGGCGATCCGCCGGCCGTCGACGACCAGGTCGCCCGTGCGGTTGGTCAGGTCGATCCAGCCGCGGGCGGTGAGGCCGTCGCGCAGGTCACGCCAGGGCAGCTCGTCGCCGTGCACCCGCTTGTGGTCGGTCTTGAAGTACTTGAGCGGGTTCTTCGGCCGCGGGGCGTAGTAGTCGTTGCTGGCGGTGACGAACGCCCCCGGCAGGTCCAGCAGCGGCTCCAGCGCGCGCAGGGTCGGCCGGACGGCGTCCATCCCGGCGAGGTTGTCCCCGGTGTCGATCACCAGGTCGGGCTCGAGCGCGGCCAGCCCGGCGACCCACTCCTGCTTGGAGCGCTGCCCGGCGGTCATGTGCAGGTCCGACAGGTGCAGCACCGACAGCGGTCTGGACCCCGGCGCGAGCACGGGGACGTCGAAGCGGCGCAGCGTCCAGCGGTTGCGTTCGTAGAGCCCGGCGTAGGCGAGCCCCGCGGTCGCCGAGGCGACGGCGGCGGCGGGGACGGCGGTGGACCAGCGCACGATCGCCCAGGGTACGGGGGCCCGGCCCCCGGCGCGTCGTGTCAGGCTGAGCGCGTGCCCGACCTCAAGGAACAGCTGCGCGCCGACCTGACCACGGCCATGAAGGCCCGCGACGAGCTGCGCACCGCCACGCTGCGGATGGTTCTGGCCGCCGTGAGCGCCGAGGAGGTGGCCGGCAAGGAGGCCCGCACGCTCAGCGACGAGGAGGTCCTCGCCGTGCTGCGCCGGGAGGCGAAGAAGCGCCGGGAGGCCGCCGAGGCCTTCGCCGCGGCCGGGCGGACCGAGCAGGCCGAGCGGGAGCGGGCCGAGGGCGACGTCGTCGCCGGCTACCTGCCCGCGCAACTGGACGACGCCGACCTGGCCGCGCTCGTCGCCGACGTCATCACGCGGACCGGGGCCGGCGGGATGAAGGACATGGGCCGGGTGATGGGTGCCGCGCAGGCCGCCGTCGCGGGCCGCGCGGAGGGGTCCCGCGTGGCCGCCGAGGTCCGCCGCCAGCTGGGCTGAGCGTCCCGGCGGGGCGGGCCGGCGTCCCCGGTCGGCTCAGTCCTCGTCGTCCCCGCCGCCGCGACCGTTGTTGTCGCCGTCGCCGTCGCCGTCGCCCCCGTCGCCACGGCCGCTGTTGTCGCCGTCGCCGTTCCCGTTTCCGCCGTCGCCGTTTCCGCCGTCGCCGGTCCCGTTCCCGCCGTCACCGTTCCCGTTCTCACCGTCGCCGTCGGGAGCGGGGGCCGGCTCGGTCGGCGCCGCCCGGGTGTTGCCGTTCTGCACCTGCGGGTCGGCCGGCGGGAAGGGCACGGCCGGCTGGCCGGAGAGGATCGGCGCCATCGCGTCGTGCCAGATGGTGGCGCCCTTGCCGCCGCCGAAGCCGCCGACGTCCTCGTTCGCCTTGGGGTTGAGCACCATCACGCTGGCCGCGTACTGCGGCGTGTAGCCCACGAAGGCCACCGAGAAGTTGTTCTGGGTGGTGCCGGTCTTGCCGGCGATCTGGTGGCCGGGGACGTAGGCGCGCGCCCCGGTCTGGCCGGAGTAGCCCGGCTCGACGTCCTTGCGGAGCATCTGGTTGAGGGTGGTGGCCACCCCCGGCGGGATCGCCTCCGGGGTGCAGTTGTCGGCCTTGATCACCGGCTGGCCGTCCTCGCCGGTGAGCGGCTGCCCGCTGTGGTCGAGGATCGCGTTCACCGGGGTCGGGTCGCACTGCGTGCCGCTGGCCGCCAGCGTCGAGTAGGCGCTGGCCAGGTCCAAGGGGCTGGTCGGGTAGGGCCCGAAGGTGAACGAGCCGTTGTTCTCGGCGACGATCTGGTCACCCGGCGGGCTGACGAAGTTCATCCCCATGCGCTCGGCGATGCGCACCGGTCCCTCCACGCTGCCGAGCGCGTCCTCCAGGGCCAGGAAGTAGGTGTTGGAGGACATGTAGAGCGCCCGTTCCATGTCCAGCGTCGCGGGGTAGTTCCCGGCGTTCTCGACGTCGTAGCGGGCCCGGCCGTCCCGGTAGACGCGAGACACGTAGGGGTCGCTCGTGGTGATCGTGTAGTGCTGGGAGAAGCCCCGCTCCAGCGCCGCGGCGGCGACGAAGGTCTTGTACGTCGAGCCGGCGCCCTGGCTGTGGGCGGCGTTGAGGACGACGGACTCGCAGTCGGGGTCCGTGCAGCCGTAGCGCCGGTTGACGCTCATCGCCAGCACCTTGCCGGTGCCCGGCTCCACGGCGGTGAACATGCCGGCCAGCGAGTCGCCCATCGCCAGGGTGTTGAGCACCGCCTGGTCGCCCGCCGCCTGCATGTCCGGCCGCAGGGTGGTCTGGATGGTCAGCCCGCCGTTCTCCAGCGTCTCCTGGCTGATGCCGAGGGTCTGCACCAGGTACTGGTGCAGGTAGGCGCAGAAGAACCCCCCGATGGAGGCGTCGATGCAGCCGTTGGGCGGGCGCACCCCGGGCCGGACCTCCACCGGTGTGGCGGAGATCTCGGTGAACTCCTGCTCGGTGATGTGGCCCTGGTCCAACATCCGCTGCAGCACCTGGTTGCGCCGCGTCTGGGCGTTCTCGGGGTTGGTGATCGGGTCGTCGTTGGCCGGGCTCTGCACCAGGCCGGCGAGCATCGCCGCCTGCGGCACGGTCAGCTCGGAGGCGTTGACGCTGAAGTAGGTCTGGGCCGCGGCCTGGATGCCGTAGGCGCCCTGCCCGAAGTACACGATGTTGAGGTAGCGGGTGAGGATCTCGTCCTTGGAGTACTTCTCCTCCAGGACCAGCGCCAGCCGCGCCTCGCGCAGCTTGCGCCCGACGCTCTCCTCGGTCGCCGCCTGCCGCTCCTCGGGGGTGTCGGCGGTCTCCAGCAGCGTCTGCTTGACCAGCTGCTGGGTCAGCGTCGACCCGCCCTCGCGGACCGCGCCGGCCGCCACGTTGGTGGCCAGCGCGCGGAGGGTGCCCTGCACGTCGAGCCCGTTGTGGGCGTAGAAGCGGGCGTCCTCGATGTCGACCAGCGCCTGCTTCATCACCTCGGCGATCTGGTCACTGGGCACCGGCGTGCGGTTGTTCCGGTAGAAGTACGTGATCAGCGAGCCGTCGGCGGCCAGCACCTGCGTGTTGCCGGCCGGCGCCTGGTCGGTGAGCTCCACCGGCAGGGCGTCCAGCAGCGACGCGGAGTTGCGCGCGAGCACGCCGGTGCCGCCGATGAAGGGCAGCAGCAGACCCGCGAGGAGGGCACCGGCGAGAACGATCGTCGCGGCCAGCCGGCTCAGGACCCGGGCGCGCGAGACAGCGGGAGTCGACATCGCCGGCCAATGTACGTGCCGGCGTCGAGCTCCCGTCCCGGTCAGCCGCGGCGCGCGGGCAGGATGCGGGTCCGCGGCACGCCCGTCGGCGTGTCGTCGTCCGCCCCGGTCAGCGCCTCGCCCATCAGCCGCAGCCCGTCGAGGTCGTGGATGTCGCCGGCCGCGGCCGGGACCGTCCGCACCGGCACGTCGGGGTGGGCGCTGGTGAACCGGTCGGCCAGGTGCTGCTCGCGCGCGGCCAGCGCCATCCGGTCGGCGTGCACCCGCAGCGCGCCGGCCGCCACCTTGGCGCCCTTGCCCCCGGCCTCGAGCACCTCCTCGGCGGCCCCCTCCGCCCGGGTCGCCGACAGCTCGGTGGTCGCCGGCGGGTGGGTGCGGTTGAGCACCAGCCCGGCCAGCGGCATCCCGTCGGTCGAGAGCCGGTCGACGAAGTAGGACGCCTCGCGCAGCGCATCCGGTTCCGGCGTCGCGACGACGACGAACCAGGTGCCGGGACGGCGCAGCAGCTCGTAGGTGGCCGTGGCCCGCTCGCGGAACCCGCCGAACATCGTGTCCAGGGCCGCGACGAAGGCGGAGATGTCGCGCAGCAGCTGCCCGCCCAGGACCTTGCTGATGATCCGGCTGAAGACGAGGAAGCCCGCGCCGACCAGGCGCATGCCCGCCCGGCCGCCGGCGCGGGCGGGGGCGGTGAGCAGCCGGATCATCGTGCCGTCGAGGAAGCGGCTCATCCGGTTGGGAGCGTCTAGGAAGTCCAGAGCGGACCGGGACGGCGGGGTGTCGACGACGATCAGGTCCCATTCGTCGGCGGCCCGCAGCTGCCCGAGCTTCTCCATCGCCATGTACTCCTGCGTCCCGGCGAAGGAGGACGACAGCGCCTGGTAGAAGGGGTTGGCGAGGATCTGCTGGGCCCGCTCGGGCGTGGAGTGCGCGACGACGACATCGTCGAACGTGCGCTTCATGTCGAGCATCATCGCGTGCAGCTCGCCCCGGGCCTCCGGGACGTCGACCCGCCGTGGCTCGTTGTCGAGCTCTCCCAGGCCGAGGGACTGGGCCAGCCGGCGCGCCGGGTCGATGGTGAGGACGACGACGCGGCGCCCGGCCTCGGCGGCGGCGAGCGCGAGGGCGGCCGAGGTCGTGGTCTTGCCCACTCCGCCGGCGCCGCAGCAGACGACGATGCGGGTGTCCCGGTCGGCGATCAGCCCGGCGAGGTCCAGCGGGAGGGCCTGGCGCAGCGGTCCGGGGCGGGCGGCGGGACGGGTGTGCCGGCGGGGCGCCGTCCCCCCCGGTGCCGGCTCGGCGGCGGTCATCGGTCCTCCTCGCTGCTGTTCGTCGTCGGCGCGCGTGGCCCGTGCCGGCCCGCTCATGCCGCCGCCCCCGCCCGGAGATGGTCCTCGAGCCGGCCGGCGAGCTCGAACAGGCAGCCCACGTCCATCGGGCCGGGCATCAGCGGCAACTCCACGGTGGGCCGGCCGAGCGCCTCCACCTGCTCGCGCAGCGCGTCCTGGGCGGCCCACTGCCGGGCGTGCTCGACGGCTTCGGCGGCGAGCGCGTCGGCCAGCTCGGGGCCGCCGTGGATGTGGGCCGCGGCGAGCGCGGGCGCCAGTTCGCCGCCGGTCAAGTGACCGGCGGCGGCCCGGTCCAGGCTGGCGTCGGGCAGCAGCGGCTCGGTCGCCATGTTCACGATCACCGAGCCCACGGGCAGGCCGGCGGCGGTGAGCTCCGCGATGGCGTCCGCGGTCTCCTGCACCGGCATGTCCTCGAGCAGGGTGACCAGGTGCACCGCCGTCTGCGGGGAGCGCAGCACGGCCATGACGCCCTCGCTCTGGGTCCGGATCGGGCCCGAGCGGGCCAGGCCCGCCATCTCGCCGGTGACGCCGAGGAAGCGGGTGATCCGGCCGGTCGGCGGGGCGTCGACCACCACCGCGTCGTAGACCCTCTGGCCGTCCCGCCGGCGGGTCACCGCCTCCTTGATCTTGCCGGTGAGCAGCACGTCCCGCAGGCCCGGCGCGATCGTGGTGGCGAAGTCGATCGCGCCCATCTTGCGCAGCGCCCGGCCGGCGCGGCGGAGGTTGTAGAACATCTCCAGGTACTCGAGGAGCGCCTCCTCGATGTCGATCGCCAGCGCCTTGACCTCGCCGCCGCCGCGGGTCACCGCCACCCGCCGCTCCTCGTAGGGCAGCGGCGGGGTGTCGAACAGCTGGGCGATGCCCTGCCGACCCTCGGTCTCGGTCAGCAGCACCGACCGGCCGTCGGCGGCAAGCGCGAGGGCGAGGGCGGCCGCGACGGTCGTCTTGCCGGTCCCGCCCTTGCCGGTCACCACGTGACAGCGCACGGGAAAGGGATCCGAGCTCACGCCACCTCCTCGCCGGCGCCCGTCGCGGTTCGCCGCGCCGCCGTACCCCTGGGAAACCTTCCGCGCCCGCTCACCGTCGCCAGCCTAGGAGCAGCCGCCCGCCGCGGCTGCCCGCGGTGGGTGAGGAGGTCCACCGCGGCCCGTCGCGCGGGTCGGCGCGCCCCGCCCGCGCTGCAGTAGCGTCCTGGACATGAGCGCAACGGCCCGCGTGCGGTGGGAGTACGCCACCATCCCGCTGCTGATCCACAACACGAAGGCGATCCTCGACTCCTGGGGCGTCGACGGGTGGGAGCTGGTCACCGTGCTCCCCGGCCCGGGCGGCGCCGACCAGCCCGTCGCCTACCTCAAACGCCCGGTGATCTGAGGCCCGACATGACTTCTCCGCAGACCCAGAGCTGGCACGCCCGGCTGGCCGAGCTGGGCATCCGGCTGCCACCGGTGGCCGCGCCGGTGGCCTCCTACGTGCCGGCGGTCCGCAGCGGCCAGTTCGTCTTCACCTCCGGGCAGCTGCCCTTCGTCGACGGCGGACTGCGGCGCACCGGGAAGGTCGGCGGATCGGTCGACCCGGAGGATGCCGCGTACGACGCCAAGGTGTGCGCGCTCAACGCCCTCGCCGCCATCGACGAGCTCGTGGGCCTGGACTCGGTGGCGCGGATCGTGCGTGTCGTCGGCTACGTGGCCAGCGCCGAGGGCTTCGGCGGCCAGCCGCGGGTGGTCAACGGCGCCAGCGAACTGCTCGGCCGGATCTTCGGCGAGGCCGGGCAGCACGCCCGCAGCGCGGTCGGGGTGGCCGAGCTGCCGCTGGGTGCGCCGGTCGAGGTCGAGCTCACCGTCGAGCTCCGGTGAGTGCTCCCGAGCCCAAGCAGGCGGCGACGGTCCTGCTGCTGCGCGACGGAACGCAGGGGCTCGAGGTCTACCTGCTGCGCCGCACCCGCGGCATGCCCTTCGCCGGCGGCATGACCGCCTACCCGGGCGGCGGCGTGGACCCCCGCGACGCCGACACCGAGATCGCCTGGGTCGGCCCCTCGCCGACCGACTGGGCGCAGGCGTTCGGCTGTGACGAGCCGATCGCCCGCGAGCTGGTGTGCGCCGCGGTGCGGGAGACCTTCGAGGAGGCGGGCGTGCTGCTCGCCGGCAGCCCGGACGGCGGCGGGGGCGCCGGCGTCGTCCCGGACGTCTCCGGCGACGACTGGGAGGCCCAGCGCCAGGCGCTGCTGTCCCGGGAGCTGTCGCTGGCCGAGCTGCTCGCCCACCGGGGCCTGGCGGTGCGGTCGGACCTGCTGCGCCCGTTCGCGCACTGGATCACCCCGCCGGGCGAGAGCCGCCGCTACGACACCAAGTTCTTCGTCGCGGCGCTGCCGGTCGGCCAGGAGGCGCGGCACGTCTCCGGCGAGGCCGACGAGGCCAGCTGGCTCCCCCCGGGCGCGGCGCTGGCCGAGATGGCCGCCGGCACGCGGCCCATGCTGCCGCCGACGATCCACACGCTCGGCCAGCTCCAGAGCTTCCCCGACGTCGCCGCCGCGCTGGCCGGGTCGCCCCCGGAGCCGCTGCACCCGATCAGCCCGACGTTCACGGAGACACCCGACGGACGCTGGGCGCTGCTGCCCGACGGCACCCGCATCCGGATGGTGGTCCCGCTGCCTGCGTGACGCGCCCGCGCGCACAGGGGCGCCGCGAACGGCGGAGGCCCGGAGCCCGCACGGGTTCCGGGCCTCCGGCGTCGGTGGTGTCAGCGGGCGCGGCGGCGCAGCCGGTCCTCGTCGAGGACGACGACCGACTTGCCCTGCAGCTGGATCCAGCCGCGGTGCACGAAGTCGGCCAGGGCCTTGTTGACGGTCTCGCGCGAGGCGCCGACCAGCTGGGCCAGCTCCTCCTGGGTGAGGTCGTGCTTGACCCGCAGGCCGTCGCCGTCGCGGCTGCCGAACCGGTCGGCCATCTGCAGCAGCGCCTTGGCGACCCGGCCGGGCACGTCGGTGAAGATCAGGTCGGCGACGGAGTCGTTGGTGCGCCGCAGCCGCCGGGCCAGCACGCGCAGCAGCTGCTCGCCGATCTCCGGGTGCGCGGTGATCCACGGCCGGATCACGCTCTGCGGCATCCGGGCCAGCCTGACGTCGGTGACCGCGGTCGCGGTCGCGGTGCGCGGACCGGGGTCGAAGACCGACAGCTCGCCGAACTGGTCGGAGGGGCCCATCACGGCGAGCACGTTCTCGCGGCCGTCGGGGGAGCGGCGGGAGAGCTTCACCTTGCCGGACAGGACGATGTAGAGGCTGTCGCCCGGGTCGCCCTCGTTGAAGACGACACGGCCGCGCGGCAGCGTCACGGTCTCGAGCCGACTGAGGACCGGTTCCACCGCCTCTTCCGACTGCCCCTGGAAGAGCCCGGACTGGGCCAGCACCTCGTCCACTACGCGTCCTCTCGCACGATCACTCGGGGAACTCCGACATCCGGGCGTTCCCGACCGGGAATGCCTCGGGCGTCCCTGATCACGAAGGAGTCTAGGGGGCTGTGCCGATCATCACCCGATCGGTGGGCGGCCTGGCTGCCCCCATCGGGTGGGAGCGGCGCGGCGGCCGGCCGGCTCAGACCAACGGCGGCTCGGCGGGGCGGACGCCGGAGCGGCGGCGCCGCCAGCGATTCATCGCCCGCCGGATGCCGGACGTGGCGAGCGTGTCGACCTCCGCGGGGGAGGCCGTGTCGAGGAACACGGCCACCTCGCGCGGCGACGAGGGCCGGCGCAGCGGCTCCTCGACGCGCTCCATGACCAGCAGGAAGGCGATCAGCAGCGGGGGGAACAGGATGACGAGGAGCGAGACCACGGAGAAACCTCTTCTGCGTCGTCAGCCGGAGCAGTGGGCGGCGGGAGCAGACGTTGCCTGCACGGTTCCTGCCTACCCCGTCCGGAGCGCGGGGATGCCCGACCGGCGGACCGACCGCTCATGATACGGGGCCCGAGGACGACGGCACTTCCGCCTAGGCTCGATCGCGTGTCCACGCCGGCCTACGCGCGCCCCGTCCCGGCCCCGTCCGTCCACGCCCGCCGCCGGGTCCGGCGCGGTGGTTCCCCGTTCGACCCGGACGAGACACCGCTGGCCCGCACCCGGCGCGCCCGGCGCATGGCGCGCGAGTTGGCGGTCATCCACCCCGACGCGCACTGCGAGCTGAACTTCACCACGCCGCTGGAGCTCCTGGTGGCCACCGTGCTGTCCGCGCAGACCACGGACAAGACGGTCAACCGGGTGACCCCGGTGCTGTTCGCCAAGTACCCGGACGCCGCCGCCTACGCCGGGGCCGACCGGGAGGAGATCGAGGAGATCCTCAAGCCCACCGGCTTCTACCGGGCCAAGGCCAACTCGCTCATCGGGCTGGGCCGGGCCCTGGTCGAGCGCTTCGACGGCGAGGTGCCCGGCCGGATGGAGGACCTGGTCACCCTGCCCGGGGTCGGCCGCAAGACGGCCAACGTCGTCCTCGGCAACGCCTTCGGCGTCCCCGGCCTGACCGTGGACACCCACTTCGGCCGGCTGGTGCGCCGGTTCGGCTGGACGGCGGAGGACGATCCGGTCAAGGTCGAGTCCGAGGTCGCCGTGCTGATCCCCAAGCGGGAGTGGACGATCTTCTCCCACCGGGTGATCTTCCACGGCCGGCGGGTCTGCCACGCCAAGAAGCCCGCCTGCGGCGCGTGCGGGCTGGCCCGCTGGTGTCCCTCCTACGGCATCGGCCCCACCGATCCGGAGGTCGCGCTGAAGCTCGTGAAGTCCCCCGCGGCCTCCGACACCGAATGAGGACTCGACCGATGAGGGCGGTCGCGCCGCTGCTGGCGCTCCTTCCCGCGCTCGCGGGCTGCGCCCCGGGCGGCGACGGCGGCGGGGGCGGCGCGGCTCCGCAGGACGGCCCGGCCGCGATCGCGCTCGAGCCGTGCCCGGAGCAGCCGGACCGGGAGGCCGGCGGTGCGGAGACGCTGCCGCCGCTGGTGCTGGAGTGCCCCGGCGGCGGAACCCTCGACCTCGGCCGGGCCCCGGGCGTGCCGGCCGTGGTCAACCTGTGGGCCAGCTGGTGCGGCCCGTGCCGGGAGGAGCTGCCGCTGGTGCAGCAGCTCGCCGACGTCGCCGGCGACCGGCTGGCGGTGGTCGGCGTGATCAGCCGGGACGGCGAGGAGCAGGCCGGCTCCTTCGCCGCCGACGCCGGGGCGACCTTCCCCAGCGCGTTCGACGGGGAGGGGGAGCTGATGACCGAGCTCGGCCTCAACGGCCTGCCCTACACCTACTTCCTGGACGCCGACGGCGGGATCGCCTTCGTCCAGGTGGGGCCGGTCGACTCGCTGGCCGAGCTCGAGGGACTGGTCGCCGAGCACCTGGGGGTGCAGCTGTGAGCGGACAGGGGCGTGAGCATCGCAGCGAGGGCGGGAGCCGACAGGGAGTGAGCATCGCAGCGAGCTCTGCGAGCGAGGAGCGGAGCGACCGCGGAGGTGACCCGTCTCACGGAGCGAGGAGCGGAGCGCCCCGCGGGAGCGAACCGGACAGCACTGTGAGCACGCAGGTACGCGGCGAGGAGACCACCGGCGGGCTGCCGGAGTACCTGCTGCGCCTGATCGACCGGGCCGAGGAGCTGCCCCTGCGGCACCGCAGCCCCCGGCCCACCGCCACGGCCCGCCGCTCGGCGGTGCTCATCCTCTTCGGCGACGGGCCGCGCGGGCCCGACGTCCTGCTGATCGAGAAGTCGGCGCACCTGCGCACGCACGCCGGCCAGCCGGCCTTCCCCGGCGGCGGCGCCGACCCCGAGGACGACTACCCGATCGGCACCGCGCTGCGGGAGGCCGAGGAGGAGGCGGGCATCGACCCCGACGGCGTCCGGGTGCTGGCCACCCTGCCGGAGCTGTTCCTCGGCCCGTCGGACAACCTCGTCGTGCCCGTGGTCGCGTGGTGGGACGACCCCCGCGACGTCACCGTCGGCGATCCCCGCGAAGTGGCCCGGGTGGCGCGGGTGCCGCTGGCCGACCTGGTGAACCCCGCCAACCGGTTCCGCGCCAAGCACCCCTCCGGTTACATCGGGCCGGCCTTCGAGGTCGCGGGCATGTTCGTCTGGGGCTTCACCGCCGGGCTGCTCGACGCGATCCTCGAGGCCGCCGGCCTGGCCCGGCCGTGGAACCCCGACATCGTCCGGCCGCTGCCCGTCCTGGGCCTGCGGCGGCCGCGGCTGCCGGGCACCCTGGAACCCGCCGAGGAGGAGGAGGCCGCCGCGCCGACGGTGGCCGACCCTCCGCCCGACGGGCCTCCGACGCGTACGGTTCC
Organism: Geodermatophilus sp.; assembly: GCA_036259935.1. Lineage (GTDB taxonomy): Bacteria > Actinomycetota > Actinomycetes > Mycobacteriales > Geodermatophilaceae > Geodermatophilus. The sequence goes on along the minus strand of DATAAV010000231.1, from coordinate 9,813 downwards.
CCCGCGATGAGCGGGCAGGGACGGCACGGGTACGGGCGGGCGCGCGGACGGTTCGGCGCGGCCCTGGCCGCCGGGCTGCTGCTGGCCGGCGGGAGCCTGGCCGGCTGCGGCGGCGAGGCTCCCGACGCGGGCGCCGAGCGCACGGTCGACCCGTCGCTGGGCACGGTCACGGTGGCGTCCGACGGGGTGCAGGAGGTCACGCTGCAGACCCAGGACGACTACCTGTTCACCCCCGACACCTTCACCGTCGCCCCCGGCCGGGTGCGGCTCACGGTCGACAACGTCGCCGACGAGGCGACGCACAACTTCCGCTTCCGCCCCGGCGCGGGCCCCGAGCCGATCGAGGCGGAGATCCCGCACCTGGCCCCGGGGGAGAGCCGCACCATCGAGTTCACCGTGACCGCGCCCGGTGAGCACCTGTTCGAGTGCAGCTTCCACATCCAGTTCGACCAGGTCGGCACGATGACGGTGAGCGCCCGGTGAGGGCGGGCGTGGGAGGATCGAGCCGACGCCGGTCCGGGGCCGGGCGGGGGTTCTGAGCGATGTCCCTCGTCGACGTGGTGCTCATCGTGCTGGCGCTGTCGTTCGCCTACTCCGGCTTCCGTCAGGGCGTGCTGGTCTCGGCGACGTCCTTCTTCGGGTTCTTCGGCGGCGCGGTGCTGGGCGCGCAGCTGTCCGGGCCGGTCGCCGACCGCATCGACGGCTCGCCGGTCACCCGGGTGTTCGCCGCGCTCGTCGTCGTCCTCGCCGGGGCCCTGCTGGGCCAGGTGGTGGCCGGGGCGATCGGCCGGGCGGTGCGCCGCCGGGTGACCTGGGAGCCGGCCCGGGTGGTCGACTCGGTGGCAGGCGCGGTGCTCTCGGCCGTCGCGGTGCTGCTCGTGGCCTGGATGGTCGCCACGCCGCTGGCCACCGCCCCGTTCCCCGAGGTGGCCGGCCAGGTGCGGCAGTCCGCGCTCGTGCAGGCGGTCGACCGCAGCGTCCCCGACAGCGTCCGGGCGGTCTACGACTCGCTGCGGGAGGCGATCGACCGGCGGGGACTGCCCGACGTCCTCGACCCGCTGACCCCCACCCAGGTCCGCGATGTCCCGGCTCCGGACCAGGCGCTGCTGGCCAGCCCGGTGGTCGAGCAGGTGCAGGGCTCGGTGGTGAAGATCAGCGGGATCGCGGAGTCCTGCTCCCGGCAGATCGACGGCTCGGGCTTCGTCTACGCCCCCGAGCGGGTGATGACGAACGCGCACGTGCTGGCCGGCGTGGAGACCCCCGTGGTGATCGCCGAGGGCGAGGAGTACGAGGCGGTCCCGGTCTACGTGGACGAGGCGATCGACGTCGCCGTGCTCGCCGTCCCGGATCTGCCGCAGGTGCCGCTGACCTTCGCCGCCACGCCGGTCGGCTCGGGCTCGGACGCGATCATCATGGGCTACCCCGGGGGCGGCGGGCTGTTCGTCGGCCCGGCCCGGGTGCGCGACCGCGGGGAGATCAGCGGTCCGGACTTCCGGCACAGCCGGACGGTGCAGCGCGACGTGTACGCCCTCTACGGCGAGGTGCGGGCCGGCAACTCCGGCGGCCCGCTGCTGGATCCCACCGGCCAGGTGCTCGGCGTCGTCTTCGCCTCCGCGATCGACGACCCCCGCACCGGCTACGCGCTGACCGCCGAGCAGGTGGCCGCAGCCGCCCAGGCCGGGATCGCCGGCCGCTCGGCGGTGGCCACCGGCGCCTGCGAGTAGCGGCCGGGCCCGCTCAGTCCGCGGCCCACTCCGCCACGGCGCGGCTGACCAGCTCGGGAGCCTCCTCGGGTGGGAAGTGGCCGAGGCCGGGAAGCTCACGCCACTCGTAGGCGCCGGCCACGTAGCGGCCCGAGCCCTGCGCCGACGAGGGCAGCACGCAGGGATCCAGGCCGCCGTGCAGCTGCAGGGTCGGGGCGGTCACCGGCGCGGCCATGCGGCGGACGTAGCGCCACCCGTCGGGCCGCAGCTGCGAGCGGCCGAACCAGCGGAAGTACTCCATCGAGCCGTAGGCGGCCTGCGGGATGCGCGCGGCCGACCGGTAGCGCTCCACCGCTTCGGCGAAGTCGGCGGTGGAGGTCCAGTCCGGCCCCGCCCAGCGGCGCATCAGCTCGGCGACCGGGTCGTCGTCGGTGCGGGTGAGCCGCCGTTCGGGCAGCCGCGGCAGCTGGAAACCCAGCGCGTGGCGCCAGGCCCGCCGCTGACGCCGGTCGGCCATCGCCGCGCGCAGCCGCCGCGGGTGGGCCATGTCGAGCACGACCAGCCGGCGGACGCTGCGCGGGTGCAGGGCGGCCACCGACCAGGCCACCAGGCCGCCCCAGTCGTGGCCGACGACCACGGCGTCCCGCTCCCCGAGGGCCCGCACGAGGGCGGCGACGTCGGAGGCCGCCGTCGGCAGGTCGTAGCCGCGCGGGGGCTTGTCGCTGGCCCCGTAACCACGCAGGTCGGGGGCGACGGCGCGGAAGCCGGCCGCGGCCAGGGCGGGCAGCTGGGCCCGCCAGGTCCACCAGAACTGCGGAAAACCGTGCAGCAGCAGCACCAGCGGCCCGCTGCCGGCCTCGGCGATGTGCAGCCGGACGCCGTTGGCGGAGATGTCGCGATGGGTCCACGGACCGGGCAGCAGGACGCTGGTGGCGTCGGGCGGCTCCTGGTCGGAGGCGGTCACCGGCTCGGGCGGCGAGCCGTTCAGACGAGGTAGGAGTCGGGGCTCCGCCGCTCGACCCGGCCGTCGCTCACCGTGGGCAGGTCGCGCCGGCGCCGGCCGGGGACCTCGCGGCGCATGACGTCGGGCAGGTCGCGCAGGGTCTCCAGCGTGCGCTCCGGCTTCTCGATCTTCTTCATCGACCGCATGCCGACGAACGCGGCGATGGCGGCGACGAGCGCCAGCAGGAGGAACACGATCAGGTAGGAGACCCAGCGCTCGAGGCCCAGCCAGGTCAGGAACTCGGCGAGCGCGATGAAGAAGAAGAACCCGGCGAAGGCCAGGACGACGCCGGCGACCCCGAAGGAGCCGGCGCCGATGCCGGCCTTCTTCGCCGACCGGCCCATCTCCGCCTTGGCCAGTTCGATCTCGCTGCGGATCAGGGTCGAGATGTCGGCCATCGCGCTCTGCACGAGGGTGCCGATGGAGGGCTCCTCCGCGGTGCCCGCGGGCAGAGCCTGGCGCTGGCTCGACGGTGCGCTGTGGGCCACGAGGGGGTCCTCCCTGATCGACGGCTGTGCGGGCATGGGTGCGACGGGACGCCTGCGTGCCGGCCCGTCGAGGGCATCGTGCCCGATGCGCACGCTGCCCGCTCCCCGGTGTCACCCGAGGAGCGGGCAGCGCCGGCCCCGTCCCGGGTCCCACTCCGGAGCGTGCGAGGGGTGGGGAGGACGGGGTCCTTCGTCAGTCCTCGGACGACGAGGCGGCGGGCAGCTTCGAGCCGATCATCTGCATCACCGAGGAGTCGGTGAGGGTCGTGACGTCGCCCAGTTCCCGGTTCTCGGCGACGTCGCGCAGCAGGCGACGCATGATCTTGCCGGAGCGGGTCTTGGGCAGCTCCTGGACCACCATGATCTGGCGGGGCTTGGCGATCGGGCCGATCTCCCGCGCGACGTGCTGCCGCAGCTCCTGTACCAGCTTGTCGCCGGCCTGGTCCTCGCCGACGTCGCCGCGCAGGATCACGAAGGCGACGATGCCCTGACCGGTGGTCGGATCGCTGGCGCCGACGACCGCCGCCTCGGCCACCGTCGGGTGCGCCACCAGCGCGGACTCGACCTCGGTGGTGGAGATGCGGTGGCCGGAGACGTTCATGACGTCGTCCACCCGGCCGAGCAGCCAGATGTCACCGTCGGCGTCGATCTTCGCCCCGTCCCCGGCGAAGTAGACGCTCTTCCCGAAGCGCGACCAGTAGGTGTCGACGTAGCGCTCGTCGTCGCCATAGATGGTGCGCAGCATCGACGGCCACGGCTCGGTGAGGACCAGCAGCCCGGAGTTGTCCTTCTCCAGCGGTTTGCCCTCGTCGTCCACCACCGAGACGGCGATGCCCGGGAAGGGCGTCTGCGCGGAGCCGGGCTTGAGGCTGGTGACCCCGGGCAGCGGCGTGATCATGAGCGCCCCGGTCTCGGTCTGCCACCAGGTGTCCATGATCGGGCAGCGGCCGCCGCCGATGTGCTTGTGGTACCAGAGCCAGGCCTCGGGGTTGATCGGCTCGCCGACCGAGCCCAGCACGCGCAGCGAGGTCAGGTCGAACTTGGCCGGGATGTCCTCGCCCCACTTCATGAAGGTGCGGATCACCGTAGGCGCGGTGTACAGGATCGTGACCTTGTACTTCTCGATGATCTCGAACCAGCGACCGCGGTGCGGCGTCTCCGGGGTGCCCTCGTACATGATCGAGGTGGCCCGGTTGGCCAGCGGGCCGTAGACGATGTAGCTGTGGCCGGTGACCCAGCCGATGTCGGCGGAGGTCCAGAAGACGTCGGTGTCGGGCTTGAGGTCGAAGACCGCCCAGTGCGTGTAGGCGACCTGGGTCAGGTAGCCGCCGCTGGTGTGCAGGATCCCCTTGGGCTTCGCCGTCGTGCCGGACGTGTACATGATGTAGAGCGGGTGCTCGGCGTCGAAGGCCTCCGGCGTGTGCTCCGGCGACTGCCGCTCCACGACGTCGTCCCACCACAGGTCGCGGACCTCGGTCCAGTCGACGTCCTGGCCGGTGCGCTTGACCACCAGCACGTTGCGGACGCCCTCGACCCGCCCGAGGGCCTCGTCGACGGCGGGCTTGAGCGCGCTCGCCGCGCCGCGGCGGTAGCCGCCGTCGGCGGTGATGACGAGGACGGCGCCGGAGTCGGTGATCCGGCTGGCCAGCGCGTCGGAGGAGAAGCCGCCGAAGACCACCATGTGCACCGCGCCGATGCGGGCGCAGGCCAGCATGGCGACGACCGCCTCGGGGATCATCGGCATGTAGATGGCGACCCGGTCACCGGCCCGCACGCCCAGCTCGGTGAGGGCGTTCGCCGCCTTGCAGACCTCCTGGGTCAGCTGGGCGTAGGTGATCGTGCGCGTGTCGCCGGGCTCGCCCTCCCAGTAGTAGGCGACCTGGTCGCCGTGCCCGGCCTCGACGTGCCGGTCCAGGCAGTTGTAGGCGATGTTGAGCTTGCCGCCGACGAACCACTTGGCGAACGGCGGATTGCTCCAGTCGAGGACCTGGTCCCACTCCTGGGCCCAGGTCAGCCGCCGGGCCTGCTTCTCCCAGAACGCCAGCCGGTCGCGCGAGGCCTCCTCGTAGACCTCGGGGCCCACGTTGGCCTGGGCGGCCAGTTCCTCCGGAGCCGGGAACCGACGGTTCTCCAGCTCGGTCGTCTCGCTCATGCGGCTACCTCCCGGTCTCGGCGTCGCCCCGCGACGCGGTTTCGCGCGCCGCGCGACCGGATCGCCGCGGCGACGCGGCATGGCACATGTCACAACTTAGGACGCCGGAGCGCTCCCGTCGCCCGGTAGCCGACAGGTCTCCGCGATCCCGGAAGACTGGGCGGCGTGAGCAGCGGACTGCAGGCGGCGGTGGCCGCGCGGGTGCCCGGCGCGGCCGGGCTGGGGCTGCTCGCGCCGCCGTCGGCGACGGTGCTGCCGGCCACCCTCCTGGCCGATCCGGCGTGGACCGCCGAACGGGTCGCCGACCTCGGACGGCGCTACCGCAGCCGGGACCGGCGGGTGGCGGCCACGGTGTGGTGGTACTCGGTGTCGGCGGTGCTGCTCACCCCGGCCCTGGCGGGGCTGGCCACGGGACGGCCGCTCTCGGCACGGCTGGCCGACACGTCGCTGTACGCGCTGGCCGGCGGAACGCTGGTGGCGGCGACGTCCTCGGCGCCGGGCGGAGCGGTGGCCGACGAGCTGCGGGCGACGCTCGGAGCGGTGATCGGCGCGGTCGCCGAGGCCGGGGGCATGCGGGAGCGGCCGCTGTGGGCGATCGCGACGGACTCGCTGGCCAACCGGCTGCTGGCGCTCGGGCGCGCGCTGGGGGACGTGCCGGCGGTGACGGCGCTGGCCGGGCCGCTCGCCGCGGCGGTGGGCCCGCCGCTGCCCGCTCCGCGGTACGTCGACGTGCACCCCGACGGGGTGCCGGGCTCGCGCCCCGCGGTCCGGTTCACCCGGCGGGTCTCGTGCTGCCTGCTCTACCGGCTGCCGCCCGAGCCGATGTGCACGTCGTGCCCGCGCCGGGACCCGGCCGAGCGGCAGTTCCTGCTGGAGGACACCGCGTCCCGCATGGGCTGAGCCACCTGCCGGCTCAGCGTAGAGCCCGGGGTCCTCAGGGCAGGAACAGCATCGAGTCGCCGAACTCGTGCCAGAGGTAGCCCTCGGCCACCGCGGCGGCGTAGGCGGCGGCCACCATCTCCGGGCCGGCGACCGCCTCCAGCAGGAGCAGATGGCTGGCCTCGGGGGCGTGCAGGCCGGTCACCAGGCCGCTCACTCCCCGCGCCGGGCGGTCCGGGCCGAGCACCAGGTCGGTCCAGCCCTCCGCCGGGCGGGTGACACCGTCGTCCCCGGTCGCCGTCTCCAGGGCGCGGGTCACCGTGGTGCCGACGGCCACCACCCGCCGCCCGGCCCGCCGGGTGTCGTTCACCAGCCGCGCCGTGACCTCGGGGACGCGGAACCGCTCCGGCGCCGGCGGCTCGTGCACCTCGGGGCTGGAGACCCCGGCGTGCAGGACGAGCGGGACGACGGGGATCCCACGGGCCATCAGCCGCACCAGCAGGTGCTCGGTGAACGGCCGCCCGGCGCTGGCGTTCTCCGCGCTGCCCGGCTCGGTCGCGTAGACGTTCTGCGCGTCGGCCAGCGGGAACGCGCCGGCCAGGTAGCCGTACCGGATCGGCCGGCCGTACCGCCGCAGGTGCGCGGCCGCGGGGACCCGCGGCTCGGGGCGCGCTCGCCACAGCCGCGAGGGGCGGGCCGGGTCCGGATGGCCGTCGAGCAGCCGCAGGCGCACGGCTCCGGGCAGGCCGAGCACCGTGCCGGGCTCGACCCGCAGGTCCGGCCCGTCGTTGTGCGGGCGGCGGAGTTCCACCACCCAGTCGCCGTCGTCGAGCTCCGTCGAGACGTGCAGCGGGACGACCACGCCGTCGGCGCGGTGGACGTCCAGCCGGGCCGGGAGGGTCGCCGAGGTGTTGACCACGACGAGGTCCCCGGGCTCGAGCAGGTCCGGGAGGTCCCGGAAGGTGGCGTGGGCCAGGGAGCCCGGCCGGACCACCATGAGCCGGACGCCGTCGCGGGGCAGGCCACGGCGCTCCGGGGGTGCGGTGGCCTCGCGCTGCGGCGGGAGGGTGAAGGTCGCGGTCATCGGCCCGCGCCCACGGCGACCTGCCCGGCCGCGAGGTCCGCGGCCCGGTAGCGGCCGCTCGGCAGGTCCTCCTCGACGAGCCGCAGCAGGGCCGGGACGACGGCCTCGGGCGGCTGCCGATCGCTGACGTCCTCGCCGGGGAAGGCGGCCTGCTGCATCTCGGTGGCCATGTCGCCCGGGTCGACCGCGTACATCCGGAGCGTCGCGTGCTCGGCGGCGAGGACGGCGGTCAGGTGGTCGAGCGCGGCCTTGCTCGCGCCGTAGCCGCCCCAGCCGGGGTAGGCCTCGACGGCGGCGTCGCTGCTGATGTCGATCACCGTGCCGCCGGCCCGCTCCAGGGCGGGCAGCACCGCCTGCAGCACCGCGAGCGGCGCGACGGTGTTCACCGCCAGGATGCGCTCGAAGGCGGCCGGGGCGAGGTCGGCGAGGCGGGGCAGCGGGGTGGGGCCGAGGTCGCTGGCGTTGTTGACCAGCAGGTCCAGCCGGTCGGGGACCGCGGCCGCCAGCGCGGCGCGGTGGCCGGGGTCGGCGACGTCGCCCGGGATCGCGGTGACCAGCTCCGGGCGGGGCAGGCCGGCGACCGTCGTGGCGAGGCGCTCGGGGTCGCGGCCGTCGACGAGAAGGCGCCAGCCGCGTCCGCTGAGAGCGGTGGCGAGCGCGCGGCCGAGCCCGCGGGAGGCTCCGGTGACGAGTGCGGTGCGGTTCTGCATGGCACTACCGTGGGACCTAAAGTGCACTTGAGGTCAAGGGGTGGTTCCGGTGGAACTGCTGTCGATCGGCCAGGTCGCCGAGCGGGCGGGGATGGCGGCCTCGGCGCTGCGGTACTACGAGGCGCAGGGGCTGATCAGTTCCACGCGCACGGCCGGCGGCGCGCGACGGTACGAGCGCAGCGTGCTGCGGCGGCTGGCGTTCGTGCGGGCGGCCCAGAACGTGGGGCTGTCGCTGCCGGAGATCCGCGAGGCCCTGGCGACCCTCCCGCAGGGCCGCACGCCGTCGGCCCGGGACTGGGCGCGGCTGTCGGAGGGCTGGCGCGACCGGCTCGACCAGCAGATCGCCGCGCTCACCCAGCTGCGCGACGGGCTGGCCTCCTGCATCGGCTGCGGGTGCCTGTCGCTGGAGCGGTGCCGGTTGTCCAACCCCGGCGACGTCGCGGCGGCCGCCGGTCCGGGAGCGCGCTGGCTGTCGCCGGTCCTGCGCCGGGTGCCGCCGGTGAGCAACGCGGGCTGAGTGCGCCGGACACGCGCGGATGTGCGCGCCGGGAGGCGCGGGCCTCGCGCTTCCCTGTTCCGGGGGAGATGATCGGCCGGACGGCGTCGACGAGTCGGAGGACCCCATGACCGTCATGCCTGCCGCGTTCTTCGGCCACGGCAACCCGATGAACGCCCTGGAGAAGAACCGGTACACCGAGGCCTGGCGGGCGTTCGGGCAGTCGGTGCCGCGGCCCCGGGCGATCGTCGTGGTCTCGGCGCACTGGTACGTGCACGCGACGGCGGTGACGGCGATGCCGCGCCCGCGCACCATCCACGACTTCTTCGGGTTCCCCCGGGAGCTCTTCGACGTCACCTACGAGCCGCCGGGGCTGCCGTCGCTCTACGAGGAGATCGCCGACATCGTCCACCCGACGTGGGTGGGCGCCGACGTGGACAGCTGGGGGATCGACCACGGCACCTGGTCGGTGCTGGTGCACGCCTTCCCGGACGCCGACATCCCGGTCGTGCAGCTGTCGATCAACGCCCTCAAGCCGTTCGACTACCACCTGCAGCTGGGCGCCGACCTGGCGCCGCTGCGGGAGGACGGCGTGCTGGTCATCGGCAGCGGCAACGTGGTGCACAACCTCGGCGGGGTGAGCCGGGCGCTGCCCGACGCCGGGTTCGACTGGGCCCAGCGGTTCGACGAGCAGGCCAAGGAGCTGATGGTCACCGACCCGACCGAGGTCGCCCGGCTCGACGGGCACCGTGACTACGACCTGGCGGTGCCGACCCCTGACCACTTCCTGCCGCTGCTCTACGTGGCCGGTGTCGCCGGTGCGACCGGCACGCCGGCGGAGGTGCTGGTCGACGGCTACGCCTACGGCTCGCTGTCGATGACCGCCTACACGGTCGGGATGTCGATGCCGCCGCCCGGCGGCGGGGGCTTCGCCGCTCCGCTGCCCGACGGGCCGCCCGCGGACAGCGCCAACATCTGATGTGCTCGATCACTACGGGCTGAGGCACCCTTCCGGGCCACCCCAGGGAGCCATCGGTCCGTGGTGATCTCCATGGCCGGGCGCCGGCTGCAGGTCGGAGCCAGCGGGGTCAGGGCTGGTCGTCCCGGACACGGGTCGACTGCAGGTCGTCGCGCCGTCCGGCGTTCCCGCGGGCACGTCGGGCGCGCCGGCGCCTCCCGGGGAGACGAACGTGGACTCCCCTTCCACCAGCCGGTCGAGGTTGTCGTGAAGGGCCGGCCCGCGCAGGGGGACCGGATCGCCTTCTTCACCGACGACGCGCGCAGAGCCACCCGGCTGC
>DATAAV010000230.1:0-16708 GCA_036259935.1 Geodermatophilus sp. | reverse complement strand
ATCTTGATCTTCACGTCCAGCCGGCCCGGCCGCAGGATCGCCGGGTCGATCATGTCCTCGCGGTTGGAGGCGCCGATGACGATGACGTTCTCCAGGCCCTCGACGCCGTCGATCTCGCTGAGCAGCTGCGGCACGATCGTGCTCTCGACGTCGGAGGACACGCCCGACCCGCGGGTGCGGAAGATCGAGTCCATCTCGTCGAAGAAGACGATGACCGGCGTGCCCTCGCTGGCCTTCTCCCGCGCCCGCTGGAACACCAGCCGGATGTGCCGCTCGGTCTCACCGACGTACTTGTTGAGCAGCTCGGGGCCCTTGATGTTGAGGAAGTAGGACTTCGCGACCCGCTCCCCCTCGCCGCGCTCGGCCGCGACCTGCTTGGCCAGTGAGTTGGCCACCGCCTTGGCGATCAGCGTCTTGCCGCAGCCGGGCGGGCCGTAGAGCAGGATGCCCTTCGGCGGGCGCAGCTCGTACTCGCGGAACAGCTCGGCGTGCATGAAGGGCAGCTCCACCGCGTCGCGGATCTGCTCGATCTGCCGGGCCAGGCCGCCGATGTCGCCGTAGTCGATGTCGGGGACCTCCTCGAGGATGAGCTCCTCGACCTCGCTCTTCGGGATCCGCTCGTAGACGTAGCCCGAGCGGGACTCCAGCAGCAGCGAGTCCCCGCTGCGCAGCGGCTGGCCGGCCAGCGAGTCGGCCAGGTAGACGACCCGCTCCTCGTCGGTGTGCCCGATGACCAGGGCCCGCGGCGTGACGCCGTCGATCGGCTCGAGCAGCTCCTTGAGCATGACGACGTCGCCGGCGCGCTCGAAGCCGCGCGCCTGGACGATGTTCATCGCCTCGTTGAGCATGACCTCCTGGCCGCGCTGCAGCGTGTCGACGTCGACGTTCGGCGACACCGACACCCGCAGCTTGCGCCCGCCGGTGAAGACGTCGACCGTGCCGTCCTCGTGCCGGGTGAGGAAGACGCCGTAGCCCGACGGCGGCTGGGCCAGCCGGTCGACCTCCTCCTTGAGCGTCACCAGCTGCTCGCGCGCCTCGCGCAGCGTGCTCGCCAGCTTGTCGTTGCGCTCGGAGAGGAACGCCGCGCGGCCCTCGGCCTCGGCGATCCGCTCCTCCAGCGCCCGCACCTGGCGGGGGCTCTCGGCCACCTTGCGGCGCAGGAGGCTGATCTCCTCCTCGAGGTAGGTGATCTGGCTGAGCAGCGCGGCCACGTCACGCTCACGCCGCGCTCGGAACTCGTCAGGGCCCGGACCCATCGCGCACCTCCACACACCTCGGAAGAGGTCAGGACGCAAATCTATACACGCGGGCCGACAATGCGCCCGGGGCTCGCGGCCCGGGCCGGTCACGTCCCGGTGACGTCCTCGTTCCGGGGCGCCGCACCCGTCCCGGCGGGCTCAACTCTTCTGCGCGCGGCGCTGGCGGACCGGGGCCACGGTGCCCTCGGCCAGCCGCCGGGCGGTGACCAGGAAGGCGGTGTGCGCGACCATCCGGTGCTCGGGCCGGACCGCCAGTCCCACCGCGTGCCAGGGACGCAGCAGCGTCTCCCAGGCGTAGGGCTCGGTCCACACGCCCTGGGCGCGCAGCGCCTCCACGTAGGTGGACAGCTGGGTGACGGTGGCGACGTAGCCCACCAGCACGCCACCGGGTCGCAGGGCCGCGGCCACCGCCGGCAGCACCGCCCACGGTTCGAGCATGTCCAGGACCACCCGGTCGACGACCTCCCCGGCCGGGTGGTCGGCCAGGTCGCCCAGCCGCAGCTCCCAGTTCGCCGGCACCTCCCCAAAGAAGGCGCCCACGTTGGCTCGGGCGACGTCGGCGAAGTCCTCGCGCCGCTCGTAGCTGACGACCCGGCCCCGCTCGCCGACGGCCCGCAGCAGCGAGCAGGTCAGCGCCCCGGATCCGGCACCGGCCTCCAGCACCCGCATGCCGGGCCCGATGTCGCCGAAGCCGACGATCTGGGCGGCGTCCTTGGGGTAGATCACCTGCGCGCCGCGGGGCATGGACAGCACGAAGTCGGCCAGCAGGGGCCGGAAGGCCAGGTACCCGGTGTTCGCGGTGGAGTGGACGACCGACCCCTCGGGCGCGCCGATGAGGTCGTCGTGGGCGATCGCGCCCCGGTGGGTGTGGAACTGCTTGCCCGGCTCGAGGACGACGGTGTGCAGCCGGCCCTTGGGATCGGTCAGCTGCACCCGGTCGCCGGCCACGAAGGCTCCCGGCACGGGCTGCCGGGGCGGCTCCGGCGCCGCGTCGGCCGGCTGCTGGTCGGCCCGGTCGTCCGGCTGCGCCGCCGGTTCGGGGGCCGGCTCCGCCGCGGTCTCGGCGAGCGGCTGCTGCTGCGTGTCCACGGGCGTCCAGCCTACGGAGCCGCCCGGCGGGACCCCGATCCCCCGTGCGGCGCGGGCACTCGGAACTGTCGGTGAGGCGACCTAGCCTCGAACCCATGACGGCGATGGCGCAGGACTCGGCGCGGGAGAGTGCGGCGCGGGAGAGCATGGTGCAGAGCGATCCGGCTCCCGAGGCCCCGGCCGGGCCGGACCCCGAGGCGGAGGCCCCGCGCCGTCCCTCGCTGTCGCCGAGCCGGGCGGCGGACTTCAAGACCTGTCCCCTGCTCTACCGCTTCCGCACCATCGACCGACTGCCCGAGCGCAAGACCGCCGCGGCGGTGCGCGGCACGCTGGTGCACGCGGTCCTCGAGCGGCTCTACGACCTCCCGCCGCGCGAGCGCACGCCCCAGGCCGCCCAGCAGCTGATCGGCCCGGCGTGGGAGGAGCTCCGGGCCGACCCCTCGGTGGCCGAGCTGTTCGCCGAGGGCACCGCCGACGCCGCCGAGGCGTCGCTGGACGCCTGGCTCGCCTCGGCCGGGCGGCTGGTGGAGTCCTACTTCTCCCTCGAGGACCCGACGCGCATCCAGCCCTCGGGGCGGGAGGAGCTGGTCGAGGTCACCCTGCCCGACGGGCTGCTGCTGCGCGGCTACGTCGACCGGCTCGACGTCGCCCCCAACGGCGCCCTGCGGGTGGTTGACTACAAGACCGGGTCGATGCCGCGGGAGGCCTTCGAGGCCAAGGCCCTGTTCCAGATGAAGTTCTACGCCCTGGTCCTGTGGCGCACCCGCGGCGTGGTGGCCAGCCAGCTCAAGCTGCTCTACCTGGGCGACGGCGACGCGCTGACCTACGCGCCCGACGAGGCGGAACTCGTCCGGTTCGAGCGGACGCTGCAGGCCATCTGGGCCGCGATCGAGCGGGCCGTGGCCACCGGCGACTTCCGGCCCAACCGCAGCCGGCTGTGCGACTGGTGCGACCACCAGGCCCTGTGCCCCTCCTTCGGCGGCACTCCCCCGCCGTTCCCGGCCGAGGCGGCCGCGGCGGCCGGCTGGCACACGCCGCTGCCGGTCGCCGAGCGGGACTGACATCCTCGGGCGCGTGCCGACCCTGACCTTCGACCGCCACTGCGCGGAGATCGTCGCCCAGGCCGACGCGCTGGCCGGCACGATCGCCGGCGCCGACCTCACCGCCCCGGTGCCCGGCTGCCCCGGCTGGGACGTCGGGCAGCTCTTGCGGCACCTCGGCGGCGGGCTGCGTTGGGCGGAGGTGATCGTGCGCACCCGGGCGACGGCGCCGCCGCCCGACGAGCACTTCCGGAAGGTCGAGGGCGGAGGGGACCCGGCGGTCCTCGGTCCCTGGGTGGCCGCGGGTGCCCGGCAGCTGGCCGCCACCCTGCGCGACGCCGGTCCGGACGCGACGATGTGGACCCCGGTCCCCGGCCGAACGGCGGAGTTCTACGCGCGCCGGTTCGCGCACGAGACCGTCGTCCACCGGGCCGATGCGGCCCTGGCCCTGGGCGCGGAGTTCGCCCTCGAGCCCGAGGTCGCCGTCGACGGCGTCGACGAGTGGCTGGAGCTGGGCTCCCTGCCGCAGATGCTCGAGCTCTTCCCCGAGCGGCGGGAGCTGCTCGGCCCGGGGCGCACGCTGCACCTGCACGCCACCGACGCCCCCGAAGAGCTGCACGCCGAGTGGGTCGTGGACCTCACCGAGACCCTCGCCTGGCGGCGGGCGCACGAGAAGGCCGCCGTCGCCGTCCGCGGCCCGCTGACCGACCTGCTGCTGCTGGTCTACCGCCGGCGCGGCCTCGACGGGGCCGGCCTCGAGGTGTTCGGCGACCGGGCGCTGCTGGAGTTGTGGCTGGCCCGCGTCGCCTTCGGCTGAGCGGCCCGGATCAGGCGCGGGCGCCGGCCGGGGTCGCCAGCAGGTCGCCCAGCTCGGCCAGGCCGACGCCGACGAGGGTGTCGCGCAGCACCAGTCCGGGCGCGGGAGGCAGCGGCTGCAGGGACGGGACGCCGAGCACCGCAGCACCGGCCGCCAGCCCGGCGGTCACCCCGGCCAGCGAGTCCTCCACGACCACGCAGCCGGCCGGATCGACTCCGAGCGTCGCCATCGCCTGGAGGTAGGGCGCCGGGTCGGGCTTGCGGGCGGGCACCTCGTCCCCGCACACCGTGAGGTCGAAGGGCGGCACGTCGGGGAAGGCCCGGGCGATCTGCTCGATCACCAGGTCGGCCAGGCGGCGCGGCGTCGTCGTCACCAGCGCGGTCGGCAGCGCGGCCGAGCGGACCTCGCTGAGCAGCTCTCGGGCTCCCGGCCGCCAGGCGATGCCCCCGGCCATGAGATGCGCGGTCGTGTCCTCCACCCAGCGGGCGTCGGCCCGCATCTGCTGCTCGGTGCGGGTGATGCCGAGGTCGGCCTGCAGGATCCCCATGGAGACCGGCATGCTCGTGCCCACGGTGGCCTCGCGGGCAGCGGCGGACAGCTCCCCGCCCAGCCGGCGGGCGAGGGCGTGCAGCGCCTCGCCCCAGTACTGCTCGGTCTCGACGAGGGTGCCGTCCATGTCGAACAGGACCGCGTCCACGGAACCCCGTGCCGCTGCTGGATCCGCGCCCCTCGGGCGCGCCCGGGGGAGGCACTCGGCTGTCATCACGATCGACGGTACCCACGGGCGGCCACGACCCCCGGCGCACGACGCCCGATGTGACCGGGTAGACACGACCCGGGACGCCGTGTACTGACACGCTGCGTAACGACACGCGCGCGTATACGCGTTTCTCGATCAGGACCTTCGTCCCGGGCCCGGCGGGCGCGCTTTCCTCCGGACCGGCCGATGCCGTCGAATGGTTGAGCCCTCCAGCAGCGGGGGGACGACACACGGGGGATCTCTTGGCGCACGCCCAGCCCGGCCGGGCCACCGGCCTCGCGCCCGGACCGGCGGCCGTCGGTCACCATCGGCCGATCGCTGGGCGCCCACGCGGCCGCCGCGGCGGTCCACCTCCGGTCCGGGCTCGCGGCCGTCGTCCGGGCCCGGCGGCCGGGGCTGCCGGCGGCGCCGCATGAGCACCGAGCTCGCGCCCGTTGCTGCTGCCGACACAGAGCGCCGCCCCCGCGGCCGCGGGCGCCCCCGGCCACGTCGTCCGCTCCGCGCGCGTCGCCCGCCCCGGCCGCGGCGGGAGCTCGGCGTCTTCCTGCTCAGCGCCCTGCTCGTCCTGCTCGTCGTCTCGGCGGGCACGGTCTGGCTCAGCGAGCACGTGGCCCGTCAGAACGCGCTCGATGACGCCCAACGGTCGGCCGAGGGGCTGGCCGAGCGGCTCGTCGCGCCCCTGCTGAGCGACGCACTGGCCGGGACGCCCGAACGGTGGGAGGAACTCGACCGGGACCTCGGCCACCGGATGGGCGACGGGTCCATCACCTCCGTGGTGGTCTGGACCGCGGACGGGAGGGTCCTGTACGCCAGCGACGACGAGGTTCCGCCGGACCGCCTCCCGCCGCCGGAGGAACTGCCCGCCGCCTTCGCCGGGGAGACGATCGCCGACGTCGACCACCGCCCCGAACCTGCCGGGGACGGTGTCGGCGGAACTCCGGTGCTGGAGGTCCTCGTGCCGCTGACCGTCCGCGGGGACCCGTTGGCGGTGCAGGCCTTCTTCAGCTACGAGGGGATCGACCGGCAGGCGGCCTCGCTGCGTCAGGCGTTCATCCCGCTGTCGATCGGCGCCCTCGTGGTGCTGCAGCTGGTGCAGATCCCGATCGCCGCGTCGCTGGCCCGCCGTGTACGGCGGCAGGAGTCCGAACGCGCCGAGCTCATGGCGCGGGCGGTGGAGGCCTCGGACCGGGAGCGCCGGGCGATCGCCGCGGACGTGCACGACGGGCCGGTACAGGACCTCGCCGGGGTCAGCTACGCCCTGAGCGCGCTGCGGGCCAGCGTGCCGCCGGAGCGGCAACCCACCGTGGACCGGCTGGTGGGTGCGGTGCGGCACGCCGTCCAGTCGCTGCGCCGGTTGATGGTGGACATCTATCCGCCCGAACTGAGCGGCCCGGGGCTGGTCACCGCGGTGCAGGACCTCGCCGAGCCGCTGCGCGACCAGGGGGTCGACGTGACGGTGGACGCCGCTCCCCTTCCCGCGATGGGTCCGGACGCCGCCGCGGCCCTCTACCGCACGGCCAAGGAGGCCCTGGCCAACGCCGGCAAGCACGCCGGGGCCGGGCACGTCTGGGTCACCCTGGAGCCGGCGGCGCACCCGGATGTACCCGCCGTGCGACTGGAGATCGCCGACGACGGCGTGGGGTTCCCCGTCTCCGGTACCGACCGCCGGCGCGAAGGGCACCTGGGGCTGCGACTGGTGCGGGACCGGATCGAGGACCTCGGTGGCAGCCTCGACCTCGGTGCCCGCCCGGGCGGCGGGGCCGTCATGACCGCGGTGGTGCCGGCAGGCGCCCAGGGATGACCGGCGACCATTTCGCGAGCTCAGCCGCTGCGGCGCATCCGGAACGGGAACGAGCTGTTATCTTTCCCCGATCTCCACTCCGGAGTCCCGGGGAGGCGCGCCATGACGGGAAGAGCCCGCGGTCGGTTCGGCCGGCTGAGCGAATCGCAGAGGGACTCCTTGGCGGACTACCTCGCGGCGCGCAACGAGTACCTGGAGGCCAGCCGCACCCACAACGAGCTCCTCATGGGTGAGCTGGAAAACCCCAGCCGGAGCAGCGACCGGCAGATCCGCAAGTTCGAGTCCACCGTGCTCGGGCCGGCCCGCGCGCGCATGAGGGAACGGCAGATCACCCTGCTCTCGGAGGCGGTCGACGCCGAGGCCCTCGCGGAGCTCGTCCCGGACCTTTTGCGGGGGCTGTCCAGGTCGGTCAGCATCCCCCTGCTGTTCGCGGCGCTCAACATCGACGCCGACCGGGCGGAGGAACTGGTCGAGAAGTCGGCGGGGCTGGTCCGAAGGGTCGGACCGCACGGCGTGTCGCCGTGAGGCCCGGGCGTTCGACGGGTCAGCAGGTCCGGCGGGCGCTCAGCGGGCGTTGAAGTAGGTCGCCTCGGGGTGGTGGCTGATCAGCGCCGAGGTGGACTGCTCCGGGTCCAGCTGGAACTCCTCCGACAGCGTCACGCCGATCCGCTCGGGCTCCAGCAGCCGCATGACCTGCTGCTGCTGGGAGAGGTCGGGACAGGCCGGGTAGCCGAACCCGTAGCGGCAGCCGCGGAAGTGCAGCTTGAAGAAGTCCTCGGCCCCGGCGCCGTCCTGCGCGCCGACCGGCGTGCCGTCGGGGAGCACGAGCTCGCTGCGCACCCGCTGGTGCCAGTACTCGGTGAGCGCCTCGGTCAGCTGCACCGACAGGCCGTGCACCTCGAGGTAGTCGCGGTAGGCGTCGGCGGCGAACAGCTTGTTGGCGTAGTCGCTGATCCTGCGGCCGACGGTCACCACCATGAAGGCGACGACGTCGATCTCGCCGGAGTCCTTGGCCTTGAAGTAGTCGGCCAGGCACAGCCGGGCGTCGCGGCGCTGGCGGGGGAAGGTGAACCGCTCCCGCTCCCCGCCGGGGGCGCCGCCAGGGCCGGCCTCCAGGACGACGAGGTCGTCGCCCTCGGAGAAGCAGGGAAAGTAGCCGTAGGTGACCGCGGCCTCCAGCACGCCGTCGGTCTGCAGCCGGTCCAGCCAGTACCGCAGCCGCGGCCGGCCCTCGGTCTCCACCAGCTCCTCGTAGGAGGGCCCCTCACCGCCGCGGGCGGCGCGCAGCCCCCACTGGCCGAGGAAGGTCGCCCGCTCGTCGAGCAGCGCGGCGTACTCGGCGGTGGCGATGCCCTTGACCACGCGGCTGCCCCAGAACGGCGGCCTCGGCACCGGGTTGTCGGTGGCGGTGGCCGAGCGGGCCGGCAGGTGCTCCTCGGGGGACTCGGCGGCGCGCCGCTGCTCGGCGATGCGGGCCGACCGCTCGCGGCGGGCCCGCCGCTCGGCCCGGCGCTGCTCGTCGGCCGCGCGGGGGGTGGCGGCGTCGGGCACGCTGCCCCCGCCCCGGCGGGCGGCGACGACGGCGTCCATGAGCCGCAGCCCCTCGAAGGCGTCCCGGGCGTAGTGGACCTCGCCGTGGAACAGGTCGCTGAGATCGCTCTCGACATAGCCGCGGGTCAGCGCCGCCCCGCCGAGCAGCACGGGGAAGCGCTCGGCGATCCCGCGGGCGTTCATCTCCTCGAGGTTCTCCTTCATCACCACCGTGGACTTCACCAGCAGCCCGGACATACCGATCGCGTCGGCCTCGTGCTGCTCGGCGGCCTCGAGGATGGTGGTGATCGGCTGCTTGATGCCGAGGTTGACCACGGTGTAGCCGTTGTTGGTCAGGATGATGTCCACGAGGTTCTTGCCGATGTCGTGGACGTCGCCCTTGACCGTGGCCAGCACGATCGTGCCCTTGCCGGCGGAGTCGGCCTTCTCCATGTGCGGCTCGAGGTGGGCGACGGCGGCCTTCATGACCTCGGCCGACTGCAGCACGAACGGGAGCTGCATCGCCCCGGAGCCGAACAGCTCGCCGACGGTCTTCATCCCGGCCAGCAGGTCCTCGTTGATGATCGCCAGCGCGGGCTTGCCGCGCAGCGCCTCGTCGAGGTCCTGGGTCAGCCCGTTGCGCTCGCCGTCGACGATCCGGGCCTGCAGCCGCTGGGCCAGCGGCATCGCGGCCAGCTCCGCGGCGCGGCTCTCCCGCGACGAGGCGGTGCTGACCCCGGAGAACACCTCCAGGAAGCGCTGCAGGGGGTCGAAGCCCTCCCGCCGCTGGTCGTAGACCAGGTCGAGCGCGGCCTGCCGCTGCTCGTCGGGGATCTTCGACATCGGCAGGATCTTGGAGGCGTGCACGATCGCCGAGTCCAGGCCGGCCTCGACGCACTCGTGCAGGAAGACCGAGTTGAGCACCTGCCGGCCGGCCGGGGAGAGCCCGAAGGAGACGTTGGACACCCCGAGGGTGGTCTGCACCTCGGGGAAGCGGCGCTTGAGCTCCCGGATCGCCTCGATCGTCTCGATGCCGTCGCGGCGGGTCTCCTCCTGCCCGGTGCCGATCGGGAAGGTGAGCGGGTCGACGACGATGTCGCCGACGGCCATCCCCCAGCGGGCGGTCAGCGTCTCGATGAGCCGGGTGGCCACCCGCACCTTCCACTCGGCGGTGCGCGCCTGACCCTCCTCGTCGATGGTCAGCGCCACGGTGGCCGCACCGTGCTCCCGGATGACCGGCATGACCCGGGCGAAGCGGGACTGGGGACCCTCGCCGTCCTCGAAGTTGACCGAGTTGACGATGCACCGGCCGCCGAGCATCTCCAGCCCAGCCTCGATCACCTCCGGCTCGGTGGAGTCGAGCATGATCGGCAGCGTCGAGGCGGTGGCCAGCCGGGCGGCCAGCGCGCGCATGTCCGCGACGCCGTCGCGGCCGACGTAGTCCACGTTGAGGTCGAGCAGGTGGGCACCGTCGCGGATCTGCCCGCGGGCGATCTCCACGCAGTCGTCGAGCCGGCCCTCCAGCATCGCCTCGCGGAAGGCCTTGGAGCCGTTGGCGTTGGTCCGCTCCCCCACCATGAGCACGCCGGCGTCCTGCCGGAAGGACACCGCCTGGTAGATGGAGGAGACGCCGGGCTCCCGCTCGGGGGCCCGCGCGGCGGGGGTCACGCCGTCGACGGCGGCGACCAGGGCGCGGATGTGCTCGGGGGTGGTGCCGCAGCAGCCGCCGACCAGGCGGGCGCCGTAGTCGGTGACGAAGCCACGCAGCGCCGCGGCCATCTCCTCGGGCCCGAGGGGGTACACCGCGCCGTCGGGGCCCAGCTCGGGCAGGCCGGCGTTGGGCATGACCGACACCAGGCCGCGGAAGTGCCGCGACACGTGCCGCAGGTGCTCGCTCATCTCCGCCGGGCCGGTGGCGCAGTTGAGCCCCAGCAGGTCGATGCCCAGCGGCTCCAGGGCGGTGACCGCGGCGCCGATCTCGCTGCCCAGCAGCATCGTGCCGGTGGTCTCCACGGTGACGTGCGCGATCAGCGGCACGGTGCGGCCGGCGGCGGCCATCGCCCGCTTCGCGCCGAGGATCGCGGCCTTGGCCTGCAGCAGGTCCTGCGCGGTCTCGACGATCACCGCGTCGATGCCGCCGGCGAGCATCCCCGCGGTCTGCTGCTGGTAGGCGTCGCGCAGCGTGGCGTAGGGGACGTGGCCCAGCGTGGGCAGCTTGGTGCCCGGGCCGACCGCGCCCAGCACCCAGCGGGGCCGGTCGGGGGTGGTCCAGCCGTCGGCGACCTCCCGGGCCAGCGCGGCCCCGGCCCGGGCGAGCTCCTCGATCCGGTCGGCGATGCCGTACTCGCCGAGGTTGGCCCAGTTGGCGCCGAAGGTGTTGGTCTCCACCGCGTCCGAGCCGGCGGCGAAGTAGGCGTCGTGCACGCCGCGGACGACGTCGGGCCGGGTGACGTTGAGGATCTCGTTGCAGCCCTCGTGGCCCTCGAAGTCGTCGAGGGTGAGGTGGGCAGCCTGGAGCATCGTGCCCATCGCGCCGTCGGCGACGACGACCTGCTCGGAGAGGGCGGTCAACAGGTCACGGGGCGGCACCACGCCAGGGTACGCGGGCCGGGTGAGCGCCCCGTCGCCCGCGCGAGGGACGTCGACCACATGCAGCGACCGCGGAGCCGCGGCGGGAACGCCGGACCGACGTAGGCTCGCAGGGGTGATCGAGCCGACGTCGACCCCTGACGACCTGCCCCGGCTGACCGACCCGGTGGTGATCGTCGCCTTCGAGGGCTGGAACGACGCGGGGGACGCAGCCACCGGGGCGGTCGAGCACCTGGAGCTCATCTGGGACGCCACCCCGCTGGCCGCACTGGATCCGGAGGACTACTACGACTTCCAGGTCAACCGGCCGACCGTGTCGCTGGTCGGCGGGGTGAGCCGGCGCATCGAGTGGCCCACCACCCGCATCTCCGTCGCCCGCCCGCCGGGCACCGAGCGCGACGTGGTCCTCATCCGCGGCATCGAGCCCAACATGCGCTGGCGCACCTTCTGCGAGGAGCTGCTCGAGCTGTGCCGCGAGCTCGACGTCCGCACGGTGGTCGCGCTGGGCGCCCTGCTGGCCGACACGCCGCACACCCGCCCCACCCCGGTCACCGGCTCGGCCTACGACCGGGAGTCCGCCGAGCGCTACGGCCTGGAGGCCTCCCGCTACGAGGGGGCGACCGGGATCCTCGGCGTCTTCCAGGACGCCTGCGTCCAGGCCGGGCTGCCGGCGATCAGCTTCTGGGCCGCCGTGCCGCACTACGTCTCCCAGCCGCCCTCGCCGCGGGCCACCGTGGCGCTGCTGCAGCGGGTGGAGGAGGTGCTGGAGGTGGCCGTGCCGCTGGGCGCGCTCCCCCAGCAGGCCGAGGAGTGGGTGCGCACCGTCGACGAGATGGCCAACGAGGACGCCGAGGTCGTCGAGTACGTGCGCTCGCTGGAGGAGCGGGCCACCGAGGTCGACCTCTCCCAGGCCAGCGGCGACGCCATCGCCCGGGAGTTCGAGCGCTACCTGCGCCGCCGCGGCTCCAGCCCCAACTGACCCGCGCTCTATCGCGATGAAGCACGGGCCACGGCCGGCGGGCGCGCTTTGTCGCGATAAAGCGCAGAGGCGTCAGTGGCGGTTGAGCAGGGGGGTCATCCGGGACGACGCGTCGGCGTCGAACAGCCGGTCGTGGGTCGCCAGCGCGAACCGGTCGGTCATCCCCGAGACGTAGTCGACCACCTGGGTCACCGGATCGGCCTCGGTGTCGCGGTAGCTGGCCGGGATGAGCTCGGGACGGGCCAGGTGGTGGTCGACCAGCCGGCGGATGACGTCGACGGCCAGGTGCTTCTGCCCCGCGGCGGTCTCGGACTCGTAGACCCGCGCGAACATGAACGCCCGCAGCTCGTGCATCGCCTCCAGCGGCTCGGGCGCCATCACGACCGAGCCGACGGCGTTGTCCGGGGCGAGCGAACCCTCGACGACGGCGGCGATCATCGCGCCGACCATCTCGCTGCCCGGGTCCCCGAAGACGGCGCGGGCGCGGGCGGGCAGGTCGCGTACCTGCAGCACCCCGGCGCGGACGGCGTCGAGCGCGTCGTGGGAGAGGTAGCCGATGCGGTCGGCGTAGCGGACGCACTCCGCCTCGCGGGTGGCCGGCGGCGGGTTGATCTTCCAGCTGTGCGCCCGGATGCCGTCACGGACCTCCCAGGTGAGGTTCAGGTCCTCGAGCACCTCCACGATCCGCAGCCCCTGGGCGGCGTGGTGCCAGCCGCCGGGCACGTAGGGCGAGAGCGCGTCCTCGCCGATGTGCCCGAACGGCGAGTGGCCGACGTCGTGGGCCAGCGCGATCGCCTCGGCGAGGGCCTCGTTGAGGCCGAGGGCCCGCGCCAGCGACCGGGCCACCTGGGTCACCTGCAGGGTGTGGGTCAGCCGGGTGACGAAGTGGTCGCCGTCGGGGTTGAGGAACACCTGCGTCTTGTGCTTGAGCCGGCGGAAGGCCTTGGCGTGCAGGATCCGGTCGCGGTCGCGCTCGAAGGCGGTGCGCAGCGCGTCCTCCGGCTCGGGCCGGGCCCGGCCGCGGGTGGCCGTCGAGCGGGTGGCCGCCGGCGCGAGGGCCTCCTCCTCGCGCTCGCGGGCCACCCGGTCGACCAGGCGGAACGGCACCTCGAGGGCGGCCACCGTCAGCAGTCCTGCAAGGCCACACCGAGGAGCGCGTCGACGGCGTCGCACACGATCGACGGCGCGCCCGCTTCGAGCTCGGCGCCGCCGTTCCCGGCGGCCAGGGTGCGCGCCGCCCACTCGTCGACCAGCGCGATCGCCGCGGGGGTGTCCAGGTCGTCGGTGAGCCGCTCGCGCATGCCGTGCAGCAGCGGCGCCGCCGGAGCGCCCGCGGGCAGCGCCACGGCCCGCCGCCAGGTGGCCAGCCGGTCTTCGGCGGCCCGCAGCAGCTCCGTCGTCCAGGTGCGGTCGGTGCGGTAGTGCCCGGACAGCAGTGCGAGGCGGATGGCCATGGGGTCGACGCCGTCGCCGCGCAGCCGGGAGACGAACACCAGGTTCCCGCGGCTCTTGCTCATCTTCTCGCCGTCCAGGGCGATCATCGCCGCGTGCACGTAGGCCCGGGCGAAGGGCTTGGTGGCGGTGAGCGCCTCGGCGTGCACGGCGGAGAACTCGTGGTGCGGGAAGACCAGGTCGCTGCCGCCGCCCTGGACGTCGAAGCCCATGCCGATGGTCTCCAGGGCGATCGTGGCGCACTCGATGTGCCAGCCGGGCCGGCCGGCGGTGCCCCGCGGTCCCGGCCACGACGGCTCGCCGGGGCGCTCGCCGCGCCACAGCATCGGGTCGAGCCGGTTGCGCTTGCCGGGGCGCTCGGGGTCGCCACCGCGCTCGGCGAAGAACCGCAGCATCGTCGCCTCGTCGTAGCCGGACTCGCCGCCGAAGCCCGGCGCCTGCGCCACGTCGTGGTAGACGTCACCGGTGCCGTCGTCGAGGACGTAGGCCAGGCCCTCGTCCAGCAGCGTCTCGATGTGGCCGACGATCCGCGGCACCGACTCGACCGCGCCGACGTAGTCGTCGGGCGGGAGGACCCGCAGGGCGGTCATGTCCTCGCGGAACAGCGCGGTCTCCCGCATGCCGAGCACGATCCAGTCCTCGCCGTCGCGCTCGGCGCGCTCCAGCAGCGGATCGTCGATGTCGGTGACGTTCTGCACGTAGTGCACGGCGTGCCCGGCGTCCCGCCACAGCCGGTTCACCAGGTCGAAGGCCAGGTAGGTGGCGGCGTGCCCCAGGTGCGTGGCGTCGTACGGGGTGATCCCGCAGACGTACATGCGGGCCACGCGGCCGGGGCTGGTGGCGACCATCTCGCCGCGGGCGGTGTCGTGCAGCTTGAGCACGGGACCGGTGCCCGGGAGGGTCGGCAGGAGCGGAGCGGGCCAGGCGAGCACGACACGAGGGTAGATGCGCGTTCCGAAACGCCTTCCGGGTCATGTCCGCACCTGGGGATCCGGCGGGCGCGGGGGATCCCGCCGGGCGGGTCGGAGCACCTACGGTTCCGGACCAGGACGGGGCACGCGAGGAGGAGCGATGGAGCTCGACGAGTACCTGCCGGTCCTGCAGCGGGTCAACGCCCGGCTCGCCGACGCCGCGGCCGAGGCGGTGCTGGCCCGCGGCTGGTCGGCGCCGGTCCCCGGCTGCCCGGGCTGGCGGCTGTCCGACCTCGTGTGGCACGTCGGCGAGGTGCAGCACTTCTGGGCGTGGGTGGTGCGCACCCGGGCACCGGACCCGGGCACCTACGTGGAGCCACGGCGCCGGCCCGACGACGAACTGCTGGGCTTCCTCACCGCGCAGTCCGCGGAGCTGGAGACGGTGCTGGCCGGGGCCGACCCGGCCGAGCGGGTGTGGACCTGGGCACCGCGGCGCGACGTCGGCTTCGTGCTGCGCCGGCAGACCCACGAGGCGGTGGTGCACACCGTCGACGTCGAGCAGGTGCTCGGCGACGTGCGGCCCATTCCGCCCGACGTCGCCCTCGACGGGCTCGACGAGTGGCTGGAGGTCATGGTCCCGGGCGCGCTTCCGGAGGGCCCGCCGGAGGAGGCCCACCCGGTGGTCCTGCACGCCGTCGACGCCGACGCCGAACGCACCCTCTTCCCCGGCACCCGCCCCTTCCCCATCGCCACGCTGACCGGCACCGCCGGGGACCTGCTGCTGGCCGTGTGGCGGCGGGTGCCGCTGGACGTCCTCACCGTCGACGGCGACGGCCTGCAGGCGGCCGCGATGATCGACCTGGTGAAGACGGAGTAGCGGTCAGGGCCAGGTGGTCGCGTACCGCTCGAACGCCTCGCCGGTCTGGACGCCGACCACGCAGAACACCAGCCCGGCCGGGTCCGTCATCTGCCAGAACGAGCCCATGTCGGCCGTCCGCCGGGCGCCGAGCGCCTCGAGCCGGGCCACCTCGGCGAGGACGTCGTCGGTCTCCACGTCGACGTGCCACCGCGGCGGGGTGCCGGACCCGGTGCGCTGCACCTCCAGCTGGAAGCCGTCGGCGAAGGAGCCGAGGGAGGCCCAGTCGGGGTCGTCGGGGTCCGGCACCACCGGATGCCCGGTGGCTGCCGACCAGAAGTCCCGCCCGGTGTCGTGCACCTCGGGCGGCAGGTCGAGCAGCAGGATCGCCAGTCGGCTGCGGTGCATGTGCACACTGTCGCCCTACCGGGCTCCCCCGACCCGGCGAGATCGCCGATCTCGCCGGGGGATGTGACCTCAGAACGGCGGCCAGGGCAGCGCCGGCCAGTCGCCGGTGGGCTGCGGGTGCCGCCGGGTGCGCAGCAGGTCGGCGACCCGCTGGCGGGTGCACCGGACCTCCCGGCGGGTGAGGTGCTCCGACAGCCGCTCGCCGAGGTCGCCGAGCAGGTCGTCGGTGAGCCGCTCGAGCACCGCGACGGCCTCGGCGGGCAGCAGCTGGCCGGCCCAGCGCCACAGCAGGGTGCGCAGCTTGGGCTCGGCGGAGAAGCAGATGCCGTGGTCGACGCCGTACACGTGCCCGTCGGGGGTCGGGATGATGTGCCCGCCCTTGCGGTCGGCGTTGTTGACGACGGCGTCGAAGACGGCCATGCGGCGCAGCCCCGGGTGGTCGCTGCGCACGAACGCGGCCAGGTCGACGTCGGGGTCGCCGTCCACCCACAGCTGCACCATGCCGGGGCCGAACGGGCCGTCCCGGAGCACCGTGGGGGGCACGATCCGCCAGCCGGTCGCCTCCGAGACCAGCGCGGCGGCGACCTCCCGCCCGGCGAGGGTGCCGTCGGGGAAGTCCCACAGCGGCCGCTCTCCCCTCACCGGCTTGTAGACGCAGTCGGCAGCCAGCGTGCCGGTGCGGATGGCGCCGACCAGGGTGACGTTGCTGGCGTCCAGCAGCCGGCCCTCGAGGTCGATCTCGCCCTCGCGCAGCAGCGTGACGGCCTCCTCCTCGCCGGCGGGGGCGCGCAGACCGGTGCCCGGCGTCGGTCCGGCCTGCTGCTCGCTCATCGACGCCGAGGGGTCGCCGATCAGCGGCGGTAGCCGTTCTGCCGGGGGCAGACGTGCCCGGAGGGGTCCAGCGGCAGCGAGCACAGCGGGCACGCCGGGCGGCCGGCGGCGACCACCCGGCGGGCGCGGGCGACGAAGGCGCGGGCCGCGCCGGGGCTGATGGTCACGCGCAGGGCGTCGGGGCCCTCCTCGCTGTCGGAGAGGATCACGTCCTCGTCCACCGGCTCGTCGGTGGCGGCGACCGCCTCGACGACGACGGCCTGCGCCTCGCCGTCCCAGGCCAGGCCCATGGCCGCGACCCGGAACTCCTCGTCGACCGGCGGGGTCAGCGGCTCGAGGTCGTCGAGCTCGGCGTCGGGCGGGATGACCGTGCCGGCGCGGGAGGC
>DATAAV010000229.1:0-35680 GCA_036259935.1 Geodermatophilus sp. | reverse complement strand
CCGACCTGGTCATCCGGTGAGGCGGGCCTCCCGCTCTCGCCCTGCAGGAGCCGGACGGCGCCCCCAAGATCTTGGTAGACGCGGGGCAGAGGTCCCGCCGGAAGGAGCGATCGCGTGAAGGTTCTCGGCATCAATGCGCTGTACCACGACCCGGCCGCAGCGCTGGTCGTCGACGGCACCGTCGTCGCGGCCGCCGAGGAGGAGCGATTCAGCCGGCGCAAGCACGGGAAGCGCCCCCTGCCTTGGAGCGCCTGGGAGCTGCCCGAACTGGCGGCCGCGTGGGTGCTGGCCGAGGCCGGCCTGACGCCCGCGGACCTCGACGCGGTCGCCTACTCGTTCGACCCACGGCTCATGCCGGCCCCTGCGGAGACCGGGCTCCACGACGAGGGCGACGTCATGCGGAAGATGTACGCCGAGAAGGCGCCGTCCTTCCTCGCCCACTACCTGCCCGGCCTGGCCGAGGACAAGGTCGTCTACGTGCCGCACCACGTGGCGCACGCGGCGTCCGCAGGGCTGGCCGCCCCGTACCCGTCCAACTCCGTCCTGGTCCTCGACGGTCGCGGTGAGGCGGTCAGCCACCTCGCCGGCCGCTACCTCGACGGCAAGCTGGAGGTGCTGGCCAGCCAGGCGCTTCCGCACTCGCTCGGCCTGCTCTACGAGGACCTGACCGAGCACCTGGGCTTCCTGCGCAGCTCCGACGAGTACAAGGTCATGGCGATGGCGTCCTACGGGAAGCCGCGCTTCGCCGCGGAGCTCGAGGAGGCGATCTGCGCCACCGGCGACGGCGGCTTCCGGACGGCGAAGACCGACTTCAGCGAGTTCGCGCCGCGCCTGCGCAAGGGCGACGAGTGGACCGAGGCGCACGCCGACCTCGCCGCCAGCGTCCAGCTGCGGCTGGAGGAGACGATGCTGGACCTGGTCCGCTGGCTGCACGGGCGCACCGGCGACCGGGCGCTCACCCTGGCCGGCGGGGTGGCGCTGAACTGCGTGGCCAACAGCCGGATCCACGCCGAGGGGCCGTTCGAGCAGGTGTGGGTGCAGCCGGCGGCCGGCGACGCGGGCACCGCGCTGGGCGGGGCGATGGCGGTGGCCCGTGACCTGGGCGACGTCACCGAGCCGATGCCCGGCGCCGACCTCGGCCGCGGCTGGACCGACGAGGAGATCGAGGCCTGGCTGACGACGGCGGCGATCGACTACGAGCGCCCGCACGACGTCGCCGACGCCGTCGCCGAGGTGTTGGCGAACAACGGGATCGTCGCCTGGTTCCAGGGCCGCAGCGAGTACGGCCCGCGCGCCCTGGGGCACCGGTCGCTGCTGGCTCACCCCGGCTACCCGGCCAACCTCGAGCGGATGAACAACGTCAAGGGCCGGGAGCAGTTCCGCCCGGTGGCGCCGATGGTGCTCGCCGAGCGGGCCTCGGAGATCTTCGCCCGCGGGCCGATCCCCTCGCCCTACATGCTGTTCGTGCACGACGTGCACCCCGACTGGCGGGAGCGGATCCCCACGGTCACCCACGTCGACGGGACGGCGCGGATCCAGACCGTCGACCGCGCCGACGAGCCGCTGGTGGCGCGCATGCTGGAGTGCTTCGAGCGGCGCACCGGGCTGCCCGTGGTGGTCAACACCAGCCTCAACACCGCCGGCCGGCCGATGGTCGACGACCCGCGCGACGCGCTGGAGTGCTTCGGCTCGGCCCCGGTCGACCTGCTGGCGATCGGCCCGTTCGTGGTCCGGCGGAGCCGCTCGACCCTCCCGGGCTGAACCGGCGGAGCCGTTCGGCTCTGGCGCACTGAACCGCAGAGCCCGTTCGATCCGAACAGGGTGTGTGGGGTGCAGGACACCCCGCACGCACGACCGTCCGGGCACAGATCGGTTGCGCGCCACCCTGTTGCACGTTACAGGGCGCGACCCCTCGGGTATCCGGACGGCGCACCCCGTCAGGACCTGGCGGGTAGGGAGATAGGGAGGACGGCATGTCCGCTAGGGGAGACAGCACGGGGGTCGGGCGCGGCGGCATGGCTTGGCCGCAGCTGCTGGCGTTGGTGTTCGGCGCGGTGTACACGCTGGTCGGGATCATCGGCTACTTCGTCACCGGGTTCGACAACTTCTTCGCCCACGACACGAACGAGACCCTGCTCGGGTTCGAGGTCAACGGGATGCACAACCTGGTGCACCTGCTGATCGGCGTGGCCGGGCTGGTGCTGGCCCGGACGCTGGCCGGCGCTCGCACGTACGGCTGGCTGCTCGCGGTCGGCTATGGCGCGGCCTTCCTGTACGGCCTGTTCGCCACCGGTCAGACGTGGGACTTCCTCAGCCTGAACTGGGCTGACAACATCCTGCACGTCCTGACCGCGGCCGTCGGCCTGCTGATCGCGCTGGGACCGGTCCGCGCCGGGATCACCGGGCGCACGCGCGTCTGACCGACGTCGGGAGCGCTCCGGCCGGTGCTCGGCGACTGATCCGCACGGCGAGCCGGGTACCCGTCCACCAGGGCGGGTACCCGGCTCGCGCCGTGTCCGGGCCCGTCTCCCGCCCGCGGTGCGACGCGCGTCACCCTGCCGTTAGTTTGCGGGCATGGACTTCGCCCTCTCAGCCCGAGCCGAGGACGTCTGCGGCCGGATGTGGGAATTCATGCGTGAGCAGGTCTTCCCCGCCGAGCCCGTCTACGAGGAGTGGCGGGCGGCTCGCGGCCACGACGACCACGAGCACCCGCCGGTGCTGGAGGAGCTCAAGACCGAGGCCCGCAAGCGCGGCCTGTGGAACCTGTTCCACCACGAGCTGGGCGGCCTCTCCAACCTCGAGTACGCCTCGGTCGCCGAGATCATGGGCTGGTCCCCGGTGATCGCCCCCGAGGTCACCAACTGCGGTGCGCCGGACACCGGCAACATGGAGACCCTCATGCTGTTCGGCACGCCCGAGCAGAAGGAGCAGTGGCTGCAGCCGCTGCTGGAGGGCGAGATCCGCTCCGGGTTCGCGATGACCGAGCCCGACGTCGCGTCGTCCGACGCCCGCAACATCCAGACGTCGATCGTCCGGGACGGCGACGAGTACGTGATCAACGGGCGCAAGTGGTGGATCACGGGGAGCGCCGACGAGCGCTGCCGGATCTTCATCGTGATGGGCAAGACCGACCCCGACGGCCCTCCGCACCGCCAGCAGTCGATGGTGCTGGTGCCGCGGGACACCCCGGGCCTGGAGATCGTCCGCCACCTGCCGGTCTTCGGCTACCAGGACCAGCACGGCCACTCCGAGCTGCGGTTCACCGACGTCCGGGTGCCGGCGGCCAACCTCCTCTCCGGCGAGGGCGACGGGTTCATGATCGCCCAGGCCCGCCTCGGCCCCGGCCGCATCCACCACTGCATGCGCGCCATCGGCATGGCCGAGCGGGCGCTGGCGCTCATGGTGGGGCGGGCTCGGTCGCGGGTCGCCTTCGGCCGGCCGCTGGCCGAGCAGGGCACCGTGCGCGAGGCCATCGCCCGCTCGCGGATCGAGATCGACCAGGCCCGCCTGCTGGTCCTCAAGACCGCGGACCTGATCGACAAGCACGGGGCCAAGGGAGCCCGCACCGAGATCGCCGCGATCAAGGTCGCCGCGCCGCAGGTGGCCTGCGACGTCATCGACCGGGCCATCCAGCTGCACGGCGGGGCCGGCGTCAGCGACGACACCCCGCTGGCGCGCTTCTACGCCTCCGCGCGCACGCTGCGCATCGTCGACGGGCCGGATGCGGTGCACATCCGCTCGGTCGCCCGCGAGGAGTTGGAGCGGGAACGCCCCTACGCCGGCTGACCGGAGGGGATCCGGGGGCGTAACGCCTGCGGATCCCCTCCGCAGCGGGCGCTCAGGGCTTGAGCGTCGTCCCGAACGAGCCGCCGGCCAGCTTCGCCATGAGCTGGGTGCGGTCCAGCCCGGCGCCGCTGAGCGCGTCGGCGTCCCGATCGGTGTCGATCTCGTCGGGCAGCGAAGCCGCGACCCGGTCGGCGGTGTCGTTGTCGCCCTCGGTCTGCAGCATCCGCACGAGGTCCTGCTTGTCCAGCTTCACGCGGTCCTCCGTCGTCTCAGTGGTCCCGTCGCGAGTGTGGTGCCGGTCACTTCGGCCTGCAACGGCGTCGGCGCGCGGGAAACGCTGGCGGATCGGCCCGGTCCGGATGACGATCCGATAACGGCGCAGACGGGGGGCACCGGACCGCACGACCGCTCGTCCCGGTTCCGGGACGCAGGCCTCATCGGCAGGAGGCTTTGCGATGCCGTTCGCCGCCGCACGCGCCGTCCCCTCCTGGCAGCCTCCGGCGCACGGATCCGGGCCGGGTCCGTGCTGACGCCGGGCACGGTCTTCGCCGGCTACCGGATCGAGGGGCTCATCGGCGAGGGCGGCATGGGCGCGGTCTACCTCGCCCGCCATCCGCGCCTCCCCCGCGAGGACGCGCTCAAGGTGCTCCACCCGTCGCTGAGCTCCCAGACCGCGTACGTGGAGCGGTTCGAGCGTGAGGCCGACGCCGCGTGCCGGCTGAGCCATCCCTCGATCGTGGCCGTCTACGACCGCGGCATGGAGGGCCAGCACCTGTGGATCAGCATGCAGTACGTCCACGGGACCGACGCCGGGAGCCTGCTGCGCCGGCACGGCCCCGTGTCGCTGCGGCGGGCCCGCACCATCGTCACGCACGTAGCTGACGCGCTCGACCACGCCCACGCGCACGGCCTCGTGCACCGGGACGTCAAGCCCGACAACGTGCTGCTCGCCCGCAACACCACCGGGCCCGAGCGGGTCATGCTGACCGACTTCGGGATCGCCGCGATCACCGACGACACCCGGCTGACCATGACCGGCTCCTTCGTCGCCACCATGCCCTACGCCCCGCTCGAGCAGCTCGAGGGCCGGGAGGTGGACGCCCGCACGGATGTCTACGCGCTGGGCGCGGTGATCTACGAGCTCCTCACCGGTGAACGCCCGTTCGCTCACCTGCCGGTCGAGGCGATCTACGCCGCCAAGCTGCGCGACGAGGTGCCCGACCTGGCGGCGCGCCGGCCGGACCTGCCGCCCGCGGTCGCGCACGTCGTCCGGCGGGCCATGGCCCGGGAACCCGAGGACCGCTACGAGAGCTGCGGGGAGCTGGCCAAAGCCCTCGGCATGGCCGTGCCCGCGCCCCCTGCTCCCCCGCCGGTCCCCGGCCCCTCCTTCCCGCCGCCGACGGGTCCCGGGCCGGCACCCCCGCCGCCGCACGACCCCGGTGACAGGGGGCGCCAGCAGCCGACGGGACCCGCCCCACCACCCCCGGGCTATCCCGCGCCGCCGCGCCCGGGGCCGTTCCCCGGGCCGCCGCAGCCACGCAGGCGCCGGGGGCCCCTCGTCGCGGCGCTGATCGGTGTGGTCCTGCTGCTCCTCGGCGCCGCCGGTGCCGCGGTGTGGCTGCTCAACCGCGGGCCCGCGCCGCCGGACGACGTCCGCGTCGACGCCCGGGAGGACGGCGTGACCCTGCGCTGGGACGCCGTCGGCGACGTCGTCCGGTACGAGGTGCTCCGCGACGACGAGGTGCTGGCCGAGACGACCGAGACCGAGTACGTGGACGGCGACGTCGAGGGCGGCACCGAGTACCGCTACTCGGTCCGGGTGGTGACCGGCTCGGGCGAGCGGTCGGAGCCCTCCTCGCCCGAGTCGGTGACGGCCGTGCTCTCACGCCCTTCCGTCCACACCCCGACGGCGGACGGCCTGGCGGTCACGCTCAGCTGGGAGCCGGTCGCCGGGGCCGAGCACTACGAGATCAGCCGCGGGGGCACCACGATCGCCGACAACGTCACCGAGATCAGCTTCACCGACCAGGAGGCGCAGGTCGGCCGGATGACCTACACGGTCACCGCCGTGGACGACAACGGCGAGGGCGGGCAGTCGTCCGCGAGCGTGACCGCCGTCGTGGCCCCCTGGGGGAACATGCAGCCGATCGCCTCCGCGTTGCCGAAGCTCTTCCCGGTGACGCCGAACGACTCTCTGAGCGAGCCCGTAGGAGGCCACACCTGCGCTTCCGATGCACCGGGTCCTGCGCCCGAACCCTCGGCCCCCCTGGCAGCCGAAGAGGTGATCTGCACCTTCGACAACGGCATCCAAGTGTTCGTAAAGCGGTTCGACGCGGCCGAAAGCGTCGTCGAGGACCTGCAGTACTACAACGACGGGATGGTCGGCTCCTGGTACTGCAACGGGCCGCAGATGGGCCTGCTGTCAGAGGGCGTGGTGGACAACGGTGCACCGTTCCAGCTGGTGACCTTTGTGGAGCAGCAGCTGACCTTCTTCGACGTCCACGCAGAGTGGACTCCCGGACGGACGCTCGACGAGCTACGGACTACGTACTTCCAGTCAGGGATCCTCTGCCCCTGACCCGACGCCGGAGTCAGTGCCGCGTCGACCGGCGGTGGAGGAACCAGGCCACCCCGGCGAGGCCGGCGCCGAGGAAGAGCTGCGCGAGCCCGACCCCGGTCTGCCCGCCGGCGAACCACGTCACCGAGGACACCAGCAGGACCAGCGCGATTCCGGCGACGAGCAGCGCCACCAGCCGCTCGCGGCGGGTCTCCCGGGATCCCTGCTCCATTCCTGCGACCTCCGTCGACGTGTGAGTGCTCGCTGCGAGCCTCCCAGACCGGCGCCCGGCACCGGAGAGCCCCTTGTCAGGCAAGTATCCACTTGCGTATCGTCCCCGGCGTGGGCGACGTGTTCCGGGCCCTTGCCGACCCGACCCGGCGCGCCATCCTCGACGAGTTGCAGGAACGGAGCGGTCAGACGCTGTTCGAGCTCTGCGCCCGGCTGGTAACCAAGCACGGGCTGTGCTCCTCGCGTCAGGCCGTCTCCCAGCACCTCGACGTCCTGGAGGCGGCCGGCCTGGTCAGGACCCGGCGCGAGGGCCGCTACAAGTTCCACGACCTGGACACCTCGCCGCTGCGGACCATCGTCGAGCGGTGGCGGATCGACACCTGAGGAGACCGAGCATGCGGATCAACCTGGCCAGCGTCTTGGTGGACGACCAGGAGAAGGCCCTGCGCTTCTACACCGAGGTGCTGGGCTTCATTCCGAAGAACGACGTCCCGATGGGCGAGCACCGGTGGCTGACCGTCGTCTCCCCGGAGGACCCCGACGGTGTCGAACTGGTGCTGGAACCCGACGGCCACCCGGCGGCCCGGCCCTTCAAGGAGGCGCTCGTCGCGGACGGCATCCCGTTCACCTCCTTCGCCGTCGAGGACGTCCACGCGGAGTACGAGCGGCTCACGGGGCTCGGGGTGACCTTCACCCAGCCGCCGACGGTCATGGGCCCGGTCACCACCGCGGTCCTCGACGACACCTGCGGCAACCTCATCCAGATCGCCGCCATGTGAGCGGGGCCGGGGGTCAGCCGCCGCGGGTCGGCGGCTTGCCCTCGGCCAGCGCGGCCTCGGCCTGGGCGGGGTCATAGGCGCACGCGTCGCCCACGTCGGTCGCCGGAGCGGGCTCGGCGGGCGCCTCCCCGGCCGGCGGCTGCTCCGCCGGCGTCTCCGCAGTGGGGGAACCGTTCGCCGGCGGGCTCGGGGTCGCGGACCCGTTCGCCGGGGAGTCGTCGGCCGGCGCAGCGGCCAGCGACTCCTCCACGATCCGGCGGATCTCGTCGTAGTCCGGATAGGCCGGATCGATCAGGTTGGGATCGAACACGACGCTGCGGATCTCGGCGTCCTTGACCAGCCACGCCAGGTCCACGAAGTCGTCCAGCGCCGAGCGTGGGATGTCGGTGCGGACGATGTCCTCCGTGGTGGCCGCCAGCTCCTGGTACTGCTGCAGCAGCGTGAGCGGGTCGGCCGCGTCGATGATCGCCTTGATCGCGCAGCGCTGCCGCTCCATGCGCAGGTAGTCGGAGAGCCCGAACCGGCCCCGGGCGAAGTCGAGGGCACGAGCCCCGTCCATGTGCTGGTTCGGACCGGGAGCGATGTAGTCGTCGGGCCGGATGCCCAGGGACGGCTCCCCGCCGATCGGCACCCAGTAGTTGACGTTCACCGTGATCCCGCCGAGCGCGTCGACCAGCCGGCTGAAGCCGTCGAGGTTGACCAGGACGTAGTAGTCGATGGTCAGACCGAGCGCCTCGCCCACGCCGAGCTTGAGCATGTCGGCCCCGGGGTTGTCGGTGGGGCCGAGGATGTCCGGGTACATCGCCGGGCCGTTCCGGTAGACGGAGTTGAGCAGGCTCTCGCTCTCGCTGCCGGCGTCGAACCCGTCCGGATAGACCTCGTGCAGCGGGCTGTCCTCGGGGAACGGCAGGTCCTCCAGGTTTCGCGGCAGGCTGAACAGCGTCGTGTCGCCGGTCGCGGTGTCGACGCTGGCCACGATGACGGTGTCGGTGCGCACGCCCTCGCGGCCCTCCCCGCCGTCGCCGCCGAGCAGGAGCACGTTGACCCGCTCCTTGTCGCCGAAGGGGTCGGCCGTGTCGTCGACGGTGGCCGACTCGCCGCCCTCGGCGAAGAGGCCCTCGATGAGATCCCGCTGCGCCAGGGCCAGCCGCGCCCCCGCCACGGTCGGGACGGCGACGGCGAGCACCAGCGCGGCGACCACGACCGCGCCGAGGACGTGCCGGGAGCGCGTGGTGCCGCGCGGCACCAGGGCCCGGTAGCCGGAAATCACCACGACGGCCCAGGCCAGGCCGAGCAGCCCGATCCCGCCGATCAGCCACAGCAGGTGGTCCGGGTCGACGGCGATCTGCAGCGCGGTGCGCCGTCCGGCGGTGGCCAGCCAGGCCACTGCCCCCACCAGCAGGAGGAACAGCACGAGGACGGCCGCGCCGAGCCTGCGGCGCCCGGCCGCGAGGAAGGCGGTGCCCGGCAGGATCGCCCCGAGCACCGTGAATGCAAGGACGCTGCCGAAGCTGCGCCGGCGCCTGCCGTCGCTGCTGGACTGGGGGCGGGCGCCGGGGGGTGGCGGCAGCTTGGCCCGCGGGGACCCGATGGGGCGGGTCTCGTCGCCGTAACCGCTCACGCGTGCGCCTCACCCCGGGCCGGCCTGCTCATCCCGCCATCGTCCCACCTCGGAGCGACCGGCACCGTTTTTGCGCGAGCGACCTGCGGGAACACCGGCCGCGCGCATCCACCACCGCCGGCGTGCGTGAGTCGGCCCCGGGCGGGGAACCCAGAGGAGCGTCGCCCGTTGGTTACGGTAGCGTAAGTTACGCTGGCGTAGGTCCGACTCGGAGGTCCGCATGTCCCAGACGTCCCCCCAGGCCGCGATGCTGATCGAGCTCGAGCCGGTGGTGGCCCACAACCTCGACCGGCACCTGTCGCTGGCCAAGGAATGGCACCCGCACGACTACGTCCCCTGGGACGAGGGCCGGAACTTCGCCTTCCTCGGTGGAGAGGACTGGTCGCCGGAGCAGTCGCGGCTGGACGAGACGGCGAAGGCCGCGATGATCACCAACCTGCTCACCGAGGACAACCTGCCGAGCTACCACCGGGAGATCGCCACCCGCTTCGGCCGCGACGGCGCCTGGGGCACGTGGGTCGGCCGCTGGACGGCGGAGGAGAACCGGCACGGCATCGCCCTGCGCGACTACCTGATCGTCACCCGCGGCGTCGACCCGGTCGAGCTGGAGCGGGCCCGGATGGACTACATGACCTCCGGCTACGACTCCGGCGACAAGACGCCGCTGGAGGCGATCGCCTACGTCTCGTTCCAGGAACTGGCCACCCGGGTCTCGCACCGCAACACCGGGCGGGCCACCGGCGACCCGATCGCCGACAAGCTGCTGGCCCGCATCGCCACCGACGAGAACCTGCACATGGTCTTCTACCGGAACCTCATGGCCGCGGCGTTCGACGTGAACCCCGACCTGGCCATGCAGGCGGTGACCAAGGAGGTCGTCGGGTTCGAGATGCCCGGCGCCACCATGGCCGGCTTCCGGAAGAACTCCATGCTCATCGCCAAGGCCGGCATCTATGACCTGCGGCTGCACCACGACGACGTCGTCCAGCCGGTGCTGCGCGCGTGGAAGGTGTTCGAGCGCACCGACCTCGGCCCGGAGGGCGAGCGCGCCCGCGACGAGCTGGCCGCGTTCCTCACCGGCCTGGACGCGCAGGCGGCGCGGTTCGTGGAGAGCCGGGAGCGGATGCGGGCGCGGGCCACTGCGCGCACCGCCTGAACGGAGTGGCAGGGCGCGGAAGATGCGCCCCTGGCACTCCGCCTAGGCTGGGGAGTCGTGCGCCTGGCCACCTGGAACGTGAACTCCATCCGCAGTCGGGCCGACCGGGTGGTCGCCTGGCTGCAGCGCTCCGACATCGACGTCCTGGCGGTGCAGGAGACCAAGTGCCGCGACGACCAGTTCCCGGAGGAGCGGTTCACCGACCTCGGCTACCAGGTCGCCCATGTCGGCTTCTCGCAGTGGAACGGCGTGGCGATTCTCTCCCGGGTCGGCCTCGAGGACGTCGAGATCGGCTTCCCCGGCCAGCCGTGCTGGGGTGAGGACCCCTTCGCCGAGGCCCGCGCGATCGGGGCGACCTGCGGCGGCGTGCACGTCTGGAGCCTGTACGTGCCCAACGGCCGGACGCTGACCGATCCCCACTACCGGTACAAGCTCGAGTGGCTGGCCGCCCTCCGCACCACGGCGGCCGGCTGGCTGGCCGAGGACCCGGCGGCGCAGATCGCGCTCGTCGGCGACTGGAACATCGCGCCGCAGGACGACGACGTGTGGGACATGAGCGTCTTCGCGCACTCCACGCACGTCTCCGAGCCCGAGCGCGCCGCCTTCCGCAGCATCGTGGACGCCGGGTTCGCCGACGTCGTCCGCCCGCACACCCCCGGGCCCGGCGTCTACACCTACTGGGACTACACCCAGCTGCGCTTCCCGCGCCGCGAGGGGATGCGGATCGACTTCATCCTCGGCTCCCCTGCTCTGGCCGCGCGGACCACCGGCGCGTCCATCGACCGCCAGGAGCGCAAGGGCAAGGGCGCCAGCGACCACGCCCCCGTCGTCGTCGAACTCGCCGACTGACCGCGCTTCATCCCGATAAAGCGCGGAGCTCTATCGGGATAAAGCGCGGGGGCGGTCGAGTCAGGCGGCGGTCTTCGACACCATCCCGTGCGGGTCGAGCACGTACTTGCGGGCCGCTCCCTTGTCGAACTCCTCGTACCCGCGCGGCGCCTCCTCCAGCGGGATCACCGTGGCGTTGACCGCCTTCGCGATCTGCACCCGGTCGTAGAGGATCGCCATCATCAGCTGGCGGTGGTACCTCATGACCGGGCACTGACCGGTGGTGAACGCATGCGACTTCGCCCAGCCCAGGCCCAGCCGGATGGACAGCGAGCCGGTCTTCGCCGCCTCGTCGGCCGCCCCGGGGTCGCCGGTCACGTAGAGGCCGGGGATGCCCAGCGCGCCGCCTGCCCGGGTGATGTCCATCAGCGAGTTCAGGACGGTCGCCGGCGCCTCGTGCGAGGCGTCCCTCCCGTGGCCGCGCGCCTCGAAGCCCACCGCGTCCACGCCGCAGTCGACCTCGGGGACGCCGAGGATCTGCTCGATCTGGTCCTTCGGCTCCCCCTGGGAGACGTCGACGGTCTCGCAGCCGAAGCTGCGGGCCTGTGCCAGCCGCTCGGCGTTCAGGTCGCCGACGATGACGACGGCGGCGCCGAGCAGCTGCGCCGACGCGGCCGCCGCCAGCCCCACCGGACCGGCCCCGGCGATGTAGACGGTCGATCCGGTGGTGACCCCGGCGGTGTAGCAGCCGTGGTACCCGGTCGGGAAGATGTCCGACAGCATCGTCAGGTCGCGGATCTTCTCCAGCGCCTGGTCGCGATCGGGGAACTTCAGGCAGTTGAAGTCCGCGTACGGCACCATCACGTACTCCGCCTGACCGCCGGTCCAGCCACCCATGTCCACGTAGCCGTAGGCCGAGCCCGGGCGGTCGGGGTTGACGGTCAGGCAGATGCCGGTCTTGCCCTCCTTGCAGTTGCGACAGCGGCCGCAGGCGATGTTGAACGGCACGCTCACGATGTCGCCGACCTGGAGGAACTCGACGTCGGGCCCCTTCTCGGCGATCTCGCCGGTGATCTCGTGGCCCAGCACCAGCCCCTCCGGCGCGGTCGTCCGCCCGCGGACCATGTGCTGGTCGCTGCCGCAGATGTTGGTGCTGACGGTCTTCAGGATCACGCCGTGCGGGGTCTTGCGGCCCACGTTGGACGGGTGCACTCCGGGGCCGGACTGGAGTTCCAGCTTGGGATAGTCCAGGTCGGCGATCTCGACCTTGCCCGGTCCCATGTACCTGACGGCCTTGTTGCCAGCCACGGCGCTCCTCCCTCAGTTCCGGACGGCACCACGTCGGGCCGCCCGTCCCTCA
Source organism: Geodermatophilus sp. (assembly GCA_036259935.1). Lineage (GTDB taxonomy): Bacteria > Actinomycetota > Actinomycetes > Mycobacteriales > Geodermatophilaceae > Geodermatophilus. Next base: position 23,362 of record DATAAV010000229.1, on the reverse strand, counting down.
CCCGCGCCGGGCGGCGCGGAAGTCCGTCCTCACCCGCGCTCGGCGCGGGTGTCCTCGTCGGCGGGTTGGCGCGGGGCGACGACGTCGCCGGCGGTCCCGGCCATCCCCGGAGTCCCGGGTTCGCGCTCCCGCTCGCTGACCCGCCGGCCGACGATCTCGCCCTGGGTGCCCTGGGCCGGTTCGGCGGCGGGTGCGGCGGCCTCGGCGGCGCGCGGCCGGGCGAGGAGGTCGTAGGCGAGCGCGGCCAGCAGGCCGCCGAGCACGCTGCCGATCACGTAGGCCCAGAACTGGCTCCACGGGACGGCGCCCCCGACCAGGGACGACGCGGCGAACGGGCCGAACGCGCGGGCCGGGTTGACCGCGGCACCCGTCTGCGGGGCGAAGACGATGATGAGGCAGGTGACCGAGAGTCCGATCATGAGGCCGGCCCAGCCCACCGGGGCGCGCTTGTCCACCGCCATGGACATGATCGTCAGCACGAGCAGGAACGTCGCGACGGTCTCGACCAGGATCGCCTGCCCGTAGCCCACGCCCGGGCCGAAGGCCACCGCGCCGACGTTGCTGACGTCGACCGCGGCCGCGCCGTAGGCGGCCACGACCAGCAGCCCGCCGACCGCGGCGCCGAGCAGCTGGGCGACCACGTAGGGGGCGACCTCCCGCCAGGGGAAGCGGCGGGTGGCGGCGAGCACGAGGGTGACCGCGGGGTTGATGTGCGCCCCGGAGGTGCTGCCGAAGGCGTAGACGACGATCGCGACGACCAGCCCGAACGACAGGGCGATGAAGCCGAGCCCGGCGAAGTCGAGCGTGCCCTCCCCCAGAGCCAGGGCGGCCACCACGCTGCCGGGACCGAAGATGATCAGCAGCCCTGTGCCGAGGGCCTCGGCCAGCAGGCGCCGGGTCAGGCTCGCGTCCACGGATCCCTCCTCGGCTCGGAGGTTCGGTGAGTGCCCTCAGTGTGAGACGGGCCGCAGCGGTCCAGGCGGGGTCGGTGCACGGGAGCCCGGCCCGGCTCGACACGCCCGGGCCGCTACGACGTAGCGTCGTCGGTCGTGCTCGTGCTGCTGCCCCCGTCGGAGACCAAGCATCCTGGCGGGAACGGCCCCGCGCTGGACCTGGCCGGGATGTCGCACCCGGAGCTCACCGGGGTGCGCACCGAGCTGGCCGAGGCGCTGGTCAAGCTGGCCGACGACCCGCCGTCGGCCCGCGCCGCCCTGGGGCTGTCCCCGCGGCAGGACGACGAGATCGAGCGCAACGCCGCGCTGCTCACCAGCCCGACCCTGCCGGCGCTGGAGCGCTACACCGGAGTGCTCTACGACGCCCTCGACGTGCGATCGCTGACCCGGGCCCAGCGGGCGCGGGCCGACCGGCGGCTGGCGGTCGGGTCGGCGCTGTTCGGACTGGTGCGCGGCGCCGACCGGATCCCGGCCTACCGGTTGTCCGCCGGATCGGCACTGCCCGGGCGGCCGGGCCTGCGCGCCGTGTGGCGCCCGGCGCTGGCCCCGGTGCTGGCCGGCGTCGACGACTTGGTCGTCGACCTGCGCAGCGGCTCCTACGCGCACCTGGCCCCGGTGCCAGGTGCGGTCACCGTCGACGTGGTCAGCGAACGGCCCGACGGATCGCGGGCGGTGGTCAGCCACTTCAACAAGGCGCACAAGGGCCGGCTCGCGCGGCTCCTGGCCACCACCACCGCCGAGCCCTCCGACGTCGTCCGACTGCGGGCCCTGCTGCGGCGATCGGGGTTGCACGTGGAACATGACGGCGGAACGGCGCTCACCCTCGTGGTGCCGGCCGCCGCCGTCACCCGCTGACCGGCCCGGCCAAACCTCCGCGCGACGTGATCTGTGTCGGTCTTGTTGCGCGCAACCGATATCACATGACATAAAGGCTGACGGTGCGCCGGCTGGAGCCACGCGGCCCGCGCCTCCTCCCATTCCGGCCGCGCCGGATCAAAGGATCTTGGTGGAACACATCCCACGACGGACGGCCGTCGGTGGCTCCCTCGGCGCTGCCCCGGGGGCGGCCGAACTCGCACAGGACCTCGCCCGGGTGCAGGCGGCCCACCGCCTGCGTCCCCGCGAGACGGGCATCACCGCACTCGACCGGCTGGCCGAACTGGCCGCCCGGATGCTCGGCGCGAGCGCCGGCCAGGTGTCACTGCTCTCCGACGTCCAGGTCGTCGTCGGCGGAGCGGGCCTGGCCCCGGGCGTGGTCGGCAGCGAGGGGCCGCTGGCTGACTCGCTGTGCACGGTGACGGCCGCCGGCGGGATCCCCCTGGCGATCCCCGACACGCGGGCCGACGAGCGGGTCCGCCACCTGTCCCCGGTCGTCTCCGGCCAGGTCGGGTCCTACCTCGGCACCCCGCTGACCGGGGACGGCGGAGCCGCGATCGGCGCGCTGTGCGTGTTCGACCCCCACCCCCGGCAGTGGACCGACCTCGACGTGGCCACGCTGGCCCAGCTCGCCGGCTCGGTCGTCACCGAACTCGAGCTCGCCGCCCTGGCCGGCGAGTACGAGAGCCAGCGGCTGCGCTGGGGCCTGGCGATCGACGCCGCCGGCATCGGCACCTTCGACTGGGATCTGCGCTCGGGCGAGCTCATGTGGGACGACCGGCTCATCGCGCTGTTCGGCTACACCCCCGAAGACTTCGAGCACCGCATCGACGACTTCAACCAGCGGCTGCACCCCGACGACCTCCCGCGGGTCACCGAGGCGCTGCAGACCTGCATCGCCACCTGCGGGGACTACGAGGCCGAGTACCGCGTGGTGCTGCCCGACGGGACGACCCGCTGGGTGCAGGCCCGCGGCCGCGCCCTGGCCGGTCTCGACGGCACGGCGGTGCGGGTGCTCGGCGCGGCCTACGACACCACCGGCGAGAGGAGCAGCGAGACGCGGGTCGCGCGGGTCCTCGAGGCGATGCCGGCCGGCTTCTACTCCCTCGACCATCAGTGGCGCTTCACCCACGTCAACGCCGAGGCCGAGCGGCTGCTCGGGCGCGCCCGCGAGGACCTGCTCGGCAAGGTGCTGTGGGAGGCGTTCCCCGGGGCGGTCAACAGCATCTTCGAGGACAGCTACCGCGCCGCCGTCCGGACCGGGGAGCCGGTGGCCTTCGACGCCTACTACCCCGCTCCCCTCGACGGCTGGTACGAGCTGCGGGCGTGGCCGAGCCCCGAGGGCCTCTCGGTGTACTTCCTGGAGGTCACCGAGCGGCGGCGGGTGCAGGAACGGGCGGAGCGCTCGGCGCAGCGGCTGGCCCTGCTCGCCCAGGTGAGCGCCGAGCTGGCCGGCACCCTCGACGCCCAGGCGGCCACCGGCCACCTGCCCCGGCTGGTGGTCCCCGCCCTGGCCGACTGGTGCATCGTCACCGTCGTCGACCCCGACGGCCGCCCTCGGGACGTCGGGTACTGGCACGCCGACCCCGCCGCCCGGGCCCTGGTCGAGCGCTACGCCGCCGTCCGGCTGGACGCCATGCCGGCGACGGCCCCCGTCAGCCGCGCGCTGCTGTCCGGTGAGCCGGTCCGCGAGTCCGGCCAGGCGGTCGTGGACCTGCTCCCGCCCGGAGAAGCGCGGGACCTGCTGGCGACGCTGGCCCCCGAGACGGCGATCGCCCTCCCCCTGCGCGGCCGGGGCCGCACCCTGGGCCTGATCACCCTGTTCTTCCGCGCCGGGTCGACCCCGTCGGACGAGGACCTGGCGACCGCCCAGGACGTCGCCGACCGGGCGGGGCTGGCCCTGGACAACGCCCGCCTGTACGGCCAGCAGCAGCAGTTGGCCGAGGGGCTGCAGCGCAGCCTGCTCACCGATCCGCCGGAGCCCGACCACGCGCAGATCGCCGTGCGTTACCTGCCCGCGGCCGAGGCCGCCCGCGTCGGCGGCGACTGGTACGACGCGTTCCTGCAGCCCGGCGGGGCCACCATGCTCGTGATCGGCGACGTCGTCGGGCACGACACCGAGGCCGCGGCGGCCATGGGCCAGCTGCGCGGGCTGCTCCGCGGCATCGCCACCTACAGCGACGCGCCGCCGGTGGAGGTGCTGCGCGGGCTCGACGCCTCCATGGCGGTGCTGCAGACCCGGGTGCTGGCGACCGCGGCCGTGGCCCGCTTCGAGCAGACCGCCGACGAGCGCGCACGGGGGGTGACCCGCATGCGCTGGGCCAACGCCGGGCACCTGCCGCCGCTGGTCGTCCAGCCCGACGGGAGCGTCACCGAGCTCGCCGCCTGGAAGGGCGACCTGCTGCTGGGCGTGGACCCCGACGTCCGCCGCCAGGAGTCGGTGGTGACCCTCGACCGCGGCGCGACCGTGCTGCTGTTCACCGACGGCCTGGTGGAGCGGCGCGACTCCGACCTGGACGCGGGGCTGGAGCGGCTCCGGGCGTGCCTGACCGAGCTGTCGAGCCTGCCGCTGGAGGACCTGCTCGACGAGGTCGTCGACCGGCTCGTCGACGGCCGGCCCGAGGACGACGTTGCGCTGGTCGCCGTCCGGCTGCACCGCCAGGACCTGCCCCGTCCGGCGGAGGCCGGGCCCAACCGGGTTCCGGACGTCGTCCCCGAGGACTGACGGCCACCGGTCGTGGCAACCTCGTGCCGTGACCGTTGCCACCGACGACCTCTGCCTGCGGCCCGCCACCGAGCTGGCCGGGATGATCCGATCCCGCCAGCTGTCGGCCCGTGAACTGCTCGAGGCCCACCTCGAGCGGATCGAGCGGGTGAACCCCCAGCTCAACGCGATCGTCACCCTCGACCCGGAGGGCGCCCGCGCGGCGGCCGACGCCGCGGACGCCGCCCTGGCCGCCGGGGAGCAGGTGGGGCCCCTGCACGGGCTGCCGGCCGCGCACAAGGACACCCACGCGACCGGCGGCATGCGCACCACCTGGGGCTCGCCGCTGCACGCCGACACGGTGCCGGCGGACGACGAACTGGTGGTGGCCCGGCTGCGGGCGGCCGGGGCGGTCCGGGTGGGCAAGACCAACGTGCCGGAGTTCGCCGCCGGGTCGCACACGTTCAACCCGCTGTTCGGGGCCACGCACAACCCCTACCGGCACGGGCTGTCGGCCGGCGGGTCCAGTGGTGGCGCGGCGGCGGCGCTGGCCGCCGGGCTGGTGCCGGTCGCCGAGGGCAGCGACATGGGCGGCTCGCTGCGCAACCCGGCGGCCTTCTGCAACGTCGTGGGGCTGCGTCCCACCCCGGGCCGGGTGCCCACCTGGCCGGCGGCGATGGGCTGGTCGCAGCTGTCGGTGCAGGGCCCGATGGGCCGGACGGTCGCCGACGTCGCGCTGAGCCTCTCCGCCATGGCCGGGCCCGACCGGCGGGTGCCGATCGCGCTGTCCGACGAGGGCGTGGGGTTCGCCGCCCCGCTGCCCGAGGAGCTGCGCGGCCTGCGGGTGGCGTGGGCGCCCGATCTGGGCAGCCGGGTGACCGTCGACCCCGCCGTCACGTCGGCCCTGGCGCCGTCCGTGGGGGTCTTCGAGGACCTCGGGGCGACCGTCGAGGAGAGCTGTCCGGACCTGTCCGGCGCCGACGAGGTGTTCGGCACGCTGCGCGCCTGGATCTTCGAGGCAGCCTACGGCGAGCTCTCGCGGCGGCATCCGGACAAGGTGAAGGAGTCGATCCGCTGGAACGCCGAGCAGGGCGCGAAGCTGTCGGGAGGCGACGTCGCGCGGGCGGAGATGCTGCACACGCAGCTCTACGAGCGGGTGGTGGCGTTCTTCGAACGCTACGACGTGCTGCTGGCACCCACGACCCAGGTGCTGCCCTTCCCGGTCGAGATCGAGTTCCCGACCGAGATCGGCGGCGTGCCGCAGGAGAACTACCTGGAGTGGATGCGCTCCTGCACGCTGATCTCGGCCACCGGCTGCCCGGCGCTGTCGGTGCCGGCCGGGTTCACCCCCGACGGGCTGCCGGTCGGCCTGCAGGTCATCGCCGCCCCCCGGGCCGACCGGCGGGTGCTGGAGGTGGGGCACGCCTTCGAGCAGGCCACCCGCTTCGCCGACCGCCGTCCGCCGCTCTGAGACCCTCTAAGCCTCTCTAGCGCACGGGCTAGACATCGGCAGACACGGCAACAACCGGCGAGATCGCCGATCTCGCCGGGAAGAGTGAGCGGTCAGCCGGGGTGGCGCAGGCCGCGCAGGGTGCGGACGGCGACCAGCAGCTCAGCTAGTTCCTGCCGGTCCCCCGCGGCGATGTCGACGAGCTGGGCGGCCGCCCGCCGCTGGGTGGCGTCCCAGTCCCCCACCCAGCGGGCCACCAGCTCGCCGGCCGCCTCGCCGTCGGAGCGCCGGCCGGCGAGCACCTCGGCGGTCAGCGCCGCCTGCTCGGCGGCGAGGTCGTCGCGCAGCGTGGCCCGCGCCATCGAGGGCCAGCGGCGGTCGCGCGGCAGGGCGATCACCAGCTCGCGCAGCGGGACCAGGGCCAGCCGCTCGGCCAGCCCCTGGTGCACCTGCCCGGCCAGCGCGATCGGCGCGCCGGTCTCCTCGGCCACGACGGCGAGGTCGAGGGCGGCCGGCATCAGCGGCGCGGCCGCCACCTCCCGGGCCAGGGCGGCCGGCACGCCGGTCTGCTGCAGCCGGGCGGCGCGCTCGGCGTAGGCCGCGGCCTCGGCGCCCAGCAGCCACGACGGCAGGCCCGCGCGGACGTCGGCGACCGGGGCGGCGAACCGGTCCGTCACCTCTCCGATGGGAGCGGCCGGGTCGCTGCCCAGGCCCGGCAGGCGCAGCAGCCAGCGGGCGGCCCGCTCGGCCAGCCGGGTGGCCTCGATGCGCAGCTCCACCTGGACGGCGGCCGGCACCCGGTTGTCCAGCGGGCGGACGGCGTCCCAGAGCCGGTCCACCTCGAACACCGCACGGGCCACCGCGTGCGCGCGCACCACCCCGGCCAGTGGCACCCCGGTCTCCTCGACCAGCCGGAACAGCCCGGTCACCCCGGCGACGTTCACCGCGCGATTCGTGAGCGCGGTCGCGACGATCTCCCGGCGCAGCGGGTGCTCGGCGACCGCCGAGGGGAAGCGCTCCCGCAGCGGGACCGGGAAGTAGCCGACGAGCAGGTCCTCGAGCGCGGGGTCGTCGGGCAGCCCGGAGCCGAGGACGGCGTCCCCGGTCTCCAGCTTGGCGTAGGCCAGCAGCACCGACAGCTCCGGGCCGGTCAGCGCGCGCCCGTCGCGGCGCCGCTCGACCAGCGCCCGGTCGTCGGGCAGCGCCTCCACGCTGCGTGCCAGCCGGCCGGAGCGCTCCAGGGCACGGAGGAAGCGCTGATGGGCGTCGAGCAGGCTGCGGGCGGCGGTGACCTCCCCGGCCAGCGTCGCGTTCTGGGCATGGTTGTCGGTGAGGACGGCGGCGGCGACCTCGTCGGTCATCTCGGCCAGCAGCCGGGCCCGGCCCGCGCCGTCGAGCTCGCCGCGGTCGACGACCCGGTTGAGCGCGATCTTGATGTTGACCTCGTGGTCGGAGGTGTCCACGCCGGCGGAGTTGTCGATGGCGTCGGTGTTGATCCGGCCGCCGGCCAGTGCGTACTCCACCCGGCCGCGCTGGGTGAACCCGAGGTTGCCGCCCTCCCCCACCACGCGGACCCGCAGCTGCGCGCCGTCCACCCGCACGGCGTCGTTGGCCTTGTCGCCCACGTCGAGCGAGCTCTCCGTCGCGGCCTTGACGTACGTGCCGATGCCGCCGTTGAACAGCAGGTCGGCCGGCGCGAGCAGCACGGCGCGGATCAGCTGCACCGGGGAGAGCGTGTCGACGTCGACCGGCAGCCCCAGCGCGGTGCGCATCGGCTCGCTGACCGGGATCGCCTTCGCCGTCCGCGGCCAGACGCCGCCGCCCGGGCTGATCAGCGCCGGGTCGTAGTCGGCCCACGAGGAGCGGGGCAGCTCGAACAGCCGGCGCCGCTCGGCGTAGGAGGTCGCCGCGTCGGGGTTCGGGTCGACGAAGACGTGCCGGTGGTCGAAGGCGGCGACCAGCCGGATGTGCTCGGACAGCAGCATCCCGTTGCCGAACACGTCGCCGGACATGTCTCCGATGCCGACCACGGTGAAGTCCTGGTTCTGCACGTCGACGCCGAGTTCGCGGAAGTGCCGGGTCACCGACTCCCACGCGCCCCGGGCGGTGATGCCCATGGCCTTGTGGTCGTAGCCGACCGAGCCGCCGGAGGCGAAGGCGTCGCCCAGCCAGAAGCCCCGCTCCAGGGCGACCTCGTTGGCCAGGTCGGAGAAGGTCGCGGTGCCCTTGTCCGCGGCGACGACGAGGTAGGTGTCGTCGCCGTCGTGGCGCACGACCCGCTCGGGCGGAACGATCTTGCCGTCGACCAGGTTGTCGGTCAGCGCCAGCAGGGCGCCGATGAACAGCCGGTAGCAGGCCTGCCCCTCGGCCTGCAGCGCGTCGCGCGAGCCGTCGGCGGGCGGCCGCTTGACCACGAACCCGCCCTTGGCGCCGGTCGGGACGATGACGGTGTTCTTGACCATCTGCGCCTTGACCAGGCCGAGCACCTCGGTGCGCAGGTCCTCGCGCCGGTCGGACCAGCGCAGCCCGCCGCGGGCGACCGCGCCGAATCGCAGGTGGATGCCGCCCACCCGGGGCGAGCTGACCCACACCTCGCGGGCCGGCCGCGGCTCGGGCAGGTGGGGCATCGCGGTCGGGTCGAGCTTGAGCGCCAGCGGCCCGCCGGCGTAGTACGTCGTCCGCTGGGTGGCGGTGACGGCGGCCAGCAGGTCGCTCAGCACCCGGTCGGCGTCCAGCGACTCCACGGCGCCGATCGCGGCGCGCAGCGACTCGACCAGCTCCGCCTCGCGGGCGGCGCGGCCGGTCTCCCGGTCGGGCGAGAAGCGGGTCTCGAACAGCTCGACCAGCCCGGCCACGACGGAGGGGTGGTCGGCCAGCGTGGTCTCCACGTAGCGCTGGCCGAAGGACAGCGCCCCCTGCCGCAGCCACTGGACGTAGGCCCGCACCATGGCCACCTGGCGCCAGTCCAGCCCGGCCAGCAGCACCAGCGCCCCGAGCCCGTCGTCCTCGGCCTCGCCCCGCCAGACGGCGCCGAGGGCGTCGGTGAAGCGCTCCGGCAGTGCCTCCGGGGAGGGCAGCTCCCGGGCGGGGGCGCTGAGCCCGAAGTCGTAGATCCAGGCCAGCGGAGCGCCGATCCGGTCGATCTCGTACGGCCGCTCGTCGAGGACGCCGACGCCCATGTTCTGCAGCATCGGCAGGACGTCGGACAGCAGCAGCCGCTGCCCCACCCGGTAGAAGGTGAGCCGCAGCTCGCCCGGCCCTGCGCCCGCGGGCCGGCGCAGCCGCAGCCCGATCTCGCCCTCCTCCAGAGCGTCCAGCCGCTCCAGGTCGTCCACGGCGACGTCGGCCGGGAAGTCGGCCTGGTAGGCCGGCGGGAACGCGTCGGCGACGCGGGCCAGCCGCCGCTCGGCGTCGGACCCGTAGCGGGCGGTGAGCGTCTCGGTGAGCTCGTCGATCCAGCTGTGGGCGAGCGCGGCCAGCTCCGCCTGCAGCGACTCGACGTCGACCTCGGCGGCGGGGAGGCGTGGCGTGCCGCGGCGGCCCACGGGAACCCGGACCACGAAGTGCAGCCGGGCCAGCACCGACTCGGTGGACCGCGCGGTGAACTCGATGCTGGTGCCGCCCAGCCGGGCGAGCAGCAGCTGCTGCATGGCCAGGCGGACCTCGGTCGTGTACCGGTCGCGCGGGAGGTACACCAGCGCCGACCAGAACCGGCCGAACGGGTCGCGGCGCAGGAACAGCCGGGTCTGGCGGCGCTCCTGCAGGTACAGCACCGCCAGCGCGACCGGCAGCAGCTCATCGGCGCCGACCTGGAACAGCTCGTCGCGCGGATGGGTCTCCAGGACGTCGACCAGCGCCTTGCCGGTGTGGCTCTCCGCCGGCACGCCCGAGCGCGCCACGACGTCGGCGACCCGGCGGCGCAGCAGCGGCACGTCGCGCACGCTGCTGGCGTAGGCGGAGGTGGAGAACAGCCCGACCAGCCGGTGCTGGCGGCGTCCCCCTCCCCCGCCGTCCGGGCCGGGCAGGGTGATCGACACCAGGTCCAGCCAGGAGCGCCGGTGGACCGTCGAGCGGAGGTCGGCCTTGGTCACCGCGAGCAGGGTGGCGCCGAGGATGCCGGCGGCCTCGGGCGGCGCCACCGAGTCCCCGGCCATGTCGGTGTCGCTGCGCAGCACGCCCAGGCCGCTGCCGTGCACCGGCCGCACGGTGACCCCGTCCTCCGCCGGCACGAGGTCGACGTCGCGGGCGCCGAGGAAGACGAAGTGGCCGTCGGTGAGCCAGCGCAGCAGCTCGGCGGCCTCGGCGGCGTCGTCGGCCGGGTCGGCGCCAGGCGCGGCGGGGGCCGAGGAGTCCAACTGCCCGGCGAGCTCCAGCGCGCGGGCCCGCATCCGGCCGGCGTCCTCGTCCACGGCGCGGACGTCGGTGAGCACGGTGCGCAGCCCGGAGGTGAGGTCGCCCCTGGCCTCGGCGTCCAGGGGCCCGTCGAGGATCAGCGCCATCCAGGACTCGGCCACCGCGTCGACGCCGCAGCTGCCGGCGTCGGCGCTGTCGCAGAAGGCCCGCAGCCGGCCGGTGAGGTCGCGGCGGACGACCACCACCGGGTGCACCACGTGCTGCAGCCGGAAGCCCTGGCGCACCACCTCGGCGGTCACCGAGTCGACGAGGAACGGCATGTCGTCGGTGACCACGAGGACCATCGCCCGGCCGCCCCGCGCCCCCGCGCCGCGCCGGTCGGGCAGCTCCACGACCTCGACGGTCGCCGAGCCCTGCGGTCGCACCTCGGCCAGGCGCAGGTGGCGCAGGGCCAGGGTGGCCAGCTCGCCGGGCGCGTGGTCGAGGACCTCCGCGGCCGGCTCGCTCCAGTAGTAGCGCTGCAGCAGCGCCGGGACGTCGGCCGCTGCGCAGCCGGACGGGAGGTCGGCCGGGTCCAGCCGGGCGACGGCCTCCTCCGCGGCCCGCTGCAGCAGCCGCCGCTTCTCCGCCTGCCCCGCCTGCAGGGCGGCCAGCTCGCTCGGCAGCTCCTCCGGCGGGCGCCGGTCCGCCCCCGGCACGCCGTCCGGGACCTGCGGGATCGGCCCCACTGTGCTGACCATGCCCGCGACGCTAGCCCCGGTCCGTGGCCGCCGTCACGCCGTCCTTACCCTCCGCGGGCCTCACCGGCCCAGCAGCTGGTCGGCCGCCCAGCCGGCCACGGCCAGGACCAGGCCGCCGATGAGGGCGGTGCCGAAACCGTCGACCTGGAGGCGGTCGGACAGCGCGGCGGTCAGGCCGAGCAGCGCCGCGTTGACCACGAGGAGGAACAGCCCGAGGGTCAGCACCACGAACGGCAGGGACAGCAGCCGCAGCACGGGGCCGACGATCGCGTTGACCACGGCGAACAGCAGGGCGACCCACAGGAAGGTCCCGGTGACCCCCAGCGGGGCGTCGGGGTTGCCCACCACGTCGATGCCCGGCAGGAACCGAGTCACCAGGTAGAAGACCCCGGCCATGAGAACGACCTTCAGCAGGAACTTCACGGTGATCACGCTAGTGGCGGACGGCGACGGCGACGGGCATCTCGGCCGCTCTAGCGCTCTCTGGCGTCCCCGCTAGACGACCGCAGAGGGGCCTCGACGGGTGCCGACGCCGCCCCGGGATCCCTCGTAGCCGGATCTAACGGTATCTACCACCCGCTCTAGAAAAGGTCAGACGGGCCTCGACCGCGACACGCGCCAGGGTCTTCTACCGATGTCTACGGCCTTCCCTAGACGCCGCCATACCGTGCTCGACATGGATCCCGTGCGGAACCCGTACGCCCCCGGCGCCGGGCAGCGGCCGCCGGAGCTGGCGGGCCGCGACGCCGAGCTGTCGGCCTTCGACGTCGTCCTGGAACGGATCGCGCACGGACGGCCGGAACGCTCGCTGGTCCTCACCGGGCTGCGCGGGGTGGGCAAGACCGTGCTGCTCAACCAGCTGCGCTCGGCGGCGATCAGCCGCGGCTGGGGCACCGGGAAGATCGAGGCCCGGCCGGACCAGTCGCTGCGGCGGCCGGTGTCCTCCGCGCTGCACATGGCGCTGCGTGAGCTGCGGCATCCCGACCAGGACTCGATGGACGCCGTCCTGGGGGTGCTGAAGGCGTTCGCGCTGCGGCAGTCGGCCGACGGCAAGGTGCGCGACCGGTGGCAGCCGGGCATCGACGTGGCAGCCGCCAGCGGGCGGGCCGACTCCGGGGACATGGAGATCGACCTGGTGGAGCTGCTCAGCGACGCCGCCGGGCTGGCCGCCGACGTCGGTAAGGGCATCGCGCTGTTCATCGACGAGATGCAGGACGTGCAGGCCGACGACGTCTCGGCCATCTGCGCCGCCTGCCACGAGCTGTCGCAGCAGGGCGCGCCGCTGATCGTCGTCGGCGCGGGGCTCCCCCACCTGCCCGCGGTGCTCTCGGCGTCGAAGAGCTACTCCGAGCGGCTGTTCCGCTACGTGCGCATCGACCGGCTGGACCGGGCCGCCGCCGACCGGGCGCTGCTGGCCCCCGCGGAGCGGGAGGACGTGACGTTCGAGCCGGCCGCGCTCGACGCCCTCTACGCCGCTGCGGACGGCTACCCCTACTTCGTCCAGGCCTACGGCAAGGTCACCTGGGACGTCGCCGCCGCCACGCCCATCACCGCCGCCGACGTGGCGATGGCCGCGCCGGTCGCCGAGGCCGAGCTCGCGGTCGGGTTCTTCGGCTCCCGCTACGACCGGGCCACGCCGGCCGAGCGGGAGTACATGCACGCGATGGCCGAGCTCGGGGGTCCCAACGGCAGCGCGGTGTCGACCTCGGAGGTCGCGGTGTCGCTCGGCCGCAAGCCCGCCTCCCTGTCACCGGCGCGCGACTCGCTGATCAAGAAGGGCCTGGTCTACTCCGCCGAGCGGGGCCAGATCGCGTTCACCGTGCCGCACTTCGGCCGGTACCTGCTCAGCCATCCCGACTGACGGACTTCCGGTACCGGAAGTCCGGCCGTCGAGGGGGACTCCCGGTACCGAAAGTCCGGCCGGGGCGGCCGGTACCGGGCTGCGGGGACGCGGCGACCCGGGCAGGGTGGGCTCGTGGACGAACCCCGCGACCCCCAGCAGATCGCCGTCCCCGTCGAGGGCGGGGAGCTGTCGGTCCTGCACTGGCCGGCCGACGCCCCCGGCGCCCCGATCGCCGTGCTCATCCACGGCATCACGGCCAACGCCATGGCCTGGGCGCGGGTGGCCGGCGCACTGGCGGGGGAGTTCGAGGTGGTCGCCCCGGACCTGCGGGGCCGCGCCGGCTCCGCGGGCCTGCCCGGGCCCTACGGCATCGAGGCGCACGCGAACGACGTCGTCGCCGTGCTCGACCACGTCGGTGCCGACGGGCAGGCCGGCGCGGACGCCGCCGTCCTCGTCGGGCACTCCATGGGCGCCTTCGTGGCCACGGTGGCGGCCGCCGGCGTGGCCCGCGACCGGGTGCACGGGCTGGTGCTCATCGACGGCGGGCTGTCCTTCCCCCTCCCGCCGGGGGCCGACGTCGACGCGATGCTCAGCGCCGTGCTCGGCCCGTCACTGGACCGGCTGTCGATGACCTTCCCGGACCTGGCCGCCGTCCGCGCCTTCTGGGCTCGGCACCCGGCCGTCGGCCCGTGGGTGGACGTGCCGTCGGTGGCCGCCTTCCTGGCGCGGGACATGGCCCCGGACGGGCCGCCGTTGCGCAGCGCGTGCGTCCGGGAGGCGATCCGGGTCGACGGCGGGGACGTGCTGCTCAACGAGCGGGTGCTCGAGGCGACCACCGACCTGCCGGTGCCCACCACGCTGCTGTGGGCCACGCGGGGGCTGCAGGACCAGACCCCCGGGCTCTACGACGAGGTGCGGCTGGCCCACCTCGGGCTGGAGCGGGCCGGCATCACCGCCCGGGAGGTGCCCGACACGAACCACTACTCGGTCCTGTGGGCCCCGCAGGGTGTGGAGGCGATCGCCGACGCCGTCCGCGCCGCGGCGGTCCGGGGACGGTAGACGGGTCAGACCGGGCGGACGGTCACCGGCGGGAGCATCTCCGGGCCGGCCTCGGGCGGGCGCTCACCAGAGAGCGGGTGGGCGCGGACGGCGAGCACCGCGACGTCGTCCTCGGCGCCCTCGCCCAGCATCCGGCCGAGCAGCCGGTCGCACAGCTCCTCCAGCGGCAGACCCGCACCGACCGCGAGCAGTTCCCGCACCTGGGCCCGCCCCTCGTCGAGGGGCACGCCGCGCCGCTCGAACAGCCCGTCGGTGAACAGCAGGAGCGTGCTGCCCTCGGGCATCGGTGCCACGCCGTCGACCCGCGGACCGCGCCAGCCGATGCCCAGCGGCGGGCCGATCCGCGCGGTGAGGTCGGTGACCGACCCGTCGGGACCGAGCAGCATCGGCTCGGGATGGCCGGCCGAGGACCAGCGGATCCGGCGCAGCCCGGCCTCGCGGTCGCCGGGCACCTGCGTGATCCGGCAGACCAGCGCTGTGGCCAGCGTGGGAACGGCCAGGCCGACGACGGCCTGGTCCACCCGGCGCAGCACCCCCGCCGGGTCCTCCAGCCGGTCGAAGGCGATGCCGCGTACCAGCGTCTTGACCTGGCCCATCGCCGCGGCGGCCTCGATGTCATGGCCCATGACGTCCCCGATCACCAGCACGGTGTCGCCGTCGGGGCGGAGAAACGAGTCGTACCAGTCGCCGCCGATCGAGATGCCGCGGGTCGCCGCCCGGTAGCGCACCGACAGCTCCAGCAGGTCCGGCTGCACCGGCGGGGAGAGCAGGCTCAGCTGCAGCCGCTCGGCCACCTGCTGGGTGGCCGCGACCAGCCGCGCGTTGTCGAGCGCCAGAGCGGCCCGGCGGGAGGCGATCTCCGCCGTCCGCAGCTCGGCCTCGGTGTGCGGCCCGCGCTCGGGGCCGTTGACCAGCGTGAGGACCCCGAAGGCCTCCCCGCGGGCGACCAGCGGAAAGGCGGCCAGCGCCGCCGGCCGCAGCGGCGCCACCGCCTCGCGGCCGGCCGGGTCGGAGATCATCTCCTCGATGTGCGCCTGCGTGATCTGCGGGATGATCACCGGTCGGCCGCTGCGCAGCGCCGTCGGCACGGGCGCGGTGCTGGCGTTGGTCCGCACCCGGGTGTCGGTGTAGCGGTGCATCGCCGCCACCATCGCGGGGTCGCTGTGCGCCCGGCCGACGTCGCGGCGGGTCCCGTCGGGGTCGACGACGCTGACCAGGCACCAGTCGGCCAGCACGGGGACGACGAGCTGGGCGAACCGCTGCACGGCCCGGTCGGCGTCGAGGGTCGAGGTCATCGCCTGGCTGATGTCGCCGAGCAGCATCAGGTGCCGGCCGGCGAGCTCGGCCCGGGCGGCAGCGCGGGCCACCTCCGCGGCCGCCTCCTCGCGCGCGGCGACAGCGGCAGCACGCTCCTCCTCCGCGCGGCGGCGCTCGGTCACGTCGTCGAAGGTGACGACCAGACCGGCCCCGGTGAGGAACGCGTCGGCCCGGAACCACCGGCCGAGGGGGCGGAACCAACCCTCCACGCCACCGGACTCGCCCGTGGCCCGGACCTGCCGGTACAGCTGCTCGAACGGCGAGCCCACCGCGTCGGGGAACTGGGCCCACAGGTCCCTGCCGATGACGTCCCGGGGCCGGAGGGCCAGCACCGCCGCCCCGGCGGGGTTGATGTAGCTGATCCGCCAGTCCTCGTCGAGGACGACCAGGGGACGGTCCATGCCCTCCACGGCCTGCACCAGCAGGTCGTGCGGCGGAGGTGCCGCGCCGTCCCGGTTCACGGCGTCCACTCTGCCGCATCACCGGTCCGGCGCCCGCAGGCCGCGGGGGCCGCGTCCCCGGATCGGGGGGTGGACCGCGACCCGCCACGCCGTCGATCCTTGGCAGAACCTCACCGGTTGGCCACAATTCGCATGTCCTCGACGGGCACCACGGGTGTTCCTCCGGAAGAGGTCGCTCCAACAGCGGGGCCACCGGCACAGGCGGCTTTGAGGTGGGGTGAACACGCGTGGGGGACCGGCACCTGGGATGCCGGCCGCAGGAACCGGCCGACAGCACCTCCCCGCTGGTGGCGGTCTCCTCCGACGCCCTGTCCTCGGCCATCGCGGCGCCCGGGCGGTCCGACGCTCCCACCGCGGCCCGGGTGCTGGACACCATGCCGGCGCCGCTGTGCTGCCTCGACGACCAGTGCCGGGTCACCTACGTCAACGCGGAGACCGAGCGGCTGCTGGGCCGGTCGCGCGCCGAGCTTCTCCACCGGCCGGTGGCGGAGGCGTTCCCCGAGGGTGTGGGCGCGCCGATGGAGTCGGCCGGCCGCGCGGCGCTGGCCTCCGGGAAGCCGATCGCCGTCGAGCTCTCGCGCCGCTGCCCCCAGGGCCACTGGTACGAGGTGCGTGCCTGGCCCACCCCGGACGGTCTGGCGGTGCAACTGCTGGACGTGACCGCGCGGCGGGCCGCCCAGGAGGCCGCCGCGCGGACCGCGGCCCGCAGCGCGCTGCTGGCCCGGGTCACCGCCGAGCTCTCCGGGGCCCTGGACGGCGCCTCGGCGCTGGGCCGGCTGGCCCGCCTGGTGGTGCCGGAGCTGGCCGACAGCTGCATCGTCACCGTCGTCGACCGGGAGGGCCGCCCGCGCGACGTCGGCTCCTGGCACGGCGATCCGCAACGGCGGGCGCTGCTGGCGCGCTACGCCGCGGTCCGGCTGAGCACCCTGCCGGCCGCCTCGCCGGTGGCGCAGGCCCTGCGCGCGGGTACTCCGGTCATCGACTCGATCGAGTCCGTGCTCGCCCTCATGCCGCCCGGGGAGCCGCGCGACCTGCTGCGGGCCCTGGGGCCGGAGCAGGCGGTGGTGCTGCCCCTGCCGGCGCAGTCGCGCACGGTCGGCGTCCTCACCCTCTACCTCGACCCGGGGCGCGGGGTCGACGAGGACGACCTGGCCACGGCCCGCGAGGTGGCACTGGTGGCCGGTCGCACCGTGGACCGCGTGCACCGGCTCAGCCAGCAGGCGCAGCTGGCCGAGGGGCTGCAGCGGAGCCTGCTCACCGATCCGCCGGCCATGGACGGCGTCGCCGTCGCCGTGCGCTACGTGCCGGCGGCGGAGGCGGCCCGGGTCGGCGGCGACTGGTACGACGCCTTTCTGGACCGCAACGGCGACCCGGTCGTGGTCATCGGCGACGTCGTCGGCCACGACACCGAGGCCGCGGCGGCGATGGGGCAGATGCGCGGCCTCCTGCGGGGGATCGCCCACTACAGCGGCGCCGGGCCGGCCGAGGTGCTCCGCGGCCTGGACGAGGCGATCGTGGACATGCACGCCGGCAGCCTGGCCACCGCGGCCATCGCCCGGCTGGAGCGCGGCGGCCGGCTGCTGCGCTGGGCCAACGCGGGCCATCCACCGCCGCTGCTGCTCGACGCCGGCGGCACGGTCACGGTGCTCGGCGAGGTCGAGGGCGACCTGCTGCTCGGCGTCGACCCGGCCGTGCACCGCCGGGAGGAGACGTGCCACGTCGGCCCCGGAGCGACGGTGCTGCTCTACACCGACGGGCTGATCGAGCGCCGCGGCGACAGCCTGGACAACGGCCTGGCCCGGCTGCGCCGGCACCTCGCCGCGCTGGCCGGCACTCCGCTGGACCAGCTGTGCGACCAGTTGCTCGACCGCATGCTCGAGGGCACGCCGCAGGACGACGTCGCGCTGGTCGCCGTCACCGTGGGCGCCCGCGGCTGAGCGCCACCCACCCCCGCGGGGCAGCGATCGGCGTGTCCGACGGTTGAGCCCGGGCATCGGTGGGCAACCGTTGAGCGGCGCGGAAATCGACGACGGGGGGAGAGGACATGAGACGACTGTCGTGGCCGTTGCGTCCACTCCCGGACGGTCGCGGTGAGGTCTGGCGGTGGAATCTCGACGCGATCGCCGAGCTCCCCGCCGCCCGCGCGGCCCTGCGGGAGCGGCTCGACGGCGTCGGCTTTCCCCCTGACGGCGAGGACCAGGCGGCCGAGCACCTGATCCTGGCCTTCGACGAGCTCGCGTCCAACGCGCTGCGGCACGGCTGCTCGCCGGTCGTGGCGACCGTCATCGCCGGCAGCGGCGGATGGCTGCTCGACGTCAGCGACCGGGCGCCCGAGGCCCTGCCGTCCCCCGCGGTCGACCGCGACCCCGCCCAGGGCGGGCTCGGCCTCTACCTCGTCGCCCGGCTCTCGGCCGCCCACGGCTGGTACGTCGACGGCGGCGCCAAGCACGTCTGGGCCTGCCTGCCCACCACCGTGCAGCAGTTGCAGCCGGCTCTCGCTTGACCGCGCCGGCGCGGTGTTCCACGTGCAACGGGCCCGGCGCCGCCCTCAGGCCGGCAGGACCAGCGACAGCGGGCCGCTGCCGTAGCCCGGCACCTCCACGTCGAGGTCGAGCCGGTGGAAGGCGGCGGCCATCGTCGCCAGGTCCGTCGGCAACTCCTGCCCCGGCAGGTAGAGCTTGTACAGCCTCGAGTGCGGCGCACCCGGCGGATTGAGCAGCGCCGAGAGGACGTCGACCAGCTCGTGCAGCGCCTCGGCGAGCACGGCGGGAAGCCCACCGCCCTCCTCGACGGCGTCCCGGGTCCCACCGGGCGGCAGCAGCGCCAGCGCACCCCCGACGTACGCCGACAGGCCGGGGTCCATCACGCAGAGCGCGGTGACCGCCAGGTGCGGATCGACGTAGACGGCAAGGGAGACGGGGCGGTCCTCGGCCGGCGTCACCGGAACTCCGGGGCGGACGGTGACCGGCCTGCCGAGCAGGCCCGTGAACAGGTCGCGGACCTCCTTGGCGGCGGGCAGCAGCGGGGTCGTTCCCCGTGCCTCCCGCCCGTGGTCGGCCGCGGCTGCCCGCGAGCACCGTGCGGAGGGCGCATCGGAGTCACCGCGCGGTGACCACACGGCGTCCAGGGCGTCCCGGAAGGTCTCCTCGGTGAAGGGCTTGGAGACGAGGAAGAGCGCACCGGCCTCGGCCGCCCGCTCCCGCATGTCGGGGGAGCTCTCCGCGGTGACGAATCCGAACGGCACCGCTGAACCGGCCGATCGGAGAGCCAGCAGGCACTCCAGGCCGCTCATCCGGGGCATGTCCCAGTCGGAGAGCACCAGATCGGGCTCTTCCGTGTGGACCTTGTCGTAGGCCTCGCGGCCGTCCGCGGCCTCGACGATGTCGGAGTCGTCGTAGCCGGCCTGCCGGAGGGTGCGGGTCACGATCCGGCGCATGACGCGGCTGTCGTCGGCGATCAGGATCTTCACGGTCGCCTCGTCGTCCTCCTCGTCCGGCGTCGGATGGTGGGGGAGGGGCGCCGCCCGCGCCCGGCTCCCGAGGGTGATACGTCGGTCAGGACCCTGCGGCCGGCTCGACAGCCACCCCGCCTCCCGCTCCCGGGATTCCCACCCGAGCAGGCCGGGATGTCGTCACGGATACCGTGAATGCCGGTGCTTTCGGAAATGCGCTCGGCTACCCGTTCCGGAAAGGGCACCGACCATTTCGCTATGCGTTCCGGCACCGGCGAGCAACGGGTCCGCAAGGCCTTGCCAGGATGCCTCCATGGCTGCGTCTGCCGCCGTCCGGCCCCGGCGCCGGAGGGCGCTGGAGAACGCTCGAGGAGCCGGGCCGGCACGGCCGCGGCCCGGAGGCGGCGCCCGGTCCGCCGCCCGTCCAGCGCCGCCCGCCGACGGAGCCGGTCGGGGCCCCGCTGATCCCGC
This sequence comes from Geodermatophilus sp., assembly GCA_036259935.1. Lineage (GTDB taxonomy): Bacteria > Actinomycetota > Actinomycetes > Mycobacteriales > Geodermatophilaceae > Geodermatophilus. The sequence continues at coordinate 3,684 of DATAAV010000229.1, read as the reverse complement.
GGGGAGGCGAGCAGGTCTGCGGTTACGCCCCAGGGCCGGAGCCGGGACTCCCGTGGATGCGGGATGCCGGCAGAGGTGCCCTGACCGGGACGCACCGGCGATCGTCCCGCCCGGCCGGCGGGCACCGGCGGGGCGGCTCCGGCCTGCCGGCCGACCAGGACGCACCGCGTCGTACCGGGCACGATCGCCCCGCCGCGGACGCACGGACGTGCCCGGCCCGGCCAGGGCCATGACGTTCTCGTGCGTCCGGCCGACCGGGGCGGAGAGCGGATGGATCCGCGGAACGGCCATGACGGCCAACGCGACCGCGACGACCGACAGGACCGCGATGGCGGCCGTGACCGTCGGTGCGACGAGGCGACCGGCCGACCGGCCGCCGGAACGCTCGACGGGAACCGGAACGGGAACCGACATGATCGGAGCTCCTGTGCGTTTCGAGAGGACGGAGTGGCGTTTTCTGCGCACCCGCGATTCCCGGGAACGGTGTGCCGGGTGTTACTCGTGGGGCGCGGAGCAATGGTGGAGTCCGCCGGGCACGGGGCACGCGCAGAACGGGGCGTGTCGCGACGCCCCGGCAAGAATGTTCGGTGACCGCCATTTACGGGCCCGCATGTCGACAATGCGCGGCCGCGCCGTCGGAACGCCATTCCGCCGCACGTCCGACGCAGCCGAGGGCGGTCCCGATCCGGCCCCGTGCTGCCGGATCAGGCCAGCAGGTTCGCCAGTCGCTCCAGCACGGCGATCGCCCCGGCGGGGTCGGCGACCCGGTAGCGCGCGACGGTGTCGCCCTCGCCGACCTTGATCCCGACGTCGTCCGGCCCGAGGGTGCAGAAGGCGTCCTCGTCGGTCAGGTCGTCCCCGAGGTAGACCGCCGCCGCGGCCCCGAGGTCCGTGCGCAGCCGGCGCAGGGCACTGCCCTTGTCGGCGTCGGTGACCGCGAGCTCGAGGACCTCCTTGCCCGGCTTCAACGTCAGTGACGGATCGGCCAGCTCCCGCGCCTGCGCGAGCACCGCGTCGGCGGCGGTGCGGTCGGCCACCTGCCGGACGTGCACCGCCACGCTGGCCGGCTTGACCTCGAGGCGGGCGCCGGGCGTCCCCCCGACCACCGGCGCGAGCCGCCGCGCCAGCGCGTCGCGGCGGTCGGCCAGCTCCCCGGTGAGCGGCCCGTCGAACTCCGCCCCGTGGCTGCCCACCCACCGGTAGGGCCCCCGCAGGCCGCTGGTGGCCCGCAGGTCGGCCACGCCCCGGCCGCTGACCAGCGCCACCGTGACGCCGTCCCGCCCGGCCAGGCGCGCCAGCACCTCGGCCACCCCCGGCTCCGGGACGGCGGCCGACGGCTCCTCGCGCAACCGGGCCAGCACCCCGTCGTAGTCGCTGGCCACGAGCAGCGGCCGCCGAGCCGCCAGGCCCGCCAACGCGGCCGCGAGATCGGCCGGCAGGCCGGTCACGTCTGCGCACGCAGCGCCTGGAAGAACGACGTCGCCCAGTGCTCCAGATCGTTCTTGAACACATGCCGGCGCATGGCGCGCATCCGTCGCGCCAGCTCGGCCGGCTCGGCCCGCAGCGCCCGCACCAGCTGGTTCTTGACCCCCGCGATGTCGTGCGGGTTGACCAGGAACGCCTGCTTGAGCTCGGCCGCGGCACCGGCGAACTCCGACAGCACCAGCGCTCCACCCAGGTCCCCGCGGGCGGCCACGTACTCCTTGGCGACCAGGTTCATCCCGTCGCGGTACGGGGTCACCAGCATGACGTCGGCGGCGCGGTACAGGGCGGCGAGCTCCTCGCGCGGCACGGACTGGTTCATGTAGTGCACCGCCGGGCCGCCGAGGGTGCCGAAGACGCCGTTGATGTGGCCGACCTGCTGCTCGATCGTCTCCCGCATGTGCACGTAGTGCTCGACGCGCTCACGGCTGGGTGTGGCGACCTGGACCATCACCGTCTGCGGGGCCTCCAGGACGCCGTCCTCGAGCAGCTCCTGGAACGCCGAGAGCCGGACGGCGATGCCCTTGGTGTAGTCGAGCCGGTCGACGCCCAGGATGATCTTCTCGGGCTGGCCCAGTTCCTTGCGGATCTCCTCGGCGCGGGCGACGACCCCCTGCGAGCTGGCCAGCTTGTCGAAGGCCTCGGCATCGATGGAGATCGGGAAGGCGCGGGCCACCACCGTGCGCCCGTCGTACTCGATCGCGTTGCCGCGGGTGGGCAGCTCGTGCAGGCGCCGGGCGAGCTGGACGAAGTTGGCCGCCGCGTTGGGCCGCTGGAACCCGACGAGGTCGGCCCCGAGCAGCCCCTCGACGATCGCCGAACGCCACGGCAGCTGGGTGAACAGCTCGTAGGGCGGGAAGGGGATGTGCAGGAAGAAACCGATCGTCAGGTCGGGGCGCTGCTGGCGCAGCATGGCCGGCACCAGCTGGAGCTGGTAGTCGTGCACCCACACGATCGCCTCGGGCGGCGCGACCTCGGCGGTGCGCTCGGCGAAGCGCTTGTTGACCTGGACGTAGGTGTCCCACCACGCGCGGTGGTACTCCGGCTTCTCCACCACGTCGTGGTAGAGCGGCCACAGCGAGGCGTTGGACATGCCCTCGTAGTAGCGGTCCACCTCCTCGGCGGACAGCGGCACGGGCACCAGCGAGATCCCGCCGGACTCGAACGGCTCCGGTGCCTCGCCGGCCGACCCGGACCAGCCCACCCACGCGCCCCCGCGGCCGGCCACGAAGGGCTCGAGCGCGGTGACCAGGCCGCCCGGGCTGCGCTGCCAGCGCACGGTGCCGTCGGGATCCGTGACCTGGTCGACCGGCAGCCGGTTGGCGACCACGACGACGGGGCGTTCGTCTCCTGCAGGTGATCCGGCCATACCGGCTCTGACCCTACTGAGCCCGGTTCGTCCCGGCATCGCGGGGCGGCACGTCCGCTGATGGAGGGAGCGCGCGGGCGTCACGCCCACGGAGCCCCTCCATGAGGGCGCTCAGCGGCGGCGGGTCTCGGGGAAGAGCAGGTCCACGAAGCGCTCGACCGTCGGCTGGGGCTCGTGGTTGGCCAGCCCGGGCCGCTCGTTGGCCTCGATGAACACGTGGTCGGGGCCCTCGACGTCGGGCACCAGGAAGTCCAGCCCGGTCACCGGGATGCCGATGGCGCGGCTGGCCCGCACGGCGGCCTCCGCGATCGCGGGGTGCAGCCGGTCGGTGACGTCCTCGATGGTGCCGCCGGTGTGCAGGTTCGCCGTCCGCCGGACCTGGATCCGCTCACCGGAGGGCGGGACGTCGTCCATGTCGTACCCGGCCTCGGCGACCACCTCGGCGGTGGTCTCGTCGAGCGGGATGCTCGACTCCCCGCCGGTGGCCCGCTCGCGACGCCGGCTGGTCGTGCGCACCAGGTCGGTCACCGGACTGCGGCCGTCGCCGACCACCTCCGCCGGATGGCGCACCGCGGCCGCGACGACCTCGTGGTCGATCACCACCACCCGCAGGTCCTGCCCCTCGACGAGCTCCTCGACCAGCACGTCGGGGCAGTACTGCGCCGCCAGCCGCACCGCCCGCTCCAGCGCCTCGGGGGAGTGCACCCCCACTGTGATGCCCTTGCCCTGCTCCCCGCGGGCCGGCTTGACCACCACCTCGCCGCACTCGGCGAGCAGGGTTCGGGCCGCGTCGAGGTCGTCCTCGCCGGCAGCGACGCCGCGCGGCACCCGGA
>DATAAV010000228.1:0-5366 GCA_036259935.1 Geodermatophilus sp. | reverse complement strand
GGCGACGCCGACGGCCACGCCGACCACCGATCAGGCCGGTGCGCCGCCGGTGGCCGGCGCCGACCCGGGCCCCGCCTCGGGCGGACCCGACGCCGGCAACGTGCCCGGAGGGCCGGACGACGGAGGACTCCTCCCCGGCGGCCCGGTCCCGGGCAACCCCGTCGGGGGAGGTCCCGACACGGGGAACGTCGTGCCCGGCGGGCCGGACGGCGAGGCGCTCGTGCCCGGCGGCCCGATGCCGGGCAACCCCGTCGGCGGAGGTCCCGACACGGGCAACGTCCTGTTCGAGGACCAGGACCCCGTCGGCTTCACCTCCGGCGATGCCTCCCTCCTCCCGGGGGCCCGGGTGCAGGGCAACAGCTCCGTGGACTCGAACGCGAACTTCATCGATCCGGCCATCCCGGCCGCCGGCACCGGCGTGCTCGACGAGACATCAGGAGGCGACCCCTTGGGCGATCTGGCGCGGGAGATCGTGGAGGCCGCCGGCGAGACGCTGGCCGCCGTCGCGCGACTGTGGTCGAGCCCGCCCTCACCGGGCCTGGCCACCATCGGCCCGGACGGCGCGGCGACACCGTCGGAGGCGACGGCCCTGCTGACCGGGTCGCTTTCCTGGTACACCGCGGCACTGGCCGTGGTGGCCGTGCTCGTCGCCGCCGGGCGCATGGCCTGGCAGCGGCGCACCCAGCCTGCCGCGGACCTCATCCGCGGCCTGTTCACGCTCGTCCTGGTCACCGGGGCGGGGCTGACGGCGGTGACGCTGTTCGTCAGCGCGGCCGACGCCTTCTCGGTCTGGATCCTCCAGCAGGCGGCCGGCGACGTGGAGGCGGGCCTCACCGACCTGCTCGCGCTGCAGTCCACGGAGGACCTGCCCGTGGTCCTCACCATCCTGGTGGCCACCGCGGCCCTCGTCGGCGCCGCCCTGCAGGTCGTCCTGCTCATCGCCCGCGGGGTGGTCCTGGTCGTCCTCGCCGGCGTCCTGCCGCTGACGGCCTCGGCGACCAACACCGACACCGGCCGCGCCGTGTTCGTCCGCATCCTGACCTGGATCGCGGCCTTCACGCTCTACCAGCCGGTGGCCGCCATCATCTTCGCCACGGCCTTCCTCGTCGCTCCGGACCCCGGCGCCTCGCCGGTGGTCGCCTCGCTCACCGGGATCACGTTCCTGGCCCTGGCCATCGCCGCCCTGCCGGCACTCCTGCGGCTGCTGCGGCCGGTGGTCCACTCGATGACCTCCGTCGGGCGTCACCGGGTCGTCGGCGGGCTGGGCGTGCCCTCCGGGGCCCGTTCCGTGGCCCCGGCCACGGTGGCCACCGGCGCCATGGCCCCCGCGGGCATGGCCGCCGGAGGAGCGGGCGGCGCCGCCTCGACCACCGTCCGGGTCACCTCGACCCGCGACTCCGGCGGCCGCATGGCCCCGGTGTCGCTCCCGCGGACCGGCGCCCGCGCGGTCACCGGCCGCGTCGACACCGGCAGCAACCCGGTCATCGAGGGTCTGCCCGTCGGTCTTCCGCCGATGACCGCGGCCCGGCCGCTGCGGGAGCCCGTCGAGCGGCGCCTGGCGACGACCGACCGGCACGCAGACCGGCACGCCGAGGCTCCCCGGCCGACCCGCACCCGCTCCGAGGAAGAGGACTCCGTCCTGTGACCGCCGTGACCCCGTCCGCCTCGCAGCCGCGCACCTACGGCAACTGGCGGCGCCCCACCAGCGCCGGGCTGGGCAGCCTCGGCACCCTGGGGACCGCGCTGCTGCTCGCCGGCCTCATCGCCGTCATCGGAACGATGGCCGTCGCGGGCGTGCTCTGGTCCGTGGCCGTGGCCACCGGCGTCGGAGGCCTGCTGGCCCTGCTGGTGGTGCGCGACCGCCACCACCGGTCCGGCGCGCAGCGGCTCTCGACGCGGATCGGCTGGGCCCGGGCCCGCCGCTCCGGGTCCCACCTCTACCGCTCCGGCCCGCTGGGCCAGACCCCCTACGGGTCCTTCCAGCTGCCCGGCCTGGCCGCGGCCTCCCAGCTGTCGGAGTGGCGGGACTCCCACGGTCGGCCGTTCGCGCTGATCACCGTTCCCGCCACCCGGCACGCCACCGTCGTCCTGATGACCGAGCCCGACGGCGCCTCCCTGGTCGACGACGACCAGGTGGACACCTGGGTGGCCCACTGGGGCGCCTGGCTGGCCGCGCTGGGGCACGAGCCGGGGCTGGTCGGGGCGGCGGTGAGCGTCGAGACCGCCCCCGACTCGGGCACCCGGCTGCGCCGGGAGGTCGACACGCGCGTGGACCCGCACGCCCCCGACGTCGCCCTGGCAATGCTGCGGGAGGTTGCCACCACCTATCCGGCCGGCTCGGCGACCGTGACCGCGTACGTCTCCCTGACCTTCTCCATGGCCGCCCGGGGTGGCGGACGCAAGCGGGCGGTCGAGGACGTGGCCCGCGACCTCGCCACCCGGCTGCCGGGCCTGGCCGCCGGCCTGACCGCCACCGGCGCCGGCGCGGTGCGCCCGGTCACCGCCCAGGAGCTGTGCGAGCTGGTCCGGGTGGCCTACGACCCGTCGGTCGCGCGGGTGCTCGACGAGGTGCACGCGGCGGGGGAGACCCCGGAACTGCGCTGGTCCGACGTCGGCCCGACCGCCGCGGAGGCCGGCTGGGGCTGGTACCGGCACGACGGCGCGCTGTCGGTGACCTGGTCGATGACCGAGGCGCCGCGGGGCGAGGTGTACTCGTCGGTGCTCGCCGATCTGCTGGCCCCGCACCCCGACATCGACCGGAAGCGGGTCACGCTGCTCTACCGGCCGCTGGACGCCGGCCGGGCCGCCCGGATCGTCGAGCAGGACAAGCGCAACGCCGACTTCCGGGCGTCGTCGACCTCCCGGCCCACCGCGCGGGTGCAGCTCGAGCAGCGGGCCGCGGCGCTGACCGCCGAGGAGGAGGCCCGCGGCGCCGGGCTGGTGGACTTCGGGATGCTGGTCACGGCCACCGTCGCCGACACCGACCTGCTCGACGACCCGCGGGCCGCCCTGGACGCCGCGCGGGCCGCGATCGACAACCTGTCGGCCACCGCCCGCACCCAGCTGCGCCCGGTCTACGGGTCGCAGGACTCCGCCTTCGCCGCGGCGCTGCCCCTGGGCATCATCCCCTCGGCCCACCTGACCGTCCCGAACGAGTTCCGGGAGGTGCTGTGAAGCCGCGGCGCGGCCGCCGCGCCGCGGCCACCCCCGCACCTGGCCCGCGGGGCTGGGCCGGTCGCGGGCGGGGCTCGTCGACCTACGTGCAGGCACCCGACGAGTGGCGGGCCACGACCGTGCAGGCGTGCGGGCTGTGGCCCTTCGCCGCCGGCGCCGGCACCCCCATGATCGGCGTGCCGCTGGGCCGCAACCTGCTGTCGGGCGCCACCCTCTGCTGCGACCCGATCAGCTGGTTCCAGCGGGCCAACCTGATCAGCAGCCCGTCGGCGTTCGTGCTGGGCAAGCCCGGCCTGGGCAAGTCCACCGTCGTCCGGCGCATGGCCCTGGGCCTGGCCGGCTACGGGGTCATGCCGCTGGTCCTGGGCGACCTCAAGCCCGACTACGTCGACCTCGTGGAGGCGATCGGGGGGCAGGTCATCCGGCTCGGCCGGGGGCGCGGGCACCTCAACGTGCTCGACCCCGGTGAGGCGGTGGCGGCCGCCCGGCGGCTGACCGGCGACGCCCGCACCCAGGTGCTCGCCGACGCCCACGGACGGCGCCACGCCATCGTCTCGGCCCTCATCACGGTCATGCGCTCCGCGGCGCCGACCGACCGCGAGGAGACGGTGCTCGACCGGGCCCTGCGGGTGCTCGACGACAGCCATGACTCCGAGCGCCTCGGCGCCCCCACCCTGCGCCACCTGCTTGAGGTGCTGCGCGCGGCTCCGGAGGAGGTGCGGGCCGCCGCGCTCGACCGGGGCGACCGCAGCCGCTACGACGAGGTGACCGAGGACCTGGAGGCCACGCTCATCGGCCTGACCGGCGGCGGGCGGCTGGGCCGCATCTTCGCCGAGCCCACCACGACTCCCATGCGCCGGGACCGGCCCGTGGTCTTCGACGTGTCGAGCATCGACGACGCCCAGACCGACCTGCAGGCGGCGGTGCTGCTCGCCTGCTGGTCGGCGGGGTTCGGCACCATCAACGTCGCCCACGCCCTGGCCGACGCCGGGCTGGAGCCCCGCCGGCACTACTTCGTCGTCCTCGACGAGCTGTGGCGGGCGCTGCGGGCCGGCCGCGGCATGGTGGACCGGGTCGACGCGCTGACCCGGCTCAACCGCCAGCGCGGCGTGGGCATGGCGATGGTGAGCCACACGATGAGCGACCTGCTGGCCCTCCCCAGCGAGGAGGACCGGATGAAGGCCCGCGGGTTCGTTGAGCGCTCCGGCATGGTGATCTGCGGGGGGCTTCCCTCGGCGGAGATGCCGATGCTCAACTCGGCGGTGCCGCTCACCCGGGCCGAGCAGGACCTGCTCATCGGCTGGCAGGACCCGCCGGCCTGGAACCCCGGTACCGGTGCGGAGGCCGAGCCGCCGGGCCGCGGCCACTTCCTCGTCAAGGTGGGCGGGCGGCCGGGCATCCCGGTGCACGTCTCCCTCACCGAGGTCGAGCGGGGGCTCAACGACACCAACAAGCTCTGGCACGAGCTGTCCCGGTCCACCGGCGAGCTCTCCTTCCCGCCGGCCGACGAGCCGGCCGCGAACCGGACCGCGGAGGGCCCGGTCCGCGGCTGATCCGCCGCTCCCGGCACCCACCCACGACATACACCGGCGGCGACCAGGCCATCTGGTCGCCGCCGGTGTTGCGTGTACGTGGGGAGGCGCCGGGGTCAGCAGCTGCCGGTCGTCGGCAGGCCGCCGGGGGAGGGCCACAGCCGGCTCCGCACGAAGCCGACCAGCTCCGAGGCGGGCACGGTTCCGAAGGTGCGGGAGTCGATCGACCGGTCCCGGTGGTCGCTGAGCAGGAACAGCTCGCCGGGCGGCACGGTCACCGGGCCGAAGTACACCCCGTCGATCAGCGTCGGGTCGATCGCCGGCTCGCACACCGGCGTCCCGTTCACGACCAGGACGCCGTCCTCGATGCCCACCCGGTCCCCGCCCACCCCGACCACCCGCTTGACGAGCAGGCCGCCGCCGGCGGGGTTCTCCACGGCGACGACGTCTCCGCGGTGCACGGGGCCCTGGCGGTGGTCGACGAGCAGCAGGTCGCCGGCTTCGATGGTCGGCGCCATGCTGCCGGAGTCCACCCGCATGACCTGCAGCGGCAGGAGGCCGGCCACGGAGGCCGCGGCGAGGAGCACCAGGGTGACCAGTGCGCCGAGGCCCACGGCGCGGGCACGGCGCCACACAGGGCCGCCTCGGCCACCGGGACGG
>DATAAV010000227.1:0-1657 GCA_036259935.1 Geodermatophilus sp. | reverse complement strand
GGAGGTGCAGTTGATCGCCGGGTAGGCGAAGCCGCCCTCCTTGGCCCGGCGGATCATGTCGGCGTAGACCTCGGGGGTCGCGATGGGCATGCGGCTCTCCTGTCGTCGGCACTCGATGCTTGCTCGCCGGTCAGTATCGCGCGGCTGTGCTCCCCGCCCCACACCGAGATCGCGGCCGGCGGCACCGGGCGTCGAGGGCCGACCCGCACGCCCGGGAGAGCAGTCGGCACCACTGCCCGGAGCACGTGGATCCGGGCTCAGGCCAGCCCGAGGTCGGCCAGCTCGAACGCCGAGCGGTACTCGAACCCGGCCGCCTCGACCGCGGCCCGCCCGCCCCGGTCCACGATCACCGCGACCCCGAGCACCTCGGCGCCGGCCTCCTGCAGCGCCTCGGCGGCGGCCAGCGGACTGCTGCCGGTGGTCGACACGTCGTCCACCACGAGCACCGTGCGCCCGGCGACGTCCGGGCCCTCGATCCGGCGCTGCAGGCCGTGCGCCTTGCCCGCCTTGCGGACCACGCAGGCGTCGAGGAACCCCTCGCCGGCGGCCGCGGCGTGCAGCATCGCCGTCGCCACGGGGTCGGCGCCCAGGGTCAGCCCGCCGACGACGTCGTAGCGCAGGTCGCCGGTCAGCTGCCGCATCACCCGCCCGACCAGCGGAGCGCCCTCGTGGTGGAGGGTGAGCCGACGCATGTCGATGTACCAGTCGGCCTCCCGCCCCGAGGACAGGGTGACCCTCCCGTGCACCACGGCCAGCTCGACGATGAGCTCGAGCAGCCGGTCGCGGTCGGGCAGGGTGGGAGCAGCCGTCATGCGCCCGACCCTACTGACGGCTCCGCGGGCCGCCGTCCGACGGGAGCCGGACGGCGGCCCGGAGGCAGGCAGGTCAGGCCGCCGGCGGGGCGAGCACCTGGTCGATGATGTAGACGGTCGCGTTCGCCGTCTGCACGTTGCCGCAGATCACCGAGGCCTCCTGGCCCACGACGGTCTCCTCGCCGGCGATGGCGAAGGACTCGCCCGACCCCTCGATGGTGACCTCGTCGTTGTTGAGCGTGGTGTGGGTGCCGGCCAGCTCCCCGGGGCTCAGCCGGCCCGGGATCACGTGGTGGGTGAGCACCGCCGTCAGCTGCGGGGTGTCGGCCAGCAGGCCGTTGAGCGCGTCGGCGGGCACCGCCTCGAAGGCGGGGTTGGCCGGCGCCAGGACGGTGATGTCCTCGGTGGTGTTGAGGGTGTCCACCAGGTTGGCCGCCTGCACCGCCCTGACCAGGGTGGACAGCACCGGGTTGTTGCTGGCCGCGGTGGCGACCGGGTCGTCGGTCATCCCGGTGAAGCTGCCCTCGCCGTCGGCGGGGACGGCCGCGCAGCCCGCGCCGAACGGCCCCTCCGGCGCCGGGGCCGCGCTCGACTCCGGCGCCGCGGCGGAGCTGCTCGTGGCGCTGCTGCCGGAGGCGGCGCTCTCCTCGGCCGAGCTGTCGGAACCGCAGGCGCTCAGCGTCAGCGCGAGGGTGGAGGCGGCGGCCAGCAGCAGGCCGCGGGTGCGGGTGTTCGTCACGGGATGAGCTCCTTCGTCCGTACGTCATCGTCCCCGACCGGGTTCAGGGGTCGGCGACTGCGCCTGCGGCCGGCGGCCGAGACGGGTTCGTGGGGGTGCGGGCGCC
>DATAAV010000226.1:0-11538 GCA_036259935.1 Geodermatophilus sp. | reverse complement strand
AGATGCCCGAACCGCCGGGGACGGCGATCTTCGACCGGGTCTACGCCGAGCAGACGCGGCACCTGGCCCAGCAGCAGGCGGAGTTCGAGGAGTACGTGGCGAGCTTCGAGGGGGGCGAGGCGTGATGACCCCGCCGAAGACGACGCCCGAGCGAGCATCGCAGGGAGATGCCGGGAGCCGACAGGGAGTGAGCATCGCAGCGAGCGCCGGCGAGCGAGGAACGGAGCGACCGCGGAGGCGACCCATGTGGTCGACCGAGGAGCGGAACGAGGGCGGAGTCGAGCGATGACACAGGTCCTGACGATCGGCAAGGCGCTCAACCACGGGCTGCGCCGGGCGATGGAGGACGACGCCAAGACCGTGCTCATGGGGGAGGACATCGGCCGCCTCGGCGGGGTCTTCCGGATCACCGACGGCCTGCAGAAGGACTTCGGCGAGGACCGCGTCGTCGACACCCCGCTGGCCGAGGCGGGCATCCTCGGCACCGCCGTCGGGCTGGCGATGCGCGGCTACCGGCCGGTCTGCGAGATCCAGTTCGACGGGTTCGTCTTCCCCGCGGCCAACCAGCTGCTCACGCAGGTCGCCAAGATCCACGCCCGCTCCCGGGGCAAGGTGCGGATGCCGATCGTCGTCCGCATCCCCTTCGGCGGGGGCATCGGCGCCGTCGAGCACCACAGCGAGAGCCCCGAGGCCTACTTCGGGCACACGCCCGGGCTGAAGGTCGTCGCGGTCAGCAACCCGGTGGACGCCTACTGGGGCATCCAGCAGGCGATCGCCCACCCCGACCCGATCGTGTTCCTCGAGCCCAAGCGCCGGTACTGGGAGAAGGCTCCGGTCGACACCGACGCCACACCCGAGCCGCTGTTCCGGTCCCGGGTCGTGCGCGGCGGGGACGACGTCACCGTGCTGGCCTACGGGCCGATGGTGAAGACGGCGCTGCAGGCGGCGGAGGCGGCCGCGGAGGACGGCCGCTCGCTGGAGGTCATCGACCTGCGCACCCTGTCGCCGCTGGACCTCGAGCCGGTGTTCGAGTCGGTGGAGCGCACCGGCCGCTGCGTCGTCGTCCACGAGGCGCCGGTGACCCTCGGGCTGGGCGCGGAGATCGCCGCGCGGGTGACCGAGACGTGCTTCTACTCGCTGGAGGCGCCGGTGCTGCGCGTCGGGGGCTACGACACCCCCTATCCGCCGTCCAAGCTGGAAGAGGTCTACCTGCCCGACCTCGACCGGGTCCTCGACGCCGTTGACCGGTCGATGGAGTTCTGAGGTGGGGACGCTGCGTCAGTTCAAACTCCCCGACGTCGGTGAGGGGCTCACCGAGGGAGAGATCCTGCAGTGGCTGGTGGCCGTCGGCGACACGGTCACGGTCAACCAGCCGCTGTGCGAGATCGAGACGGCCAAGGCCGCCGTCGAGCTGCCCTCGCCGTACGCGGGCACGGTCACCGAACTGCTGCACCAGGCCGGGGAGACCGTCGACGTCGGCACGCCGATCATCACCATCGACGTCGGCGGGGAGGCCGGGGGCGGCCCGGCCCCCGAGGAGGCCCCGGCCGCGGCCGAGCCGGCCGAGGGCCTGATCGGCGGGCCCGCACCGGGCGGGCGCACGTCCGTGCTGGTCCGCTACGGCCCGCGCAGCACCGAGGCCCGCCGGCGGCCGCGCCGCAGCGGCACGACGGTCGCCGCCCGCGCGACCGCCCCGCCGCCGGCGGAGGAGGAGTCCGCGCACCCGCCGCTGCTCACCACCGCCCCCGACGCCCGCACCAAGCCGGTGCGGCACGGCGGGCTGGAGGTCGGCCGCGCCGCCGAGGCGCACGCAGCAGCCGAGGAGGCGGCGCCGTCCCGGGCGGCGGAGCACGGGCACCGGCGGCCGCGGCCGCTGGCCAAGCCGCCGGTCCGCAAGCGCGCCAGGGACCTCGGCGTCGACCTGACCGCGGTTGCCGGCAGCGGTGACGGCGGCGTCATCACCCGGGCCGATGTCGAGGCCGCGGCGGCCGGCCGCGCCGCCCGGCCCGCCGCGCTCCGGCCGGTCGCCGACGCCGGCACCCGCGAGCAGCGCATCCCGATCAAGGGGGTGCGCAAGCACACCGCCGCGGCGATGGTGGCCAGCGCCTTCACCGCGCCGCACGTGACGGAGTTCCTCACCGTCGACGTCACCCGCGCCATGCGGCTGCGCACCCGGCTGGCGGCCCGCCCGGAGATGGACGGGGTCAAGGTCAGCCCGCTGCTGCTGGTGGCCAAGGCCCTGCTGCTCGCGGTGCGCCGCCATCCGATGGTGAACAGCTCCTGGGACGAGCAGGCCCAGGAGATCGTGGTCAAGGACTACGTCAACCTCGGCATCGCCGCGGCCACCCCCCGGGGGCTGGTCGTCCCGGTCATCAAGGACGCCGACCGGCTCTCCCTCGCCGACCTGGCCACGGCGCTGGCCGAGCTCACCGAGACCGCCCGGGCGGGGCGGACGGCACCGGCGGACCTCACCGGCGGCACGATCACGATCACCAACGTCGGCGTCTTCGGCGTCGACAGCGGCACCCCGATCCTGAACCCCGGGGAGTCGGCGATCCTGGCCTTCGGCGCGGTCCGCGAGCGTCCCTGGGTGCACAAGGGCAAGGTGGTGCCGCGGCAGGTGACGCAGCTGGCGCTCTCCTTCGACCACCGGATCATCGACGGGGAACTGGGCAGCCGGTTCCTCGCCGACATCGGTGCGCTGCTGTCCGATCCCGGCACGGCGCTGGCGTTCTGAGGGCCCGGAGCCGCTGCGTGACCGATCTCGACGGGCTGCTGGCCTTCGCCGCCCGCTCCCGGCTGGCCCGCAGCGGCTTCGGCTACCTCGGGTCCGACGGGGACGTGCTCGCCGACCGGCCGCAGCAGACCTGGATCGTCGCCCGGATGACGCACGTCTTCGGGCTGGCGGCGCTGCTCGGCCGGCCGGGGGCGGACGAACTGGTCCGGCACGGGGTCGGCGCGCTCACCGAGGGACCGCTGCACGACGCCGAGCACGGCGGGTGGGTGGCCTCGACGGAGGACGACGGCAAGACCGCCTACGTGCACGCTTTCGTCGTCCTGGCCGGGGCCACCGCGACCACGGCCGGGACGGCGGGCGGCCGCGCGCTGCTCGACGAGGCGCTCGACGTGTGGCAGACCCGGTTCTGGGACGACGCCGCCGGCCTGGCGGTGGAGGAGTGGGACCGCGACTGGCGGCAGCTGTCCGGCTACCGGGGCGTCAACGCCAACATGCACGGCGTGGAGGCGTCGCTGGCCGCGGCGGACGCGCTCGCGGCGACCGACCCGAGCACCGCCGGCCGGCTGCGCGCCCAGGCGCTGCGCAGCACCGAGCGGGTGGTCCACGGCTGGGCGCGCGAGCGGAACTGGCGGCTGCCGGAGCACTTCACCGCCGACTGGACGCCGCTGCCCGACTTCAACCGGGACCGCCCGGCCGATCCGTTCCGGCCCTACGGCGTGACGATCGGGCACCAGTTCGAGTGGGCGCGGCTGGCGTTGCACGTCCGCGCCGTCACGCCGGACCCGCCCGGCTGGCTGCTGGACGACGCCGTCACGCTCTTCGACGCCGCGGCCACGCGGGGCTGGGCCGCCGACGGGCACGACGGGTTCCCCTACACCCTCGACTGGGACGACCGGCCGGTGGTGGGCGCGCGCATGCACTGGGTGCTGTGCGAGGCGATCGCCGCGGCGAGCGTGCTGGCCGAGGTCACCGGGGAGCAGCGGTACCGGGACCTGGCCCGGCGGTGGCGCGAGCACGGGGAGGCCCGCTTCGCCGACGCCGCCACGGGCAGCTGGCGGCACGAGCTGACGCCGTCGGGGGAGCCGGCGAGCGGGACCTGGGCCGGCCAGCCCGACGCCTACCACCTGGCGCAGATGCTGCTGCTCGACGGCCGCCCGGTGCGCGGGAGCGTCGCCGCGGCGCTGCGCTGAGCGGCGGGGTGCGGGGCCGCGGCGCTGCGCTGAGCGGCGGGTGCGGGCCCGCCGGACCGGCTTGACCTGCTCCTCAGGTGTTCGTGCGCGGCCGTCCGGGTAGGGGTCGGGCGACACCGACACCGAGAGCGAGGAGGATCCATGGCCCGCGTGCAGGAATCGATCGACGTCGACGTCCCGATCCGTGTCGCCTACGACCAGTGGACCCAGTTCGAGTCCTTCCCCCAGTTCATGGGCGGGGTGGAGCGGATCACCCAGATCGACGACACCCACGTCCACTGGGTCACCAACATCGACGGCGTGAAGCGGGAGTTCGACGCCGAGATCACCGAGCAGCATCCCGACGAGCGCGTCGCGTGGACCAGCACCGGCGGTGACGCCAAGCACGCCGGGGTGGTCACCTTCCACCGGATCGACGACAACAAGACCCGCGTCATGATCCAGATCGACTGGGAGCCGCAGAGCGTCGTCGAGAAGGCCGGCGCGGCGCTGGGCTTCGACGACCGGCAGGTCAAGGCGGACGCCAAGCGCTTCAAGGAGTTCATCGAGCAGCGCGGCGTCGAGACCGGCGCCTGGCGCGGGGACGTCGACCGCCCCGGCAGCTGAGGCATCGGCTCCACCGCACCGATGACGGCGCCCGCCCCCTCGTGGAGGGGACGGGCGCCGTTGTCATGTCGGGCCGCAATTCTCCGGCCGGCTACTCCGCGTCGAGGTCCTGGGCCACCAGATCGGCGATGCGCTCCAGCGCCGCCGGGTCCTCGCTGCTCACGATCACCTCGGCACCCTGCTTCGCACCCAGGGTCATGATCATCAGCGGTGAGCCGGCGTCGACCGGGACGCCGCCGGGGGTGGCCAGGGTGACGGGGACGCCGGCCTTGCCGACGGCCTCGGCGATGAGCGCAGCCGGCCGGGCGTGCAGCCCGATGCGGGAGCCGACGGTGACGGTCTGACTGGGCATCTGTCCTCTTCTCGCTACGGGAACCGGTGGGTGCAGCTTGCCGGGTCAGGCCCGGACCGGCTGGGTGGCGGTGGCGGCGGGCGCGTGCGCGTGCTGGAGGTCGACGGCGTCCTCCGGGACGGCCTCGGCCTTCGGCCGGCCGATGTTCTTGGCGATCATCACCGCGACAGCCCCGACGACGGTGCCGATCACGATCGCGAGCAGCCACACCAGGAACGACTGGATCGCGAAGAACACGAAGACCCCACCGTGCGGCGCCTGCGCCTGCGCGCCCGCGGCCGCGACGATCGCGCCGGTGGTCGCGCCGCCGAGCATGATCGACGGGATGACTCGCAGCGGGTCGGCGGCGGCGAAGGGAATGGCGCCCTCGGTGATGAACGCCAGCCCGAGCAGCCAGGCGGCCTTGCCCTGTTCCTGCTCGGCAGGGGTGAACAGCTTCGGACGGACGAAGGTCGCGACGGACAGGGCGATCGGGGGCACCATGCCCGCGGCCATGACCGTTGCCATGATCACCAGCGGACCGGTGTTCGTGGTCGGGTCGGCGATGTAGCTCGCCAGGCCGGCGGTGGCAAAGGCGTACGCGGCCTTGTTGACCGGGCCGCCCATGTCGAAGGCCATCATCAGGCCGAGGATGATGCCGAGCAGGATGGCTGAGGCCCCGGACAGGCCGTTGAGCCAGTTGGTGAGGCCGGTGACGGCAGCCGCGAGCGGCCGGCCGAGCACGAGGACCATCAGACCACCGGCGATGAGCGTGGCGCCCAGGGGGATGATCACGACGGGCATGAGTCCCCGCATGAACGCGGGCACCTTCAGCCGGCTCAACCACAGGGCGGCCAACCCGGCGATCACGCCACCGACGAGGCCGCCGAGGAAGCCGGCGCCCACGGTGGTGGCCACGATTCCGACGGTGAAGCCGGGGGCGATGCCCGGCCGGTCGGCGATGGCGTAGGCGATGAACCCTGCCAGCGCCGGCACGAGGAAGGAGAACGCCAGGCTGCCGAGGAGGAACAGCAACCCGCCCAGGTAGCCGGCCAGGCCGCCGCGGAGATCCTCGACCGTGCTCGTCGGCAGGTCGAACAGCGAGTTGTTGACCGCCCAGGTCTGCGCCCATGACGTGCCGGTGTCCGGGTTGGCGTTCGCGATGGGGAACCCGGCGAGCAGGAAGCCCAGGGCGATGAGCAGCCCGCCGGCTGCGACGAACGGGATCATGTAGCTGACGCCGGTGAGCAGCCAACGGCGGATCTCGGCGCCGGTGCTCGGCTTGCCCGCCCCGGCGGCGGCCGCGCTCTCCGCGGCGGCGGTGCCGGAGACCCGCCGGGCGTTCGGGTCGTCGACGGCGGCCAGCGCCTCGCGGATCATCACGTCCGGCTCGTTGATCGCCCGCTTGGTGCCGGACTGCACCAGGGGCTTGCCGGCGAACCGCTCCTGGTCCTTGACGCCGACGTCCACGGCGAAGATGACCGCGTCCGCGGCCCGGATGACCGCCGGGTCCAGCGGCGTGGAGCCCGAGGAGCCCTGGGTCTCGACGTGGATGTCCACGCCGGCGGCCAGGGCGGCGGCCTTGAGCTTGTCGGCGGCCATGTAGGTGTGCGCGATCCCGGTCGGGCAGGCGCTGACCACGGCGATGCTGCGCCGGGCCGCCGCCGCCGTGGTGGTGGGCTCGGCAGCCGGGGCCGCCGGGGCGGCGGCAGCCGACGCGGTGGCGGGCTCGGGGGAGACGACCTCCTGCACCAGCCGCACGATCTCGTCGGCGGAGCCGGCCGCGCGTAGCGACGCGACGAAGTCCGGCCGCACCAGCGCCCGCGCCAGGGCGGTGAGCAGCGTCAGGTGGTCGGCGTCGCCGTGCGCCGGGGCGGCGATGAGGAACGCGAGGTCGGCGGGGCCGTCGGGAGCGCCGAAGTCCACCGCCGGCGCCAGCCGCGCGAAGGCCAGCGACGGCTCGGTCACGGCCGCGGACCGGCAGTGCGGGATGGCGATGCCGCCGGGCAGCCCGGTGGCGGCCTGGGCCTCGCGGGCCATGACGTCGCCGGTGAGGGCCTCGGCGCTGGTGGCGCGGCCGGCGTCGGCGACCATGCCGGCCAGCCGGCGCACGACCGTGCCCTTGTCGGAGCCGAGGTCGGCGTCCAGCGCGACCAGCTCGGGGGTGATGAGTGCGGACATGCGGGACCTCTCCGGGAGGCGTCAGAGGACGTCGCGGCCGGCGGCCGGGACCGGGGTGGTGCTCGGTGCGGTGGTGCTGCCGGGGGGGCCGGCGGTGACCCGGACGGCGGTTCCGTCCACCTGGGCCGGGGTGGGAACGGCGGAACCGGGAAGTGACGCGCTGGCGGCGCCGTAGGCCACGGCGGCGCGCAGGCGCTCGGCCGGCGGGGCACCGGCCAGGTCGGCGAGCAGGTAGCCGGCCAGGCTGCAGTCGCCGGCGCCGACGGTGCTGCGCACGGTGATCCGGGGCGGGCGGGCCGACCACAGGCCGCCGTCGGCGGTCGACAGGAGCGCGCCGTCGGCGCCGAGGGTCAGCAACACCTCCGTCACGCCGCGCTCGTGCAGCTGCCGCAGCCCCGCGAGCATGGCGTCGGCGTCCGCGAGGAGCTCGGCCTCGCTGCCGCCGGTCAGCTGGGCCAGCTCCTCGGCGTTGGGCTTGAGCAGGTCGGGAGCGGCGTCCGGGCCGGCGGCCAGCAGCGCCAGCAGCGGCGCCTCGGAGGTGTCGACGGCGATGCGGGCGCCGGTGTCGCGCAGCGAGCGGACCAGTTCGGCGTACCAGTCCGCGGGCGTGTCCGGCGGCAGCGAGCCGGAGAGCGCCAGCCACCGGGCGCCGGCGGCGTGCCGGTGCAGGACGGCGGCCAGGGCGGCCCGGGTGTCCTCGGCCAGCGGGGCGCCCGGTTCGTTGAGCTTGGTGGTGGTGCCGTCGGGCTCGATCAGGCTGTAGTTGGTGCGGACCGGGGTGGCCACCGGCACGGTCTCCAGCGGCAGGTCCAGCCGGTGCAGCGCCCCGACGATCGGGTCGTCGTCGGCCGCGGGCAGGACGGTGACGACGTCGGCGCCGGCGGCGGCGATCGCCCGGGCCACGTTGACGCCCTTGCCGCCGGGTTCGGTGACGCTCGGCGCCAGGCGGACGACCCCGCCGCGCTCCAGCGGGCCGGGCAGGGCCAGCGTGCGGTCCAGGCTGGGGTTGGCGGTGAAGGTGACGACCCGGCCCCCGGGGATGTCGCTCATGCGATCACGACCTCGAGGCCGGCGTCCTCCAGCCGGGCGACGACGGCGGGATCGGCCTCGGCGTCGGTGACCAGCACGTCGACGTCCTCGGCCGTGGCGAAGCGCACCAGGTGCTCGCGGCCCAGCTTGCTGCTGTCGGCGAGCACTACCACGCGCTGGCCGGCGCGCACCATGGCTCGCTTGACCGAGGCCTCGGCCTCGTCCGGCGTGGTGAACCCGTGGGCGGGGGTGATCCCGTTGGCGCCGAGGAAGGCGACGTCGAAGCGCAGCTCGGCCAGCGTCCGCACCGTCGTCTCACCGACGGCGCACTGCGTGATGCCCCGCACCCGGCCGCCCAGCACGTGCAGCGTGAGCCCGGGGGCCGTGGCCAGGCGGGCGGCGAGGGGGACCGAGTGGGTGGCCACCAACAGCCGCCGGTCGCCGGGCAGCACCTCGGCGAGGGCCGCCGTCGAGCTGCCGCCGTCGAGGACCAGGCTGCCGCCGGGGCCGGGCAGCAGGTCGAGGGCGGCGGCGGCGATCTTGCGCTTCTGCTCGCTGCGGGTGTCGTGCCGCTCGACAAGGGCCGTCTCCACGAGGGTGAGCGCGCCGGCCGGGACGGCGCCGCCGTGCACCCGGCGCAGCATCCCGGCGCGCTCGAGCACCGCCAGGTCCCTGCGGACGGTCTCGGTGGTCACGCCGAACTCCTCGGCGAGGCCGGTCACCGCGACCCGGCCGCGGTCGGCGACGAGTCCGGCGATCGCCTGCTGGCGCTCCTCGGCGTACATGGCCTCCGCCCTCTCGCTCCGCCGGCATCGCTGCCCGGCTGTGTGGGTTTGGCGTTGCTTTCGTGTTGTTCTACGTCCGAATCGTTGACAAGTCAACACCTACTCGTGATGCTTGTCACCGCCAGGCGCGCCACTCTGGTCTTCTCCCGGCCCGGCCACTCCCGCACGCCCGTACCCGACAACGTCCGGCTCGATTCCCGCCCCGACCCCCGACAGCGAGGTATCCATGTCCACCACCGCTCCCGGCACCTCCGCCGCGTCGTCCTCCGGGCTGTCCGCGGCGGGCGGGCCGGTCGTCCTCGTCGGCACCCCGGTGGTCCCCGGCGTCGCCTACGGCCCGGTGGTCCGTCCCTCCGGCGCCGTGCAGCTGCCCGTGGAGGAGGCGCTGGGGGTGCCGGAGGAGGAGCGCGCCGCCGAGAAGCAGCGCTTCGCCGCGGCCGCCCATGCGGTGGCCGGGCGGCTCGCGCAGCGCGCCGCGGGTGCCACCGGTGTCAGCGCGGAGGTTCTGTCGACGACGGCCGGCCTCGCCAGCGACCGGGGCCTGCTGGCCGCGGTGGAGCAGCGCATCGACTCCGGCACCCCGGCCGCCGTGGCGACGGTGCAGGCCGCGCAGCAGTTCGCGGACATGTTCCGCGCGATCGGCGGGCTCATGGCCGAGCGGGTGACCGACGTGCTCGACGTCCGTGACCGGATCGTGGCCCAGCTGACCGGCCAGGGTGAGCCCGGCGTTCCCAGCCCCGACGTCCCCTCGGTGTTGCTGGCCGAGGACCTCGCCCCGGCCGACACGG
Organism: Geodermatophilus sp.; assembly: GCA_036259935.1. Lineage (GTDB taxonomy): Bacteria > Actinomycetota > Actinomycetes > Mycobacteriales > Geodermatophilaceae > Geodermatophilus. Next base: position 1,891 of record DATAAV010000226.1, on the reverse strand, counting down.
CCGGCCTGGACCCGGCCCGCATCATCGGGCTGGCGACGCGGCTGGGCGGCACGACCAGCCACACGGCGATCATCGCCCGCCAGCTCGGGCTCGCCTGCGTGGTCGGCGTCGGCGGGCTGGCCGACGTCCCGGAGGGCACCACCGTGCTGCTCGACGGCGAGCACGGAACGGTCACCGTCGATCCCGACCCCGAGGAGGCGCGGGCCCGGGTGGAGGCCGCCCGCCGGGCCGCCGAGGCGTTGGCCGGCTACCGCGGTCCGGGAACCACCCGCGACGGCGTGGCCGTGCGGATCCTGGCCAACGTGCAGGACGGGCCCGGGGCGCAGGCCGCGGCCGCCGCGCACGCCGAGGGGATCGGCCTGCTGCGCACCGAGCTGGCCTTCCTCGGTCGGTCCGAGGAGCCGTCGGTCGAGGAGCAGGCGGCCGGCTACGCGGAGGTGTTCGCCGCCTTCCCCGACGGGCGGGTCGTCCTGCGGACGCTGGACGCCGGCTCGGACAAGCCGCTGGCCTTCGCCACCGCGCCGGACGAGGCCAACCCGGCCCTGGGCGTCCGCGGGCTGCGGGTCGCCCGGGCCAACCCCGGCCTGCTCGAGCGTCAGCTGGACGCCGTCGCGGAGGCCGCGCGGCGGACGGGGAGCTCCCCGTGGGTGATGGCGCCCATGGTGGCCACCGTGCCCGAGGCTGCCGACTTCGCCGCCCGCGTGCGCGCACGGGGGCTGACGCCGGGGGTGATGGTGGAGGTCCCCTCCGTGGCGCTGCTCGCCGACCGGGTCCTCGAGCACGTCGACTTCCTGTCGATCGGCACCAACGACCTCTCGCAGTACACGCTGGCCGCCGACCGGCTCTCCGCCGAGCTGGCCGACCTCACCGACCCGTGGCAGCCCGCGCTGCTCACCCTGGTGCAGGTGACCGCCGCCGCGGGCAAGCGGGCGGGCAAGCCGGTGGGGGTGTGCGGCGAGGCCGCCGCCGACCCGCTGCTCGCCTGCGTGCTGGTCGGCCTCGGGATCACCTCGCTGTCGTGCGCGTCGTCGTCGGTGGCCGGGGTGGGGTCGCGGCTGGCGGCGGTCGATCTGGAGACCTGCCGGCGGGCAGCCGAGGCGGCCCTCGCCACGGACGACCCGCAGGCGGCCCGGGCCGCCGCGCGGGAGGTCCTCGGAATCGAATGAGGGCGGGGGCTCCGGCCGTCGAACGGGCGGCCGGAAGGCCCCGTCCGGGTGAACATCCGTAGACGGACCGACACTTACTCCTGCGTTTCTTCGGAATAATCCGCGGTGTGCCTGCTTTGCTACAGGTGCACCGCAGGTTCGACCGGAGAGAGGCACCGAAGATGAGCAGCCTGGCCAGGCACTGGCGGGAACGTCGGCAGACGGCGCGTACGCGCCGGGCGTTGGAGCGGGCCCTCGCCCGCAGTAGCAGCCCCGCCATGCGGGACGAGCTGCTGACCCTGGCGAACAGCACGCCCTTCTACAGCCACTGACAGCGGCGCGCCGCCCAGTCGGACGGCGTGAACACCGCGCGACCCCGGCCTCCGACGACGGAGACCGGGGTCGCTTGCCGTCCGGCCGGTGGGGACGGGGATCAGTGGAGTCCGTGCACGACGGCGTGGCCCTTCCCGCGGCCCATCATCCAGCGGTTGAGCGGCAGCGTGACGACGAAGGCCACGGCGAGCGACCCGGCCAGCGCGAGCCAGAAGGCCGCGCTGCTGATGCCGGCCTTGGGGCAAGCGGCCGCCGTGCCGCTCCGCCGGGTCTGCGGTCCCCCGATCAGGTCGCTTGCCTCAAGCTCCGAGGCTCGGCTGCCGATGTCGGTAGTCGTGAGGACATCGGTACGGGGCCGTCCCGCCTCCGCCGCGGGCCCCGGGGCCCTGCGCGGCGCGGCATGCCGCACCGGG
>DATAAV010000225.1:0-5255 GCA_036259935.1 Geodermatophilus sp. | reverse complement strand
GGCTTCTGGGAGAAGGAGTACGACGTCCTGGTCGCGACGACGATCGTCGAGTCCGGCCTGGACATCCCCAACGCCAACACCCTGATCGTCGACCGCGCCGACACCTTCGGGCTCTCCCAGCTGCACCAGATCCGCGGCCGGGTGGGCCGTGGCCGCGAGCGGGCCTACGCCTACTTCACCTACGACCCCTCGCGCCCGCTCACCGAGACCTCCGTCGACCGGCTGACCACCATCGCGCACAACACCGACCTCGGCGCCGGCATGGCCGTGGCGATGAAGGACCTGGAGATCCGCGGCTCGGGCAACCTGCTCGGCGGCGAGCAGTCCGGGCACATCGCCGGGGTCGGGTTCGACCTCTACGTGCGGCTGGTCGGCGAGGCGGTCGCCGACTACCGGGCCCAGGTCAGCGGCGAGGAGGTGCCGGCCGAGCCGGCCGACGTCCGGGTGGACCTGCCGGTCGACGCCCACCTGCCGCACGACTACGTGCCCGGCGAGCGGCTGCGGATGGAGGCCTACCGCAAGGTCGCCTCGGTGCAGAGCGACGAGCAGGCGCAGGCGGTCCTCGACGAGCTGACCGACCGCTACGGCGCGCCGCCGGCCCCGGTGCTCAACCTGCTGGCGGTCGCCCGGTTCCGCGCGGCGATGCGCCGGCTCGGGGTCACCGAGGTGTCGCTGCAGGGCCGGGCCATCCGGATCAGCCCGGTGCGGCTGCGCGAGTCGCAGCAGATGCGGCTGGCCCGGCTGGCCGACGGCGCCACCTACAAGTCCGCCGTGGACACGGTCTCGCTCAAGGTGCCGGTCGGCCCCGACCGGCGCACCCCGCTGCGGGACGTGGCGCTGCTGGAGAACCTGCACGCGCTGCTGACCGCCGTCCTCGAACAGCCCGTGGCCGCCGCGTCCTAGCGGAGTGCGACGGCGCGGTTTCTGCGCCCCTCCCACTCCACTTGCGTCGACGGTCACACCTCGTGTGGGAGTCTCCGCTCGTGCGCACGCCTCGACTGACCGCCTCGCTCACCGTCGGCCTGATCGCGGTGGCCGGGCTGGCCGGCTGCCGGACGTCCCCGAACGTGGCCGCCTACGTCGGGAACGAAGAGGTCACCGTGGCCGAGCTGGAGACCGCCGTCGACGAGCGCCGCGCCGACCCCGACCTCGCCGCGGCCACCGAGGGCCGGGAGACCGAGTACACGCGCTCGGTGCTCACCCAGCTGGTCCGCGGCGAGATCTACGCCGAGGCGGCGCAGCGCTACGACATCCGGGTGAGCGACGACGAGGTGCAGGCCCGGCTCGAGGAGCTCCTGGAGGGCCAGGACCCCGAGGCCCTCTACGCCCAGGCCGCCGCGCAGGGCGTCAGCCGCACCGACATCCTCGGCACGGTGCGCGAGCAGATCGTGCGCCTGAGGATCGCCGAGTCCGAGGGCCTGGCCGCCGGGCTGGACGAGGCGTCCCTGCGGGCCCGCTACGAGGAGGTCCGCGACCAGCTGGCCCAGGTCCGGCTCGGCTACATCACCGTGCCCGACCAGGCCACCGCCAACGCCGTGCTGGCCCAGCTGACCACCGACCCGGCGAGCTATCCGGCGCTGGCCGCGCAGTACCCGAGCCCGGTGACCCTGCCGACGCTGGAGCCGCGCCCGGCCGACCAGGTGCCCTCGGTCCTGGCCGATCAGGTCGCCCGGGCCGCACCCAACACCGGCTTCACCGTCGAGGTGCCCGACGTCGGCGGCGTCGTCGTCGCGTTCGTCGGGGAGCCGGCCGTGCCGACCTTCGAGGAGGTCCGCCCGGACCTGGAGGAGGAGGCCCGGACCGCCGTGGACGACGCCGCCCAGGAGCTGGTCGCCGACGTCCGCGCCGACCTCGACATCACGGTCAACCCCCGCTTCGGCAGCATCCGCGAGGGGGCGATCGTCGAGGCCGACAGCGGCGTCGTCGACATCCTCGACGACGGGCCCCCCGGGAGCTGACGTCGTGCCCGTCGCCCTCGCCGTCCACGTCGACCCCCGGCTGCCGGGCCTGCTCGGCCCCGCCGCGTGGCAGGCGCTGACCGTCGAGCGGCCCGTGGTTGCGCTGCCCGGTGCCCGGGCGACCGCCGACGCGCTGCGGGCGGCCGGGATCGCGGTCACCGACGTCCCCGATGCCGCCGCCGCGCAGGCCCGGCCCGACATGGTGGTGTGTCTGGCCGGGCCCGGTGAGCCGCTGGAGGGCGTCGAGGTCGTGGACGGGACGCCGGAGCCGCCCGGCGCCGGGCTGCTCGACGTCGTCGCGGTCATGGACCGGCTGCGCTCGCCGGGCGGCTGCCCGTGGGACGCCGAGCAGACCCACTCGTCGCTGCGCGGCTACCTGCTCGAGGAGGCGCACGAGGCCTACGACGCGATCGTCGACGACGACCCGGTGGCGATGCGCGAGGAGCTGGGCGACGTGCTGCTGCAGGTTGTCTTCCACGCCCGGGTCGCGGCCGAAGAGGCGCCGGACCGCCGGTTCGACATCGACGACGTCGCCCGCGACCTGGTGGAGAAGCTGGTCCGCCGGCATCCGCACGTGTTCGGGGACGCCGGGCCGCGGGACGTCGCCGAGGTGGAGGCCGGCTGGGAGGAGATCAAGCAGGCCGAGAAGCAGCGGCGCTCACCGACCGAGGGCGTCTCCCGCTCGCAGCCGGCCGCCTCCTGGGGGGCGGCGCTGGTGCGGCGGGCCCGCCGCGCGGGCCTGCCGACCCCCGATCCCGCGCCGCTGTCGGTGGCCAGCCCCGAGGAGCTCGGCGAGAAGCTGCTGGCGGTCGTCGCCGCGGCCGCCGAGCGCGGCTGGGACGTGGAGGACGCGCTGCGCGAGGCGGTGCGCCGCTACGCCGGCGAGCTCGACGCGGAGGCCTCCGCCCGCGACGCGGGCTGACCGCTCCCGCGGCGCCGAGCAGTGATGCTGCTCCCTCCCCAGCGCGGGTGTGGTGCAGCCCACCCGTTCCGGGATGACGCCGAGGGGTCCAGCACCTAGCGTGGCTGAGGTGCCCCGTTCCGGGGCAGGCACCGTCCCGGCGGGCAACGCCCGTCTCGCGGACCCGCGCGCGGACCGGTGCCCTGGCGCGACGACGCGCCGTCCACCCGAACCGGGATCCCTCGCAGGCCGGAGCCGTCTGGCCCGCCTGCCGCCGACCGGAGAGGAGCGATTCGCTGTTGGGCAGATCTTCCCCGTCTGCACTGTTCCAGGCCGCCGCCGTCGAGGAGGTCGAGGGGCTGATGCCGAACCGGCCCTGGCAGGTCCTCGTCCTGCTCGCCGCCGCCGCCACCGTGGCCTGGCTGCTCGGCGTGCTGCTCGGCTCGCTGATCGAGCGCCTGGCCCGCCGGACGCCGGTCCTGGCCGCCCTGTCCCGGCGCGGGCGCACCCCGCTGCGGGCGCTGCTCGTGCTCGCCGTCGTCACCGTCCTGCTCGACGCCGCTCCGGAGCTGGGCGGCTGGCAGCAGCCGGTGGTGCGGGTGCTCGGCCTCGCGCTCATCGGCACCGTGGGCTGGCTCGTCGCGGTGGCCGTGTTCGTCGCCGCCGACGTCGCCCTGGCCCGCTACGACGTGAGCGTGGACGACAACCGGCACGCCCGGCGGGTCCGCACCCAGATCTCGCTGCTGCGCCGGCTGGCCGTGGTGCTCGTCGGCGTGCTGTCGGCCGCGGCGATGCTGCTGACCTTCCCCTCGGCCCGCACCGCCGGCGCCAGCATCCTCGCCAGCGCCGGTGTCATCTCCATCGTCGCGGGGCTGGCGGCCCAGACGTCGCTGGCCAACGTCTTCGCCGGCCTGCAGCTGGCCTTCACCGACGCCATGCGGGTCGACGACGTCGTGGTCGTCGAGGGCCAGTGGGGCCGGATCGAGGAGATCACCCTCACCTACGTCGTCGTGCACGTCTGGGACGACCGGCGCATGGTGCTGCCCTCCACCTACTTCACCTCCACGCCGTTCGAGAACTGGACCCGCACCTCCTCGGCCGTCCTCGGCGGGGTGGAGATCGACGTGGACTGGGCGACGCCGTTCGAGGAGATGCGCGGCGAGCTGAGCCGGCTGCTCGACGGCAACGAGCTGTGGGACGGCCGGGTGGGCGTCCTGCAGGTGACCGACGCGGTGGGCTCGGTGGTCCGGGTGCGGGCGCTGGTCAGCGCCAAGGACGGCCCGACCCTGTTCGACCTGCGCTGCCACGTCCGGGAGGGGCTGGTCGGGTGGCTGCAGCGCGAGCACACCGCCGGGCTGCCCCGCGTGCGGCTGGAGAGCGCCCTCCCGCCGCCGTCCACGCCGACGGCCGGGCACCCGGCGCGCCTGCCCTCGGACGAGGGCGCGTCGCTGTTCAGCGGCAGCAGCGAGGCCCGGGAGCGCTCGCGCGCCTTCACCGGCCCCGCCGACGAGGACGTCGCCGACCGCACCCCCGCGGCCGCGGCGGCGCGCTGAGCGGAACACCCCGCCGCCTCCGGCCCGCCACGCCCCGGCGAGGCCGGAGGTGGCCGGGGGCGGGGCTCGTTAGGCTGGCCCCGTGCCCAGCATCGACGCCGTAGGCGCGCGGGAGATCCTCGACTCGCGCGGAAACCCCACCGTGGAGGTCGAGGTCGCCCTCGACGACGGGACGATCACCCGGGCCGCGGTCCCGAGCGGCGCCTCCACCGGCGCCTTCGAGGCCGTCGAGCTGCGGGACGGAGGCGAGCGCTACGGCGGCAAGGGGGTCACCAAGGCCGTCGACGGCGTGCTCGACGTCATCGGCCCCGAGCTGGTCGGCTACGACGCCAGCGAGCAGCGGCTGATCGACCAGCGGCTCATCGACCTCGACGGCACGCCGGACAAGTCCCGCCTGGGCGCGAACGCGATCCTGGGCGTGAGCCTCGCGGTGGCCAAGGCGGCGGCGGAGTCGGCCGGGCTGCCGCTGTTCCGCTACGTCGGCGGGCCCTCGGCGCACCTGCTGCCGGTGCCGATGATGAACATCCTCAACGGCGGCGCCCACGCCGACAGCAACGTCGACGTGCAGGAGTTCATGATCGCCCCGATCGGGGCGGGGACCTTCGCCGAGGCCCTGGCCATGGGCACCGAGACCTACCACGCCCTCAAGGGGGTCCTCAAGAAAGAGGGCCTGTCCACCGGGCTGGGCGACGAGGGCGGGTTCGCGCCGAACCTGGCCAACAACCGGGCGGCGCTGGACCTCATCGCCCGCGCCGTCGAGCAGGCCGGCTACACCCTCGGCGAGGACATCACCCTGGCCCTCGACGTGGCCGCGACCGAGTTCCACGGCGATGACGGATACGC
>DATAAV010000224.1:0-1512 GCA_036259935.1 Geodermatophilus sp. | reverse complement strand
GGCGGGCAGGTGCGCCGCTGGTCGCCGGAGGGCGAGCTGCTCGCCGTCGTCGAGGTGCCCGGGGTGGCCCAGACGTCGAGCTGCGCGTTCGCCGGACCCGCGCGCGACCTGCTGGTGGTGAGCACCTCGGCCGAGGGGCTGGACGACGACGCGCGGGCCGCCCAGCCCGACGCCGGCCGGTTGTTCACTGCCCGCCCGGGGGTGACCGGTCCGCCGGCGGGGGTCTACCGCGGCCCGCTGGAGGGGCTGCGCCAGCAGGGCTGAGACCGCCGTCCGCTGGGACGGGAGGGGCCGCTGGGGTGCGGCCGCGCGGCGCTCCCGGCCGGGGCCGCCGGCCGACCTAGCATCGGCGGCCGTGTCCAGAGCTCCGGCAGACGTCCTGCGCACCGTCGGTCGCGGCACCGGGCAGCTGCTGCTCACGGTCGGCTACGTGCTGCTGCTGTTCGTCGTCTACGAGCTGTGGGTGACCGACCTGCAGAGCAACGCCCGCCAGGACGAGCTGACCGCGGAGCTGCGCGAGGAGTGGTCGGCGCCGGCGGCCGTCGTCCCGGCCGAGCTGCAGGGCGGCGAGGCGTTCGCGATGCTGCACATCCCGCGGCTGGGTGCCGACTACGCCCGGGCGATCGTCGAGGGCACCGGCACCGAGGAGCTCGAGCAGGGGCCGGGCCACTACACCGGCACCGCCATGCCCGGGGAGCTGGGCAACTTCGCCGTCGCCGGGCACCGGGTGGGCCGCGGGTCGCCGTTCCTGGAGATCGACGAGCTGCGCGAGGGCGACCCGGTCGTCGTCGAGACCGCCGACAGCTGGTTCGTCTACCGGGTCCTCGGCCCGGCCGAGCAGGTGCCCGGCCAGCAGGTCGTCTCCCCCTCGGACGTGTCGGTCATCGCGCCGACCCCCAACGGCCCGGCCGACGGCCCGACGACGGGCGCCTACCTGACCCTGACCACCTGCCACCCCGAGTACTCCGCGCGCCAGCGCCTGGTCGTGCACGCCGTGCTCGACGGGCCCCCGCTGAGCCGCGCGGAGGCTCCCGACGGGCCCCCGGCCCTGCGGGGAGTGTGAGGAGCGACCGTGTACTCCTGGATCTGGCGGCACCTGCCCGGCGGGACGGCGGTGCGGGCACTGCTGGCCCTCGTGCTCGTGGCGGCGGTCAGCGCGTTGCTGCTGTTCGTCGTCTTCCCGTACGTGGAGCCGTACGTCCCGTTCGCCGACGTCACCGTCGACGGCTGAGCTAGCCGCCGAGCTCGCGCAGCGCCTGCGCGGCGAGGTCGTCGCCGTCCGCGGCGCCGAGCCGGAAGTGCTCCACCGCGCCGTCGAGGTCGCCGCGGTCGGCGAGCAGCACGGCCAGGTTGTGGTGGCAGTAGCCGTCACCGGCGGCGATGCCCGCGCGGTAGGCCTCCTCGGCCGCCTCCACGTCGGCCAGGTCCTCGACGTAGAAGTTGCCCAGCGGCAGCCACGCCTGGACCTCGCCGAGCTTGGCACCGCGCTCGAGGGTGAAGCGGGCCTCCGCC
>DATAAV010000223.1:0-16734 GCA_036259935.1 Geodermatophilus sp. | reverse complement strand
GCTGGACCACGCGCGGGTGCCCGCCGGGGTCGAGGCCGAGTGGGTGTCGGCGGGCGGCTCGATCGCCGAGGCGCTGCTGTGGGGGCGCGGGCTCGCGGCGACGTGGCGGCGGGCGACGCTGGTCCGCGACGGGGAGGTGCTCGAGCTGACCGCCGACGCCGACCCGGGGCCGGCGGCGGCCGGGCCGGTGCGCGGCCGGCTGCACGAACCCGACCCGGCGGTGATCCGCTCGGGCCTGGTCTCCCTGGTGGCCGCCGACCTCGGCGCGACGCTGATCGACCCGACGATCGCCTACCTCACCTCCGACGCCGCGGCCGCCTCCTCGTGGGTGAGCTCCTACCGGGTCGACGAGGTGCTGCCGTTCAACCTCAAGAGGCTCAGGGCGCTGCTGCGCGCCCGCGGCGTGGGGCGGGTGACGGTGAAGAAGCGCGGCTCGCCGATCGAGCCCGAGCAGCTCGCCCGGCAGCTGCGCGGGCCGGGCGCGGGCAGCGCGGTCGTCGTCGTCACCCGGGTGGCCGGCGCCCCCACCGCGCTGGTCTGCGACGTCACCTCGTGAGCGGATGGCCCCCTCCCGGGGCCCGCCCCGAGCCTGCGAGGGGTGGGGAGGAGGGGGCTTCTTTCAGCGGGCGACGACGTCGATGGGCAGGGAGCTGTCCGCGCCGACGTCCGGGGCGGACGGCGCCACCCCGGCTTCGACCAGCCGCGAGCCCAGCGCGGCGACCATCGCCCCGTTGTCGGTGCACAGCCGCGGGCTGGGCACGCGCAGCACGATGCCGGCGGCCGCGCAGCGCTCCTCGGCCAGCGCGCGCAGCCGTGAGTTGGCTGCCACCCCGCCGCCGAGGACCAGGTGGTCGACGCCGGTGTCCTTGCAGGCCCGGACGGCCTTGGCGGTGAGCACGTCGGCGACCGCCTCCTGGAAGGACGCCGCGACGTCGGCCACCGGCACCGGCTCCCCCGCCCGCTGCCGCGCCTCCACCCAGCGGGCCACGGCGGTCTTCAGGCCGGAGAAGGAGAAGTCGTAGGGGGCGTCGCGGGGGCCGGTCAGGCCGCGCGGGAAGCCGATCGCGTGCGGGTTCCCCTCCCGGGCGGCCCGGTCGATCGGCGGGCCGCCGGGGAACGGCAGCCCCAGCACGCGGGCGACCTTGTCGAAGGCCTCCCCCGCGGCGTCGTCGATCGTGCGGCCCAGCGACTGCACCTCGGCGGCGAGGTCGGGCACCAGCAGCAGCGAGCTGTGCCCGCCGGAGACCAGCAGCGCCATGGTGGGCTCGGCCAGCCGGCCGTGCTGCAGCTCGTCGACGGCGACGTGCGCGGCCAGGTGGTTGACCCCGTACAGCGGCACGTCCAGGGCCAGCGCGTAGGCCTTGGCTGCGGCCAGTCCGACCAGCAGCGCGCCGGTCAGCCCCGGGCCGGCGGTGACCGCGACCGCGTCGACGTCGTCGGCGCTCACACCCGCCTCGGCCAGCGCCCGGTGGACGGTGGGCACCATCGCCTCCAGGTGCGCCCGGGAGGCGATCTCGGGCACGACGCCGCCGAAGCGCTCGTGCTCGTCCACCGAGGTCGCCAGGGCGTCGGAGAGCAGCGTCTGCCCGCGCACCAGGCCCACGCCGGTCTCGTCGCAGGACGTCTCGAACCCCAGGACCAACGGCTGGTCAGCCACGGTGTTCATGGTTCGCTCCCGCGGGCCGTTCCGCTCCTCGCTCGTTCCTCGCTGCGATGCTCACGGCCCTGTCCGCTCACGGCGAATCCTCTCCCGCATCATCACGACGGCGTCGGTGCCGCTGGGCTGGTAGTAGCCGCGGCGCCGGCCGATCTCGGTGAACCCCCGCCGGCGGTACAGGCCCTGGGCGAGGTCGTTGTCGGCGCGCACCTCCAGCAGCACCACGGGGCTGCGCCGGTCGGCCTCGGCCAGCAGCGCGTCGAGCAGCCGGGCCCCGATCCCCTCGCCCTGGCGGCGGCCCGCCACCCCGATCGTGGCCACGTGCGCCTCGTCGGCGTAGGCGATCAACCCGGCGTAGCCGACGACGCCGGTCTCGTCCTCGGCGACCAGGTAGTAGCGGGTGCCGGCGTGCGCCAGCTCGTCGCGGTACATCGCCGGCGTCCAGGTGTCGGGGGCGAACAGCTCCTCCTCCAGCACCATGACCGCGTCGAGGTCCGCGAGCGTCATCGGCCGCAGCCGGACCGTCATGGGCGGGTCACCGGCTTGATCGACGTCGGCGGGACGGCGTCCGGGCGGCGCAGGTAGAGCGGGACCAGCGGCGCGGACGAGGAGGGATCGGCCAGCTGTGCGGCCGCCGCGCGCAGCAGGCCCGCCGTGGTGACCTCCGCCGGGATGACCGGCGCGCCCAGCCGCTCGGCGAACCGCGGGTCGCCGACGAACGGCCCGCTCGCGGTCAGGTCCTCGGGCCGGGCCACCCCCGGGCCCGCCGTGCGCGCGCCGTCGGCGGCGTAGCCGGCCCAGTAGACCTCCTTGCGCCGGGCGTCGGTCACCACGGTCCGCGCGCCGGAGCCGACGGCGTCCAGTGAGCAGACCCCGACGGCGGGCAGCCCGCGAGCGTCGGCCAGCGCGGCGGCGGTGACCACGCCGACCCGCAGCCCGGTGAACGGTCCCGGCCCCAGCCCGGCGACGACCGCGTCCAGGTCGCCCATCGCGATCCCGGCCTCGGCGAGGACCTCCCGGATCGCGGGGGTGAGCAGCTCGGCGTGCCGGTTGCCGGAAGGCACCGCCCGCTCGGCGAGGACGTCCACGACCCCGTCGGCCGACCAGCGGGCGACGCCGGCGACGAGCGTCGGCGTGGCGGTGTCGAGGGCGAGGACGAGCACGGACGACCAGCGTAGTTGCGGCCCGGGAGGAGCCTCCGGGCGGCGCGGATCAGCCGTCCAGCCGCTCTTCCCAGCCGGGGCCGTGCGGCACCAGCACCGCGGTGCGGACCTCGTCGTCGCGCCGGTCCAGACGTACCTCGAGGTGCTCGTCGGCCAGCTGCTCGACCAGCCCCTGGCCCCACTCCACGACGGTGACCGACTCCGCGGTGGACGCGTCGAGGTCCAGGTCCTCGACGTCGGCGACCCCGCCGAGCCGGTAGGCGTCGACGTGCACCAGGGGCAGCGCGCCGCCGCGGTGCACGCGGGCGATGACGAATGTCGGCGAGGTGACCGGCTCGCTCACCCCGAGGCCGACGCCGATGCCCTGGGTCAGCGCGGTCTTGCCCGCCCCCAGCGGCCCGACCAGCACCACGAGGTCGCCGGCGCGCAGCACGCGGGCCAGCTCGCAGCCGAGCGCGCGGGTGTCCGCCGGCGTGGGCAGCACGTGCTCCCGCCTCACGCCAGGCTCTCCGCGACAGCGGTCAGGTCGGCCAGCAGCCCGGCCCGCGGCGCGCCGCTGGGGCCGAACCGGATGGCCGCCGACGGGTGGTAGGTGGCCCACACCGCGCGGCCGCCGACCTGGTGCGGCCGGCCGCGCACCTCGCCCAGCACGGTGCGCGGGCCGAGGAACCACTTCGCCGACGACAGGCCGAGGGCCACGACCACCGGCGGGTCGAGCAGCTCCAGCTGGCGCCGCAGCCAGCCGCTGCACCGGGCGACCTCGACGGTCTTGGGGGTGCGGTTGCCCGGCGGCCGGCACTTCACCACGTTGAGGACCGCGGCCTCCGCCCGGTCCAGGCCCGCCTGGGCCAGCAGCTCGTCGAGCAGCGCGCCCGACCTCCCGACGAACGGCCGTCCCGTGGCGTCCTCCTGTGCACCTGGCGCCTCCCCGACGAGCGCGAAGCGGGGACGCCCGGACGCCGGGACGTCGCCGACGACGACGTGCTGCCGGGTGGCCGCGAGCTCGGGGCAGGCGACGCAGGGGGTCGCGGCCGCGGCCAGGGACGCCCAGTCCGGTGCGGCGGCGGCCACCCGGGCGACCTCCTCGGCGCCGGCGTCGAAGCGGGGCGGGCGGGGCGCGGCCCGGCCCCGGGCGGCAGATGCGGTCATCGGCCCGCCACGTCCGCGGTCGCGGTCACCCGCCGCAGCAGCCGGCCCAGGGCGGCGGTGACCTCCTCGGGCTTCTCCAGCGGCACCATGTGCCCGGCGTCGGACACGACCACGTACTCGGCTGCGTTCTCCCCCGCTCCCCCGAGCCGCTCGACGATCAGGTCGCTGTGCGCGCTGGGGATCAGCCGGTCCTTGTCGCCGGTGAGCACGAGCGTGGGCACCCGGCGCAGCGGCTCGAGCGACCCGATCTCGTCCAGCCCGGCCAGCGCCGGGTAGAACTCGGCGATCACCTCGACCGGCGTGCCCGCGATCATCGCGTCGACGTAGCGGCCCAGGGCGGGGTCGACGTCGGCGGAGGCGAACGACAGCGACCAGGTGATCTGCGAGATCAGGTCGGCGGCCAGGCGCCGGGTCCGCTCGGCGAGGGCCGGCCGGCGCCGCATGGTGAACGCCGCCACGGGGAGCACCGCGGCCCGCACCCGGGTGAGCAGCTCCGGCAGGCCGAAGTCGAGCTCGGCCAGGTTGCCGCTGGAGGTCGACAGCAGCGCGACGCCGACGATCCGCGAGCCGAACAGCTCCGGCCGCAGCGCGGCCAGGGCCATGATCGTCATCCCGCCCATCGAGTGGCCGACGAGCACGACCGGGCCGCGGGGCACGCGGGTCTCCAGCACGCCGGCCAGGTCGCGGCCCAGCTGTTCCATGGTGGCGTGCTCGGCGTCGCCCCGGCCGGAGGTGCCGTGGCCGCGCTGGTCGTAGAAGACCAGCCGCGCCCGCGGCCGGGAGCCGTCGGCGGGCACCAGCTCCTCGGCCAGCGCGCGGCGCTGGAACGCCCAGGACGCCATCGACAGGGTGTAGCCGTGGACGAAGACCACGGTCAGCGGAGCGTCGGGCGGGCCCACCTCCTCGACGGCGAGCAGCACGCCGTCGTCGGCCTGCACCAGCGCGGTGCGGTCGGCCCGGCGTCCGGCCGGGCCCAGCGGGTCCTGCTCGCGCAGCTGCGCGTCGGTCCGCCCCGGCGGCAGCTCCGCGGCCGATCCGATCCGCTCGGGCCGCCGCCGCCGGCCCACCGTGCGGTGGACCGCCAGACCCACGGCGGCGCCGGCCGCGGCCAGCCCGACGACCGTGCCGACCAGGCCCTTGGTGTGCCCGTGCGCCGCAGGGGTGCGCGCCGCCATCAGACCGCCCCCGCCGAGCCGACGTACCGGCGGGTGAAGCGCCCGCCGACGCGGCTGACCAGCTCGTAGTGGATGGTGTCGACGGCGTCGGCCCACTGCTGCGCCGTGGGCTCGCCGTCGGCCCCCGGCCCCCACAGCACCACCCGGTCGCCCGGGGCGACGGGGTCGTCGCCGACGTCGAGCACGAACTGGTCCATGCAGACCCGGCCGGCGATCGGCCGCTGCGCGCCGGCGGCCAGCACCGGTGCCCGGTTGCCCGCCGCGCGCGGCACGCCGTCGGCGTAGCCGACCGGCACGACGGCCAACGTCGTCTCCCGCTCCGGGGAGTAGGTGTGCCCGTAGGAGACCCCGACCCCGGCGGGCACCCGCTTGGTGAGCATCACCCGCGCCTGCACGGTCATCGCCGGCCGCAGCCCGTACTCGGCCGGATCGCCGCCGAGCGGGTCCAGGCCGTAGACGGCGACGCCGGGGCGGACCATGTCGTACCAGGTGTGCGGCAGGGCCACGGTCGCCGCGGAGTTGGCCAGGTGCCGGCGGGCCCCGGTGAGCCCGGCCTCCCGGGCCAGCGCCACGGCCTGGTCGAAGACGCCGACCTGGGTGCCGATCGTCGGGTGGGTCGGGGCGTCGGCGTAGGCCAGGTGGCTCCACAGCCCCACGACCTCGACCTCGCCGTCGGCCTGCGCCCGGGCCGCGGCGGCGACCAGGTCCGGCCACTCCTCCACGGTGGCGCCGCCGCGGGAGAGGCCAGTGTCGATCTTGAGGTGCAGCCGGGCGGTGCGGCCGGTCTCCCGGGCGGCGGCGAGCACCTCCGCCAGGCCCCAGGTGGCGTTGACCGACACCTCGACGTCGGCAGCCAGCGCGGCGGCGAAGTCCTCGCCGGGCCCGTTGAGCCAGGCCAGCAGCGGCGCCGTCAGGCCCGCGGCGCGCAGCGCGAGCGCCTCCTCCAGGACGGCGACGCCGAGGGCGTCGGCGCCCCCGGCGAGGGCGGCGCGCGCGGCCGGGACCAGCCCGTGGCCGTAGCCGTCGGCCTTGACCACGGCCATCAGCGGCCGGCCGACCCGCTCGCGCAGCGCCGCGGTGTTGGCGGCGATCACGTCGAGGTCGACGACCACCTCGGCCCGGGCGGCTGGGTTCGTCACGCGTCCGAGTCTCCCAGGCGGTCGGCCGGCGCTCCGCGGAGGCGGGCCAGGGCCTCCGGCAGCCGGCGGACCAGGTCCCCGGCGATCAGCGGTCCCCGGGCGGCCGCGAGCTGCCCGGTGCGCCCGTGCACGTGCGCGGCGACGGCGGCCGCTTCCACCGCGGGCAGCCCGGTGGCCAGCAGCGCACCGGCGATGCCGGAGAGCACGTCGCCGGTGCCGGCGGTGGCCAGCCACGGGGTGCCGGTGCCGTTGACGAACGCCGTCCCGTCGGCCGCCGCGACCACGGTGGCGTCGCCCTTGAGCAGCACGACCGCGCCGAGGTCGGCGGCCAGCCGGCGGGCCGCCCCGATCCGGTCGGACCCCACCTCGCTGCCGAACCGGGCGAACTCCCGGTCGTGCGGGGTGAGCACCGTGGGCGCCGCCCGGTCGCGGACCAGTACCGGCCGCCGCGCGGCGAGGGTGAGCGCGTCGGCGTCCAGCACCACCGGCAGGTCGGTGGCGAGCACCTCGGCCAGCACGTCGGCGGCGGCGGCGTCGATGCCCATGCCGGGGCCGGCCACCCAGGCCTGCACCCGGCCGGCGTCCCCCGGCCGCCCCTCGGTGACGATCGCCTCGGGCCAGGCCGCGCGTACCCCGTCGGCGGCGGTGCCGGCGTAGCGGACCAGCCCGGGGCGGGCGCGTAGGGCGGCTCCCGTGCACAGGACGCCGGCGCCGGGATAGGTGCTCGAGCCGGCGACGATCCCGACGACCCCGCGCGAGTACTTGTCGTCGTCGGGGTTCGGCGGCGGGATCCGGTCGGCGGCGTCGGCGTCGGAAAGCCGCCGCACCGTGGGCGCCGGCAGGTGCTCGTCCAGCCCGATGTCGACCAGGTGGACGGCGCCGGCGTACCCGCGGCCCTCGCCGACGACCAGGCCGCACTTGACCGCGCCGAACGTGACGGTGTGCTGGGCGGGGAACGCCGCCCCGGGCACGGCACCGGTGTCGGCGTCGACCCCGCTGGGGACGTCGACGGCGACCATCAGCCCCGGCCCGCCCGCGGCCTCCTCGACCAGCGCGGCGGCGGCCGGGCGCAGCCCGCCGCTGCCGCCGATGCCGACGATCCCGTCGAGCACCAGGTCGGCGCGGTCCAGGCCGCCGGCACCCTCGCCGGCACGGACGACGCGACCGCCCGCGCGGCGCAGCGCCGCCAGCCCCGCACCGTGGGCCCGGTCGGGATCGAGCAGGACGGCGGTGACCCGGGCGCCGCGCCCGGCGAGATGCGCGCCGGCGAACAGCGCGTCGCCGCCGTTGTTGCCGGCGCCGACGAGCGCGGTGACCCGGGTGCCGTGCGCGCGCCCGAGCAGCCGCAGGCAGACGGTGGCCAGCCCCGTGGCGGCGCGCTGCATGAGGGCGCCCTCGGGCCCGGCGGCGAGCAGCGGCGCCTCGGCGGCGCGCACCTCGGCGGCGGTGTACAGCCCGATCACGACTCCTCCTCGCTGACGCTCGTCGGCTTCGTGATCGGCAGCGATGCCGTGTCCATGCGTGACCTCGCAAGCTCGGTCACGTGCGCCCGTCCTCGGCCCGCAGGAAGCCCTCGGCGACCACGACCGCCGAGGCGATCCCGCCGTCGTGGCTCAGCGAGATGTGCCAGGAGGAGACGCCGAGCTGCGCGGCCCGGCCGGCGACCGTGCCCCGCACCTCCAGGTGCGGCCGGCCGTGCTCGCCGACGGTCACCTCGGCGTCGTGCCAGTGCAGGTCCCCCGGCGCGCCGAGGGCCTTGGCCAGCGCCTCCTTGGCGGCGAACCGCGCGGCCAGCGACTCACCGGTGCGCTGCGCCCCGGACGGGGTCTTCTGCTCTTCGGCGGTGAACAGCCGGTCCCGCAGACCCGGCGTGCGGTTGAGGGACTCGGCGAAGCGGTCCACCGGTACCACGTCGATCCCGACCCCGATGATCACCGGGTCAGTCTGCCAAGCCAGCGCTGGAACGGCCGCCCGTCAGGGGTCGCGCCGAGCGTGGTGACGTTCTGGAACGGCCCCGCGTCAGGGCCCCGCCCGAGCTTGCGAGGGAAGGGGGGACGCGGGGTCCTTCTACTACTCGACGGTGACGGACTTGGCCAGGTTGCGCGGCTGGTCGACGTCCAGGCCGCGGGTGGCGGCGATCTCGCAGGCGAGGACCTGCAGCGGCACGGTGGTGACCACCGGGGCGAGCAGGGTGGGAATACGCGGCACCCGGATGATGTGGTCGGCGTAGGGGACGACGTCCTCGTCGCCCTCCTCGGCGATCACGATGGTGCGCGCCCCGCGGGCCCGGACCTCCTGGATGTTGGAGACCACCTTGCCGTGCAGCACGCTCCTGCCACGCGGCGACGGGGCGACGATGACCACGGGGGTGCCCTGGTCGATGACCGCGATCGGCCCGTGCTTGAGCTCGCCGGCCGCGAAGCCCTCGGCGTGGATGTAGGCCAACTCCTTGAGCTTGAGCGCCCCCTCCAGCGCCACCGGGAAGCCCACGTGCCGGCCGAGGAAGAGGATCGTGTTGGCGTCGGCCAGCGAGCGGCCGAGGTCGCGGACCGGCTCCATCTGGGTGAGCACCTTCTCCACGGCCTCGGGCAGCCGGCGCAGCTCGTCCACGATCGCGGCGACCTCGTCGGCGTACTTGATGCCCCGGACCTGCGCCAGGAACAGCCCGACCAGGTAGCAGGCGACGATCTGCGCCAGGAAGCTCTTGGTGGAGGCGACGGCGACCTCGGGCCCGGCGTGGGTGTAGAGCACCGCGTCGGACTCGCGCGGGATGGTCGAGCCGTTGACGTTGCAGATCGCCAGCACGCGGGCCTTCTGGTCCTTGGCGTGCCGCAGCGCCATCAGGGTGTCCATCGTCTCGCCCGACTGGCTGATCACCACCACCAGCGTGGAGCGGTCGAGGACCGGGTCGCGGTAGCGGAACTCGCTGGCCCCCTCGACCTCGACGGGGATGCGGGTCCAGTGCTCGATGGCGTACTTGGCGATCAGCCCCGCGTGGTATGAGGTCCCGCAGGAGACGACGAAGACCTTGTCGATGTCGCGCAGCTCCTGGTCGGAGAGGCGCACCTCGTCGAGCACGAGCTCGCCCTCGTCGCCCAGCCGGCCGAGCAGGGTGTCGGCGACCGCCTGCGGCTGCTCGGCGATCTCCTTGAGCATGAACCAGTCGTGGCCGCCCTTCTCGGCGGCCTCGGCGTCCCAGTCGACGGAGTAGGCCTTGGGCTCCGCCGGCGCGCCGGCGAAGTCGGTGACGGTGACCCCGCGCTCGCGGTGGATCTCGACGACCTGGTCCTGCCCGAGCTCCAGGGCCTCGCGGGTGTGCGCGATGAACGCCGCGACGTCGGAGCCGAGGAAGTACTCCCCGTCCCCGACCCCGACGACCAGCGGGCTGTTGCGCCGCGACGCGACGAGGGTGTCGGGCTCGTCGGCGTGCGAGGCGACCAGCGTGAACGCGCCCTCCAGCCGCCGGCTGACCGCGCGCATCGCCTCGGCCAGCCGCTCGGGAGCCTCCGGCAGCCGCTCGTACACGGCCGCCAGCAGGTGGGCGACGACCTCGGTGTCGGTCTCCGAGGCGAACTCCACGCCGGCGGCCTCGCACTCGGCGCGCAGCGCGGCGAAGTTCTCGATGATCCCGTTGTGGATCACCGCCACCTTGCCGTCGGCGGACAGGTGCGGGTGGGCGTTGCGGTCGGTGGGCCCGCCGTGGGTCGCCCACCGGGTGTGGCCGGTGCCCAGTGTCGCCTCGGGGAGCGGGTGGTCGGCGAGGACCTTCTCCAGGTTGGCCAGCTTCCCGGCCTTCTTCGCCGTGGCCATCCGGCCGTCAGCGAGGACGGCGACCCCGGCGGAGTCGTAGCCGCGGTACTCCAGCCGGCGCAGACCCTCCAGGACGACGTCCAGAGCGTTCTGCGGACCGACGTAACCCACGATGCCGCACATTTCACCGAGGGTACCGGCGGAGAGGGACCGATCCGTCCAATTCGGGACGAGAGGCGCGCCTCACCCGCGGCGCGTCACCCGCAGGAGGCAACCACGTCGGCCAACCGGGCGGCGATCGCGTCGGCCTGCTCCTGGCTCGGGGCCTCCACCATGACCCGGACCAGCTGCTCGGTGCCCGAGGGGCGCAGCAGGACCCGGCCGTTCTCGCCGAGCTCCTCCTCCACGGCGTTGACCGCGGCGGCGACCTCGTCGCTCTCGACCACGGCCAGGCGGTCGCGCACCGGCACGTTGACCAGGATCTGCGGCAGCCGGTGGACCACGGAGGCCAGCTCGGTCAGCGACGCCCCGGTCTCCCGCATCCGGGACAGCACGGCCAGCCCGGTGAGCAGGCCGTCCCCGGTGGTGGCGTGGTCGAGGAACACCAGGTGCCCGCTCTGCTCGCCGCCGAGGCTGAGCCCGCGGGCCCGCAGCGCCTCCAGGACGTAGCGGTCGCCGACGGCGGTGGTGTGCACGGCGATGCCGGCGTCGCGCATCGTGTGGTGGAAGCCGAGGTTGCTCATCACGGTCGCGACGACGGTGTCGTCCTTGAGCGCGCCGTGCTCCTGCAGTGCCAGCGCACAGACGGCGAGGATCGCGTCGCCGTCGACGGGGGTGCCCTCGGCGGTGACGGCCAGGCAGCGGTCGGCGTCGCCGTCGTGGGCGATGCCCAGGTCGGCGCCGCGGGCCCGGACCGCCTCGATCAGGGGTTCGAGGTGCGTGGAGCCGATGCCGTCGTTGATGTTCCAGCCGTCGGGCTCGCCGCCGATGACGTGCACGGTCGCGCCGGCCCGGCGGTAGACCTCCGGAGCGCAGGTGGCGGCGGAGCCGTGCGCGCAGTCGACGACGAGGGTCAGCCCGTCCAGCGGCCGCGGCACCGTGGTCAGCAGGTGCTCGATGTAGTCCTCGGCGGCGCGGGGCAGGTCGCGCACCCGGCCGACGTCGGCGCCGGTGGGCCGGGGTCCGGCGGCGTCCCCGGCGAGGACGGTGTGCTCGATGGCCGCCTCGACCGCGTCGGGCAGCTTGTGCCCGCCGCGGCTGAACAGCTTGATGCCGTTGTCCGGCATCGGGTTGTGGCTGGCGGAGATCATCACGCCGAGGTCGGCGCCGGTCTGCGCGGTGAGGTGGGCGACGGCCGGCGTCGGCAGGACGCCGGCCCGCAGCACCTCGGCACCGGCGCTGGCGAGGCCTGCCACGACGGCGGCCTCGAGCATCTCCCCGCTGGCGCGGGGGTCACGGCCGACGACCGCGACGGGACGCGAGGTCCCGCCGCGGTCGGCGAGCACACCGGCGGCAGCACGTGCCACCGAGAGGGCCAACTCCGGCGTGAGGTCGGCGTTGGCCCGACCCCGGACGCCGTCGGTCCCGAAGAGGCGACCCACGGGCGTACCGGTCAGCGCTTCGAGTACTGCGGCGCCTTGCGGGCCTTCTTCAGGCCGTACTTCTTGCGCTCCTTGACCCGCGCGTCACGGGTGAGGAACCCGGCCTTCTTGAGGGCCGGGCGGTCCTCGGCCTCGACCTCGATGAGGGCGCGGGCGATCGCCAGGCGCAGCGCGCCGGCCTGCCCGGTGACGCCGCCGCCCTTGAGGATGCCGACGACGTCGTACTGCTCGGCCTTGTCGAGGGTCACGAACGGCTCACGGATGAGCTGCTGGTGCACCTTGTTCGGGAAGTACTCCTCGAGGGTGCGGCCGTTGAGCCGGAACTGGCCGGTGCCGGGCAGCAGCCGCACGCGGACGACGGCCTCCTTGCGCCGGCCGACGGTCTGCACGGGACGCCCCTCGGCGTCGGTCACGGTCAGTGCGCTGGTCACTTGCTCTCCTCGCTGGCGCTCGTCGGCGTCGTGACCGACGGTGCTGTGCTCTTCGGTGCCCTCGCAAGCTCGGTCACTGAGCCACCTGCTTGATCTCGTAGGGCTGGGGCTGCTGCGCGGCGTGCGGGTGCTCCGGCCCGGCGTACACCTTCAGCTTCTTGAGCATCTGCCGGCCGAGGCTGTTGTGCGGCAGCATGCCCTTGACGGCGCGCTCGATGACGCGGTCGGGGTGGGTGCGCAGCTGGTCGCCCACGTTGATGCGCTTGAGGCCGCCCGGGTGCCCGGAGTGCCGGTAGGCGGTCTTCTCCTCGCGCTTGGACCCGGTCAGGGCCACCTTGCCCGCGTTGACGATGACGACGAAGTCGCCGACGTCGACGTGCGGGGCGTACTGGGGCTTGTGCTTGCCGCGGAGCAGGATCGCGGTCTGGCTGGCCAGTCGACCGAGCACCACGTCGGTGGCGTCGATGACGTGCCAGGTCCGGCTGACCTCGCCGGGCTTGGGGGTGTACGTGCGCACGGCGCTCGTGTCCTCCGTCGTCGTCGGGATGGCTGGTGGGATCGCCTCACCGAACACGGGAGACGGTGCAGCGCGCGCGCACCAGCCGGCGGCCGCGCACCAGCCGGTCACGATACCAGCCCGACGACGGCGCCCCGCCGGACGCCGGTCAGCCGTCGATCAGGTCCCGCTGCGCGGGCAGCAGCTCGTTCATCCGGCTCACGTCGTTGGGCGCGGCCAGCCCGCCGACGTCGACGCTGGCCAGGTAGGTGCGGAAGCCGACGTAGCAGCGCTGGTAGAAGGTGCCGTCGCCGGCGTCGAACCAGAAGCAGGGCGCCTCGGGGATCGCCGGGAGCTCGAACGCCGTGCCGCCGAAGGCGGCCGCCTCCAGCTCGGCGAAGGCTTCGTAGACCCGGTTGGTCTCGGTCACCGACGGAAAGGCGTACAGCGCCACCGCGAAGTACTGGTCGCCCTCCTGGGACTGCTTGGTGTAGAAGCCGCGGAAGCCGTTGGCGCTCAGCAGCTCCCGCTCGCGGCCCGGGTCGATCGCCAGCCGCAGGTACCCCTCGAGGTCGTAGGGGCCGGACCAGTCGTCGAAGGCCCCCGGCGGGTCCAGGGTGACGGGCGCCAGGCCCAGCGGGTCGGCGGGCAGCGCCGGCACCTCGGCCTGCGGCGTGGGGGTGAAGGCCTGCAGCAGCCGCACCTGCTCGGCCATGAGCCGGCCCGCGCCCTCGATCCCCTCGCCGGCCGGCGCCTCGTGGTAGCCGTAGGCCAGCATCCGTCCGACCGGCACGAACACCTGCACCGCATCCAGGCCGCCGTCGGCCAGCAGCAGCGCGGGGGCGTCGACGCCGGGCACCTCGGCCGGCTCGAAACCGTTGACCGCCTGCTCGGCGGCGAGTTCCTCGGCGGCCCGCACGGCCGAGTCCGGATCGGAGAGCTCCACGGCCAGCGCGAGCGTCACCTGCCCGCCGTCCGGGGTCTGGCCGCACTGCCCCCAGCCGGCCACGAAGCCCCACCGGTCCAGGACGTGGGCGGCGGTGCCCTCGGGGAAGTAGCCGAACTCCACGTCGGCGGCGCCGGTGAAGGGGCCGCTCGGGTAGCAGGTGTCGGTGCGGTCGGCGAACAGCGGCGGGATCAGCGCCGTCGCCCCGGCGATGCGGTGGGACTCCAGCACCGTGCCCACGCCGCGCGGGGGCGGCGGGGTGACGTCGGCCGGCGGTTCGGTCGGCGCGCCGGACTCGGTCGGCGCGGTCGTCGGCGCCGGGTCCGCCGGGCTCGCCGTGCCGGTGACCGTGCTCGTGCACCCGGCGAGCAGCAGCCCGACCAGCATGCCCACCACCGACCGACCGCCCCGCGCCCTCGTCACGGGCGCAGAGCGTAGGGGTCCGATCGGGCCGGGTCACGCACCCCCGGGGTCGTCCACCCGGTAGAGCCGGCCGGTCGAGACGTCGTAGACGGTGCCGCAGATGTCGCGGGAGAGCAGGTAGGGGCTGGCGCGCAGCAACCGGATGGACTCGCGGACGTCCTCGTCGACGTCGGTGAACGCCCGCGCCGGCCACGGGGGCCGGTGCCCGGTCGCCTGCTCGACGAGGTCGGCGAAGGAGGTGTCGTCGGTCTTCTGCAGCCCGCAGTCGGTGTGGTGCACCAGCACGATCTCGCGGGTGCCGAGCAGGTGCTGGGAGATGGTGAGGGAGCGGATGGTGTCCTCGGTGACCACCCCGCCGGCGTTGCGGATGATGTGCGCGTCGCCCACCTCGAGACCGAGCAGCGGGAACAGCGGCATCCGGGAGTCCATGCAGGCCACGACGGCGACGCCGCGGGCCGGTCGCACCGGCAGCTCGCCGGGGAACTGCCGCGCCCACTGCTCGTTGGCCGCCAGCATCCGCTCGTACTCGGCCATGCGCCCTCCCATTCCCGCGGACCGGAGCCCGACCCTAACGGCCGCCCGTCACCTCCGCCTGTGGGCACCGACGACGTCGTGCAGCGCCTGCGGGCTCAGCGCCGGGCGCCCACCCGGCCGGGCCACGGTCAGCGCCGCGGCCGCGGCCGCCACCCAGGCGGCGTCCTCGGGCCCGGCGCGGCCCAGCAGCGCGGCGGTCAGCGCGGCGACGTAGGCGTCCCCCGCGCCGGTGGGGTCGACCGGCGGGGGCCCGAGCAGCGGCACGACGACGTCGCCGTCGGCCCAGCGCGGATCAGCCTCGATCTCCTCGGCGGCGACGCCCGGTGTCGGCCCGGCGCGCCAGGCGACCACGTCGCCCTCCTCGCCGACGCCCAGGACCACCAGCCGCGGCCCGGCCGTCAGCAGCTCGGCGGCGGCCTCCCGCGCCTCCTCGGCGCCGGCGAGCTCCTGGCCGACCAGCAGGGCGGCCTCGGCGGTGTCGGCGCGGACGACGTCGGCGCGGGCCAGCACCGCCGCCCGCGTGGCGTCGTCGGCGGGAGCCCCGTCGGCGACCACGACGACGCCGTCGGCCACCATCTCCAGGGCCGCGCGCACCGCCGCCCCCGGCTGCTGCAGCTGCAGGCTGACCGCCTGGGCCGCGGCCACCTGGTCGGCCGCCGCGGCGACGTCGTCCGGGGTGAGCAGGACGCCGGCCGGTACGTCCTCCAGCAGGCGGCGCCGGCCGCCGTCCTCCACGAGATCGACCAGCAGCGCGGTCGCCGCGCCCCGGCGGTGTACCACGGCGGTGACGTCGATCCCGTCGGCGGCCGCCTGCGCGCGGACCTCGGTCCCGGGCCGGTCGTCACCGACCACCCCGACCAGTGCCACCGGGACGCCGAGCTGGGCCAGGGCGACGGCCTGGTTGGCGCCCTTGCCGCCGAGCACCTCCCGGCGCTCGGCCACGGGGGTCGAGCCCCCGGCATCGGGCAGCGCGGGGACCCTCAGCACCAGGTCGCGGCCCACCTGCCCCAGCACCACGACATCGGCCATGCGCTGCCCCCCTTCCAGCCGCCTGCCCGGGCGCCCCGGTCGCCGGGGAGCCGATCGGCCAGGATGTGCCCCGTGCGCACGGTCGAGGAACACCAGGCGGTGGTCGCCGCGCTGCTGTCGCGGCTGCCCGAGGAGGACGTGCCCCTGGCGGAGGCACACGGACGGGTGCTGGCCCGGGACCTCGTGGCCGCGGTGCCGCTGCCCGCCTTCGACAACTCGGCGATGGACGGCTACGCCGCCCGGTGGGCCGAGGTGTCCGCGGCCAGCGACGAGGCGCCGGTGCGGCTGCCGGTGGCCGAGGACATCCCGGCCGGCCGCACCGACGTCGTCCCGCTGCGCCCGGGCACCGTGCACCGGATCATGACCGGCGCCCCGCTGCCGCCCGGCGCCGACGTCATCGTCCCCGTGGAGCTGACCGACGCCGGGACCGAGGTGGTCGAGATCCGGGGCACCCCCCCGGCCGGCACCCACCTGCGCGCCGCCGGTGAGGACGTCGCCGCCGGCGCGGTGGTGCTCTCCGCCGGGGCGCCGCTGGGCGCCGCGCAGCTGGGCGTGGCCGCCGCCGTGGGCGCCACCCGCCTGACCGTGCGCCGTCGGCCGCGGGTCCTGGTGCTGTCGACCGGCAGCGAGCTGGTCACCCCCGGCCGGCCGCTGCTGCCGGGGCAGATCTACGAGTCCAACTCGCTGCTGCTGGCCGCGGCGGTGGAGGACGCCGGCGGCGTCCCACGCCGGCTGCACTTCGTGCCCGACGACGTCGAGCAGTTCCTGGCCACGGTGCGGGCCGCACTGGCGACCGCCGACCTGCTGGTCACCAGTGGCGGGGTCAGCGCCGGCGCCTACGAGGTGGTCAAGGACGCCTTCCGCGCGCTGGGCACGGTGGAGTTCGTCAAGGTCGCGATGCAGCCGGGCGGGCCGCAGGGAGCCGGCACCGTGGACGGCGTCCCGGTGGTCACCCTGCCCGGCAACCCGGTGAGCGCGTTCGTCTCCTTCGAGGTCTTCGTCCGGCCGGCGCTGCGCCGCGCGCTGGGCCACGCCGCCCCGGAGCGGCTGCACGCCCCGGCCACGCTGACCGCGCCGCTGCGCTCGCCGGCCGGGAGGCGCCAGTTCCTCCGGGGCCGCTACGACGGGGGCCGGGTCTCGCAGGTGGGCGGGCCGGGGTCGCACCTGGTCGCCCACCTGGCGCGGGCCAACTGCCTCGTCGTCGTCCCCGAGGACGTGACCGAACTGCCCGCCGGCGCCGA
>DATAAV010000222.1:0-9112 GCA_036259935.1 Geodermatophilus sp. | reverse complement strand
GGCAAGCAGCCGCTGGTAGTTGGGCAGCCCCTCGAGGAACAGGATCCGGTCGGTGAGCTTCTCGGCGTGGGTCATCTCCTCGATGGACTCTGCGCGGGTGTGTCCGGCGAGCTTCGTGTAGCCCCAGTTCTCCTGCATCTTGGCGTGCAGGAAGTACTGGTTGATGGCGGTCAGCTCGCTGGTGAGCTGCTCGTTGAGCAGTTCGATCACCCGCGCGTCACCCTGCATGGGGTCCTCCTCGGATCCGGCCTGGCCCGAGGCTAGCCGCCCGGCAGTTGGAGCGCGGGCTCAGGCCGCGGGCGCGTTGATCTCCAGGCCGTGCAGCGGGTCGGCGACGCGCAGGCGGTCGCAGATCCGGTCCAGGCAGTTGCCGCAGCCGGTGCCCGCGCCGCAGGCG
Source organism: Geodermatophilus sp. (assembly GCA_036259935.1). Classification (GTDB taxonomy): domain Bacteria; phylum Actinomycetota; class Actinomycetes; order Mycobacteriales; family Geodermatophilaceae; genus Geodermatophilus. The sequence continues at coordinate 8,715 of DATAAV010000222.1, read as the reverse complement.
TCGCCGACCTCCTCCTCGGTGCGGGCGCCATCGCTGATGACGTCGGCCAACTGGCTCTCGCTGACGGCGAAGCAGATGCAGACGTACACGAGGCGCTCCGAGGGACTCGGGAAGTGAGGTGTCCCTAACTTAGCGGAGCCTTACCGAAGAGCCAACAGGCAGTGTGCCCATCCTCGGGCGCCGGATGTGTGCGCGATCACCAGTCCGTCCACCCCCCCACGGGACGGATCAGGCGGCGTCCTGCACCGGCGTGCAATCGCGCAGGGCGCAGAGCAGGGCGATGTCCCTGGCGTGGCCGTCGTCCTCGCTCGGGGTCTCGACGACGACCGGCACCCCGGCCATCGACGGATGGGCCAGCAGCTCCGCGAACGGGCCGGTTCCGTAGGCGCCGCCGCCGATCGTGCCCGCGCCGATCGTCGTGTGCCGGTCGCGCTTGGAGCCGCACTCGTCGAGGGAGTCGTTGGCGTGCACGAGGCCGAGCCGGCCGGGGCCCACGGTAGCCTCCAGGGCGTCGAGGGTCGCCGTCATCCCGCCGGGGACGGACAGGTCGTGGCCGGCCGCCCAGGCGTGGCAGGTGTCGAAGCAGACGCCGACGAGCGGGTGCCGCTCCAGTGCGTCCAGGTACGGCCCGAGGTCCTCGACGGTGGCCGCGAGCGACTTCCCGCCGCCGGCGGTCGGCTCCACCAGCAGCCGCGGGCCCTCGTCCGGCAGCGCGTCGAGCACCGGGAGCAGCCGCTCGTGCAGCTGGCGCAGCGCGGCCTCGTAGCGGTCCTCGCCGACCGCGGACCCGGCGTGCACCACCACGCCCCGGCAGCCCAGCTGCGCGCCGCGGGCCAGGTTGTGGGCGATCGAGGCGATCGACTGCTCCACGGTCGCCTCGGTGGGGGAGCCGACGTTGACCAGGAACGGGGTGTGGATGAACGAGGGCACGCCGCGCTCGGCGCAGCCGGCGGTGAAGGCGGCGTCCTGCTTCGGGTCACCCGCCGTCAGCCTCCAGCCGCGCGGGTTGCCCACGAAGACCTGCACCGCCCGGGCGCCCACGGCGTCGGTGTACGCAAGCCCACCCTTGGCCAGGCCGCCCTTGATCTGGATGTGCGCGCCGATCGGCGGCACCTCGGCGGAGATGTGCACGAATTGACCTATCCGATGCTCAGCAGGATGGTGACGGTGCTGCCCTGGTCGACGGTCTCGCCGGCGCCGGGGCTCTGCCGGTACACGCGGTCCCCGGCGATGAAGGTCTGGGTCTCCACGCGCAGCCCGGCGGCCTCCAGCAGCGACCTCGCCTCGGCCTCGCCCTTGCCGGTCACGTCGGGCACGCTCACCTGCGGCAGGCCGACCGACACCTGGATGGTGACCGTGCTGTTGTAGGCGACCGTCTCTCCGGCGGCCGGGGTGACCGCCATGACCTCGCCGACGTCGACGGCCGCGCTGCGGCCTTCGCTGCGCTCCACGGTGAAGCCGAGGTTCTCCAGGTTCGTGGTGGCCGCCTCCGGCGAGAGGCCGACGACGTCGGGGACCGCCACCGGCTCGTGCCCGCGGCTGACGTACACCGTGAGCGGCTGGTCGCGGCGCAGTTCGGCGCCGGCCTCGGGGTCGAAGCCGGTCACGTGGCCGACGGGGATCTCGTTGTCGTAGTCCTGCACGACGTCGACCACGACCGGGACCGACTCGGCCAGCGCGGCGAGCACCTCGTCCTGCGGCCGGCCGACCAGCCCGGCGTCCACCACGAACCGCTCGGGGCCCTTGGACACGGTCAGCCGGACGTCGGTGCCGCGGATCGCCTCCCCGCCGTCGGGGTCGGCGGAGAGGACGACGCCCTCGGGGACGTCCTCGCTGAACTCCTCCTCGCAGCAGATCGGGTCCAGCCCGGCCTCCTGCAGCAGGCCCACCGCGGTGTCGCGGTCCTTGCCCGACAGCGAGGGGACCACCGTCCAGCGGCCGGAGCCGAGCCACCAGCCGATCGCGCCCACGGTGATCGCGAGCAGCAGCACGATCGCCACCGCCAACCGGGCGCGGCGGCGGCGGATGTGCTCGGGAACGCCGGGGCGGGGCCGCTCCAGCCCGGGCCGGCGGCCGCCGACGTCGGTCGTGGGGCCGGGACCCATGCCGGGCAGCATGCTGGTGCGCCCGCCGCGCGGCCGGGCGCCGCCGAGCACCTCGGTGCCGGGCTCCCCGGGCTCGCTGGGGTGCCGCGGCTGGGGCGGCCGGTTGGTGGGCCGCAGCGTGCCCGGGCCCGCGCTGCTGCGGCCGGTGGGCACCGGCACCACGCCGATGCCGCAGTCGGTGCGCACGTCCCTGAGATCGGCGAGGAAGGCCCCGGCGTCCAGCGGGCGGACGGCGGGGTCGCGGCGGGTGGTGCGGGCGACGAGCTCGTCGACCTCCCACGGGATGCCCGGCACCTCCTCCGACGGCGCGGGAACGTCGTGGTGCACGTGCTGGTAGGCCACCGCCAGCGGGGTGTCGCCGCCGTAGGGCGGGTGTCCGGTGAGCATCTCGAACAGCACGATCCCGGCGGCGTAGACGTCGCTGCGGGCGTCGGCGCGGCCGCGCTCGAGCTGCTCGGGGGAGAGGTAGGCGACCGTGCCGATGAGCACGCCGCCGGTGTGGCTGGTCTGCCCGGTGCCGGCGACGGCGCGGGCCAGCCCGAAGTCGGCGACCTTCACCACACCCTCGATGCCGATGAGCACGTTCTCCGGCTTGATGTCGCGGTGCACGATCCCGGCCCGGTGCGCGGCGGTCAGCCCGGCCAGCACCGGCTCCAGGACGGCGAAGGCCTCGGCGACGGTCAGCCGGCCGCGGGCCTGCAGCAGGTCACGCAGGGTGCGCCCGCGGACCAGCTCCATGACGAGGAACACCAGGCCCTGGTCGCTGCCCTGGTCGCTGACCGAGACGACGTTGGGGTGGCTGAGCATCGCCGCGGCCCGCGCCTCCCGGGTGAACCGGTCGACGAACGCCGGGTCGTGCGCCAGGTGCTCGGCCATGACCTTGACCGCGACCGGGCGGTGCAGCCGCAGATCGGTGGCGGCGTAGACGGTGGCCATGCCGCCGCGGGCCAACCGCTCCTCGAGGCGGTAGCGCCCCTCGAGAACGAGGCCGACCACGGGGTCGGTCACGGCGGTGTCCACCCGGTCGAGTGTAGGAGCGGAAATGCCCAGCGCAGGGCGCACACGCGGGCCCGGCGGCACCGGTCACCCTCCCGTCCCACCCGCCACGGGAACAGGGCTCAGCCCAGGTCGAGTCCGGGGTAGAGCGGGTGGGCGGCGAGCAGCTCGGCGGCGGCGGCGCGGGTCTTGTCGGCCAGGCCGTCGTCGATCGTGTACTTGGCCTTGGAGACGCCGCCGTCGCGGGTGGCCGCGGGGGAGGTGGCGCTCAGCACGTCGACGATCAGCTCCGAAGTGCGGTCGAACTCGAGGGCGCCGAACCCGCGGGTGGTGAGCGCCGGGGTGCCCAGCCGGACGCCGGAGGTGTACCAGGCGCCGTTCGGGTCGGCCGGGATCGCGTTGCGGTTGGTGACGATGCCGGCGTCGAGCAGCGCCGACTCCGCCTGCCGCCCGGTCAGCCCGAAGCCGGACACGTCGAGCAGCACCAGGTGGTTGTCGGTGCCGCCGGTGACCAGCCGCGCGCCGCGGCGGGTCAGGCCCTCGGCGAGCGCGGCGGCGTTGTCGACCACAGCCCGGGCATAGCCGGCGAAGGCCGGCTGCCGGGCCTCGGCCAGCGCGACGGCCTTGGCCGCCATGACGTGCGGCAGCGGCCCGCCGAGCACCATCGGGCAGCCGCGGTCGACGGCGTCGGCGAACTCCGGCTGGGCCAGCACCATGCCCCCGCGCGGGCCGCGCAGCGACTTGTGCGTGGTGGTGGTGACCACGTGGGCGTGCGGGATCGGGTCGAAGTCGCCGGTGAACACCTTGCCGGCGACCAGGCCGGCGAAGTGCGCCATGTCGACGACGAGGGTGGCGCCCACCTCGTCGGCGATGTCGCGCATCGCGGCGAAGTCCACGCGGCGCGGGTAGGCCGAGTAGCCGGCCATGAGGATCAGCGGGCGGAACTCCCTGGCCCGCGCGCGGACGGCGGCGTAGTCCAGCAGCCCGGTCTCCGGGTCGGTGCCATAGGAGGACTGCTCGAACATCTTGCCGCTGATGTTGGGCCGGAAGCCGTGGGTGAGGTGGCCACCGGCGTCCAGCGACATGCCGAGCATCCGCTGGTCGCCCAGCGCGCGGCGCAGCGTCGCCCAGTCGGAGTCGGTGAGCTCGTTGACGTGCCGCACGCCGGCCTCCGCCAGCGCCGGGGCCTCCACCCGCTGGGCGAGCACCGCCCAGAAGGCGACGAGGTTGGCGTCGATGCCCGAGTGCGGCTGGACGTAGGCGTACGGGGCGCCGAACAGCTCGCGGGCGTGCTCGGCGGCGAGCGCCTCGACGGTGTCGACGTTCTGGCAGCCGGCGTAGAAGCGGTGACCGACGGTTCCCTCGGCGTACTTGTCGCTGAACCAGTTGCCCATGGCCAGCAGCACGGCGGGGCTGGCGTAGTTCTCGCTGGCGATCAGCTTCAGCGAGCCGCGCTGGTCGGCCAGCTCGGCGCCGATCGCGTCGGCGACCCGGGGTTCGACCGCGCCGATGACCTGCAGGGCGCTGCGGTAGGCCGCCGAGGCGGTGGCGGCGTCGAAGGGGGCGGTCACGTCGGTCATGGGTGGGCTCCTACGCGGATGTCGACGGAAGAGTGCCCAGGCGCCCGGCGGGGACGTGCGAGCCGCTCCCCGGTGGTTGTTCCCACCTCGATGCGCCAGTCACGGCCCCGCGCAGATGCTACCGGCGCCCGAGCGGAGGGGGATCGTGGGTGTGACGCCGACCGATCTCCTCCGGTCGGTGCGCCATAGGCTCGCACCTCATGGAGACGCTCACCCCCGCGGAGGTCGCCGAGGTCCTGGGGGTCTCGACCAACCGGGTCCGCCAGCTGCTGCGCGAGCGCAAGCTGATCGCCGTCCCGGGCAGCGGCAACAGCAGGATCCCGACCGACTTCTTCCAGGACGGAGCGATCCTCAAGCACCTCCCCGGGCTGATCACCGTGCTCAAGGACGGCGGGTTCAGCGACGAAGAGGTCTTCGAGTGGCTGTTCCGCGCCGACGAGTCGCTGCCCGGCACGCCGGTGGAGGCGTTGCGCAGCGACCGGCACACCGAGGTCACCCGCCGGGCCCAGGCCCTGGCCTTCTGACGGGGGCGGGCGGGGGCGGGGCGTGGTGCAGCTGACCTACCTCGGGCTGCTCGCGGGGTGCCTGGTGGTCACCGCGCCGCTCGAGCTGGTCCTGCGCGTGCGGGTGTACGCGCGCTGGCGGCGGCTGCTGCTGGCGATCGTGCCGGAGTTCGTCGTGTTCGTCGTCTGGGTCCTGTACGCGATCGCCCAGGGGCACTGGGACTACAGCGCCGAGCGGACCCTCGGCCTCCGGCTGCCGGGCGGCATCCCGGTCGAGGAGGTGCTGTTCTTCCTCGTCGTCCCGGTGTGCGCGGTGCTCGCGCTGGAGGCGGTGCGGAGGGTGACCGGCTGGGACGCGGGTTATCCCCCCGAGGAGGCCGACGCGTCGTGACCTACTCCGCCCTGGCGGTGGCCGCCGTGGTCGCCGTCCTCGTCGTGGACCTGGCCGTCTACCGCACCCGGATGGTGACCCGCCGGGTGTTCTGGGTCGCCTACGCGATCGTCGTCGGCTTCCAGCTGCTGATGAACGGCGTCCTCACCGGCCTGGACGTCGTCACCTACGACCCGGAGGTCATCTGGGGGCCGCGGATCGCCTACGCGCCGGTCGAGGACCTGCTGTTCGGCTTCGCGATGGTCACCCTCACCCTGGCCAGCTGGGCGGCGGTCAACCGGCGGGCGAACACCGCCAGGCGACGCGGCCGGGACACCCGCACCCGCCGGTCGAGCACCCGGTAGTCGGCCTTCTCGATCTCCTCGAGGATGCCGCCGTACAGGGCGGTGGCCGCGCGCACGCAGTCGCGCGACTCCGGGGCGAGCAGGGGCGTGCCGGGCGCGGCGTCGTCGTAGCGGCGCCGCACGATCGCCACCATCTCCCGCATCAGCGCGCGGAAGTTGCCGTCGTGGCGCCGCGCGGCCAACTGCTCCCGGGTGACCCCGTGCGCGGCCATGAGGTCGGCGGGCAGGTAGACGCGGCCGCGGTCGACGTCCTCGCCGACGTCGCGCAGGAAGTTGGTCAGCTGAAACGCCTCGCCCAGCGCGATCGCGTGCGGCGCGGCCTCCTCGCGGGCCACACCGGGCGCGGTGCCGAGCACCGGCAGCACCTGCAGGCCGATGACCGCCGCCGAGCCCCACATGTAGCGGTCGAGGGCGTCCATGTCGGCGTAGTCGGTGACCTCCAGGTCGCTGGTCATCGCGGCGAGGAAGTCGACGAGGTGCTCGACGGGGATGGCGTGGCGGCGGTAGGTGTCCACCAGCGCCAGGCGCACGGGGTCGTCCGACCAGCCGGCGTCCAGGTCGGCGAGCACCGCCCGGGACCAGTCGGCGAGGTCGCCGGCGGGGTCGGCGCCGGGGTGGTCGACCAGGTCATCGGCGGTGCGGGCGGCGGCGTAGAGCGCGTGGATCGCGGGCCGGCGGTCGGCGGTCAGCAGCCGGGTGGCCAGGTGGTAGCTCTTGCCGTGCCGGGCGGCGATCGCGGCGCAGTGCGCGTAGGCGGCGTCGAGCTCGCGCCGCGCGGCCCCGGCGCGCGGCTGGTCCAGGTCGCTCACCGGCGCACCGGGCCGGTGATCCGCTCGGCGGCCAGCCGCCCGCTGATGACGACCATCGGCACGCCCACCCCCGGCTGCACCGAGGAGCCGGCGAGCACGACGTTCTCCGGACCCGACCGCGGCAGCGTCGGCGGGCGGAACGGCCCGGTCTGGCCGAAGGTGTGCGCCAGCGCGAACGGGGTGCCGGCGGCCATGCCCTGCGCCGCCCAGTCCCGCGGCGTGGCCATCTCCTCCACCTCGACCGCGCCGCTCAGGCCGGTCCAGCCCCGCGCCTCCAGGGTGCCGAGCACCTCGTCGCGGTAGCGGGGGGCCAGCCGCGCCCAGTCCAGCTGCGGGTTGCCGCCGCTGCGCGGGTCCAGGTTCGGCGTCGGGGCGACCACGCTGAGCACCTGACCGCCCTCCGGAGCGAGGCTCCGATCCGTGGCCGACGGCATGCTCACCAGCAGGCTGGGGTCGCTCATGATCCTTCCCCGCCGAGCCCCGGGACCCCCGCCGAGGCGCCGGCCGCTCGCGGTGAGCTCGGCGAAGACTCCCTCCCACGCCGCGCCGAAGCTGATCGTGTGGTGGGCCTGCCCGGGCAGCTCCGCGCGCACGCCCAGGTGCAGGGCCACGCAGCTGGGGGAGTGGACCGGCCGCCGCGGACCGCGCAGCCCCGGCACCAGCCGGTGCGGTGCGTCGGCGGTGACGACGACGGCGTCGGCCGGCAGCCGCTCGCCGTCGTCCAGCAGCACGCCGGTGACCCGTCGTCCGGACGTCTGCAGCGCGGCGACGGCCGTGCCGTAGCGGAACCCGACCCCGGCGTCGGCAGCGGCCGCGGCCAGCGCCCGCGGCACCGCGGCGATGCCGCCGACGGGGTGCCAGACGCCGGCGCCGATGTCGAGCTGGGCGATGACGGCGTAGGCGGCGATCGCCCGGTACGGGCTCACCCCGGCGTAGAGGGCCTGAAAGCTGAACAGCCGGCGCAGCCGCTCGTCGGCGAACGCGCGCTCGACGTGCCGCGACAGCCGGCCGAAGCCCCCGCGGCGGATCAGCTCGACGAGCTCGGGGCCGAGCAGGTCCAGCGGGGTGTCGAGGTTGCGGTCGATGAAGGTCGACAGCTGCAGCCGGTAGAGCGCGGCCAGGTCGGCGAGGTAGCGGCGCAGCGCCGCGGCCTCGGCCGGCCCGCACAGCCGCTCGACCTCCGCGGCGAACGCGTCGGGGTCGGCGTGCACGTCCAGGTGCGAGCCGTCGGCGAACCGCGCCCGGTAGGTCGTCTCCAGGGGCACGAGGGTCAGCCGGTCCTCGAGCTTCTCGCCGACCGCGGCCAGGGTGTCGGCGACCAGCTCGGGGGCGGTGAACACCGACGGGCCGGTGTCGAGGGCGTAGCCGGCTCGCTCCACCCGGCCGGCGCGCCCGCCCGGTCCGCCGCCGCGCTCGACGACGGTGACCTCCCGGCCGGCGCCGCGCAGCCGCAGCGCTGCCGACAGCCCGGCCAGCCCGGCGCCGACGACGACGACGCGGTCGGTCGGCCCCGGGACGGTGCGGACCATCAGGCGGTGCGCGAGGTGGCCGCGAGCGCGAGGGCGTCAAGGGCGGCGCGGGCATCGGGGGCCAGGGGCGCGGCCGCGATGGCCGCCCGGGCGAGCGCGGTCCGCTCGGCGATCCGCTCCTCCACGCGGGCGCGGGCGCCGGTCGTCTCGATCAGCCGGCGCAGGGCGTCGAACTGCTTCTCGTCGGCCTCCGGGTTGCCGAGGCTGTCGGCCAGCAGACGCCGCCCGGCGTCATCGGCGGCCTCCTCGGCCAGGGCGATGAGCAGCGTCTGCTTGCCCTCGCGCAGGTCGTCGTCGGCCGACTTGCCGGTGACCGCGGGGTCGCCGAACACGCCGAGGACGTCGTCGCGCAGCTGGAACGCCTCGCCCAGGGGCAGGCCGATCGCGGTGTAGGCCGCCGCGACGTCCTCCCCGGCCCCGGCGATGGCCGCGCCCAGCTGCAGCGGCCGCTGCACGGT
>DATAAV010000221.1:0-2530 GCA_036259935.1 Geodermatophilus sp. | reverse complement strand
CGCGGAGGCGATCGCCCGCAGGATCTCGGCCGTCGCGGTCTGCTGGTCCAGCAGCTCCGCCTCGCGCTGCCGCGCCTCGGCCAGGTGCTGACGCAGTCGGGCGAGCTCCTGATCCTCCTCCCCGAGCCTCCGCTGCAGGGCCTCGTCCGATTGCACCGACGGATCCGGGACCTGGGCACCCATTGGCGCGACTCCTCACGGCCAATCGCCACTATGCCCCACGCCATCCTGCCTGTCAAACCGGGTGTGCCTCGTTTCTCTAGTCCTGGTCAGGTGAGATATCGTGCGCGGCCAGAACAAAGGCCACCGGGCGTCGCTCCGCCCGGCGGCCGTGAGGAGGAGCACGATGGCCCGCACTCCGCCCGAGCAGATCGTAGCAGCCGTGACCGCCTTGGCCGCAGACCTGGCCGATTGGTGCGTGGAGGGCCGCGACCGGACGTTGGCGGCGCATGAGACGGCGGTGCTGGAGCGGGTGCGTCGGATCCTCCCGCTCCTGCTGCGGGCGGTGGTCGAGGTGGCCACGAGCGAGCTGGACGTGCGGCTGCGGCGGGCGCCGCAAGCGTGCCGCCGCTGCGGACGGAAGGCGAAGCCGCACCACGCGCAGCGGCGGCAGGTCCAGACCATCTGCGGCACCCTCGACCTGGCGCGGCCCTGGTACCACTGCGCGGCCTGCGGGCACGGCTGGAGCGCGGTCGAGACCGTGCTGGACGTGCCGGCCCGGGCGCGGCTGAGCGCCGGGCTGGTCGAGTGGGTGGCGCGGCTGGGGGCGGTCACCCCGTTCCGCGAAGCCGCCGAGGTGCTGGCCGGGCTGACCGGGCTGGAGCTGGGGGCGGAAACCATCCGGCGGCACACCGAGCGGATCGGGGCGGCGCTGGCCGCGGCCGAGGACGCGACGACCGCGCAGGTGGAACGGACCCGGGAGCCGGCCGAGTCCGTGGCGTCGGCCCCCGGGCTGCTGGTGGCCCAGGTGGACGGGGCGATGGTGCCCTTCCTGGACGGCTGGCACGAGGTCAAGCTCGGGCTGGTGGCCGGCTGGGAGGACGGGACACTCCGGGCCCCGAGCTATGTGGCGGCGCGCGAGCCGGCCGGGCCGTTCGGGGCGCGGCTGGCGGCCGAGGCGGCGCGGCGGGGGGCGCTGGAGATCGACCGGTGGGAAGGCGCGGTCACCGGGCGCGGCCTGGCCCGGCTGCGGGCGGCGGCGATCCTGGGGGACGGGGCGCCCTGGATCTGGGCCGTGGCCGACGAGCGGTTCGACGTCCGGGTCGAGGTGGTCGACGCCTACCATGCCTACCAGCACCTGCACACGGCGGCCAAGGCCGCGTTCGGGGAGGGGGCGAGCGCGGCGGCCTGGGCCGCGGCCCGCAAGGGCGAGCTGCTCGCGCAGGGGGTCGAGCCGGTCCTGGCGGCCCTCCGCGGCCTCACGGCGCCCTCGGCCGAGGCCGCCGAGGTGGTGCGGGTCGAGCGCGGCTACTTCACCAAGAACGCCGAGCGGATGGCCTACCCGACGCTGCGGCTCGACGGCCTGCCCCTGGGGAGCGGGGGCATCGAGTCCGCCGCCGATCACCTCGTCCAGCGGCGGATGAAGCGCGCCGGCATGCGCTGGTCCGACGAGGGCGGGCGGGCCCTGCTCGCGCTGCGCGCCCGCCTCCGCTCCCGGCGCCCCATCATGGTGCGCCCGGTCACGGCCCACCCGCGTACCACCCGCCGGGCCGCCGCTTGAGCGTCAGCCCACCAGAACTACGGAAGTGAGTCACACCCTTGTCACCGTCCTCCCCCAGCCGCAGGCCGATCGGCTCGGGCCGGAACAGTCGCCCGTCCATCGGCTTGAGGTCCGGGCTGATCCGAATCGGCAGCTCGGCCAGCCGGACCACGTCGCGCTCGGGATCGATCCCCGGCGCCACCTCGACGAGCGTCAAACCGTCATCCTGCTGCTCGAAGACGCCCCGCTCGGTGATCAGCGTCACGTCGGCGCCCCGCTCGCGGGCCCGGCGACCGCTGAACGTGATCTGGTCCGCGGCCCGGACCAGCTTGGCGTGAGCCCCCTCCTCCAGAATCTCCAGACGGCCGTCACGAGTCGCGAGCTTCAGTCCGCCGGCGCGATAGTAGCCGGAGAAGACGAGTCGCCGGGCGTTGGCCGTGATGTCCATGAAGCCGCCGATGCCGGCCGTCACGTGGGGGCGCGACGGGAGCAGGCTGACGTTGACGTTCCCGTCGGCGTCGTATTGCAAGAAGGAGAGGAAGGCGACGTCGAAGCCCCCGCCGTTGAAGAAGTCGAACTGGAACGGCGAGTCGACGATCGCCGACGGGTTGAGGCTGCAGCCGAACTGGAAGTCGATCGCCGGCACCCCGCCGACGGCCCCCTGCTCGATGCAGAAGGTCACCCGACCGTGCTGCCCTTCCTCGAGCAGCACCCGGGGGATGAGCGCCGAGACGCCGAAGCCGAGGGCCACCGTCTGCCCCGCGGCCAGCTCGAGCGCCGCGCGGCGGGCGATCACCTTGTCGGGCCCGAGCTCGGGCCGGGCGATTCGGT
>DATAAV010000220.1:0-9692 GCA_036259935.1 Geodermatophilus sp. | reverse complement strand
GAGCACGAGCGTGCCCAGACCCCCTCGTCCCCTGTTCCTCGTGCTCTGCCCGCCAGGGTGGGCAGAGCACGACCGTCCGGTGGGCGCTCCGGTCGGTCCGGGGTCGGCGGCACCGGTTCCTGCGTCCGGCTGCATCCGGGGCCGCGGCAGGCGCGGAAGAGCGGGGTGACAGGCACCCCTCACCGGAAGGACCCCCCCGTGACCAGGACCCGGACCCTCGGGCTCGCCGGCGCCACCGGCACCCTGCTCGTCCTCGGCGCCTCGCCCGCGCTGGCCGACAACCACACCGGAACCGCCACCGTCTCGATCCTGCACGGAGTGCCGAACACCCCGGTCGACGTCTACGCCAACGGCCAGGAGCTGCTGGCCGACTTCCAGCCGGGCACGCTCACCGACCCCGTGCAGCTGCCCGCCGGCTCCTACGACCTGGCCGTCTACCCGGCCGGCTCCGACCCGGCCGCCACCCAGCCCTCGGCCGCGGCCGAGGACGTCCCGGTACCCGCCGGCGCGAACGCCACCGTGGTCGCCCACCTGACCGAGAGCGGCACCCCGGTGCTCACGCCGTTCGTCAACGACACCTCCGCGGTGCCCGCCGGGCAGGCCCGGGTCGTCGTCCGGCACACCGCCGCCGCGCCCGCCGTCGACGTCCGCGCCGGCGGCACGGTGGTCGCCCCCGCCCTGGCCAACCCCCGCGAGGCCGCCCTCACCGTGCCCGCCGGACCCGTGAACGCTGACGTGGCCCTCGCCGGCACCGAGACCGTGGCGATCGGCCCGGCCGACCTGTCGCTGACCGAGGGCGCGACGACGGTCGTCTACGCGTGGGGATCGCAGGACGCCGGCTTCCAGTTGGCCGTCCAGACGCTGAGCGGCTCGCACTCCGCTCCGTCCGGCGTCCCGGGTGGCACCGGCGGCCTGGTCGACGACGACGCGCTGCCCATGCCGGTCGTGGCGCTGTCCCTCGTCGGGCTGACCGCCGCCGGGCTGGCCGGGCGCCGGCTGGCGACCGGCCGCGGCTGACCCGGCCGTGCGATCCGCTGCCGCCGGAGCGGTGCTGGGCCTGGCGCTCGCGGTCGGCGTCCCGGCCACCTGGGTGCTCACCCGGCCGCCGGCGGCAGCGGGCCCGTCGGCGGAGCAGGTGCTCGCGGCCCCGACGGCGGGCCGCGGGACGGCGACACCTGCGCCCGGCACCCCGCCGTCCGTCACCACCCGGGACGCCGCGCCACCGTCGAGCGGGACCGTGCCGGTCCCCGTCCTGGTCAGCGTCCCGGCGCTGGGCGTGAGCGCCCCGGTCGACCCGGTCGGCGTCGACCCCGAGGGGCGGATGGAGCTGCCGGCCGACGTGGACCGGGTGGGCTGGTACCGCTTCGGGCCCGTGCCCGGCGGCGGTGGGTCGGCGGTGCTCGCCGGGCACGTCGACGACCGCGAGCAGGGCCTGGGCGTGCTGGCCCCGCTGCGCCGGGCCGCCGTGGGCGACGAGGTGCTGGTCACCGACTCCACCGGGACCGCCGGCCGCTGGCGGATCGTCTCCCGCGAGCTGATCGAGAAACGGGCGTTGCCGCAGGACGCGCTGTTCCGCCGCGACGGCCCGCCGCGGCTGGTCCTGGTCACCTGCGGGGGCCCGTTCGTGCCCGAGTCCGGCAGCTACCGCGACAACGTCGTCGTCGTGGCGGAGCCGGTCCGGTGATCAGAGCGCTCGAGCGCCCGCGCCCGGGGCGGCCTAGGGTTCGGCAGGTGACGTCCGACGTCGGGCCGCTGCGCGGGGGCCGCCCCGAGCCGGACGACGACGAGGTGGGCCGCCGGTTCGCCGCGGGCGACGAGCAGGCCCTCGCCTGGGCCTACGAGCGCTGGGCCGGCCAGGTGCACGGCATGGCGGTGCGGGCGTTCGGCCCCGGCCCGGACGCCGAGGACGTCACCCAGCAGGTGTTCGTCTCCGCGTGGACCGGCCGGGCCGGCTTCCGCCCCGACCAGGGTCCGCTGCCGGCCTGGCTGGTCGGCGTGTGCCGGCACAAGATCGCCGACACCTGGGCCCGCCGCGACCGGCAGCGCCGGAGCGCCGAGGCCGCCGCCGCCGACGCGCAGGTCACCCCGGCCGGCGGCCCCACCCTGGACGCCGCGGTCGCCGACCGGGTGCTGCTCCTGGGCGAGCTGGAGCGCCTGGGGCAGCCGCAGCGCGGCATCATCGAGCTGGCGTTCTTCGAGGACCTCACCCACGCGCAGATCGCCGCCCGGACCGGCCTGCCCCTGGGCACGGTCAAGAGCCACATCCGGCGCACGCTCGAGCGCCTCCGGACCCGGTTGGAGGTGGACGGTGCCGCACTGCACGCCTGAGCAGCTGGCGCTCGCCGCTCTCCGCGAGCCGCTGCCGGAGTCCGACGCCGTCCACCTGGCCGGCTGCGCCGAGTGCCGAGCGGAGGTGCGCTCCCTGCAGCGCAGCGTGGACGTCCTCGCGGTGCCGCAGCTGGCCGCGCCCGGCCCGCCGGTGGCCCCGCCGCCGCGGGTGTGGGATGCGATCGCCGCGGCCACCGGGGTCTCCGCCGCACCGCGGCCGGAGGCCGTCGCCGGATCGGCCCCCGAGGCCGCCCCGGCCCGGGAGGAACCGGAGCCCGGCGCGCAGGTCCGGGAGCTGCGACCGCGCCGCTCCCGGCTGCTGTCGGCCGCCGCGGCCGCGCTGGTCGTCGGCGCGGGCATCGGTGCCGGCGCGGTCGCGCTCGGGAGCCGCAGCGACGACGGCACCGCCGTCGCCACCACGGAGCTCGACCCGCTCGAGGGCAGCAGCGCCTCCGGCCGCGCCGCGGTGGTGGAGCGGGGCGACGGCAGCCGCGTGCTCGACGTCGAGCTGAGTGCCCAGACGCTCGAGGACGCCTACTACGAGGTGTGGCTGCTCGAGCCCGGCGCGCAGCAGATGGTGTCGGTCGGCGTCATCCAGGGCGGCGAGGGCCGGCTCGAGCTGCCACCGGGCCTCGACCTCGGGGCGTACCCGGTGGTCGACGTCTCGGTCGAGCCGCTGGACGGCGATCCCACCCACTCGGGGGTCTCGGTGGCCCGCGGCGTCCTCGACAGCTGAGCGGGCGGGCGCAACTAGCGTCTGTCCCCGTGACCGCGCTCCGCTCCGCTCTCGCCCACGAGGAACTCGGCGCCTCCTGGCGCGCCGCCCGGCCGCGGCCCGCGGGGCACCACCTGGACAGCGCCGCCTGCAGCCGGCAGAGCCACCGGGTGCTGGAAGCCGTGGCGCACCACGCCCGCCACGAGGCCGAGCTGGGCGGCTACGTGGCCGAGGCGGCCGCCGACCACCTGCTCCAGCAGGGGCGCTCCGTGCTCGGGGGACTGGTGGGGATGGCCGCGGCCGACGTCGCGTTCGTCGAGTCCGCGCAGGCCGCGCTGGTCGCCCTGCTGACCGGCTGGCGGCTGCCGGCCGGGCAGACGGTGGCCTGCCTGCCCGGGGAGTACGCGCCCAACGTGGCCCAGCTGCGGGCCGTAGGGCTGCGGCCGGTGCCCCTGCCGGTCGACGGCGTGGGCCGCGCCGACGTCGACGGCGTCGCCCGGATGCTGGCCGCCGCACCGCCGCGGTTCGTGCACCTCACGCACGTGCCCAGCCACCGCGGCGTCGTCCAGCCGGCCGCGGAGATCGCCGCGCTGTGCCGGGCGGCGGGCGTGCCGCTGGTGCTGGACGCGGCGCAGTCGCTGGGGCACGCCGACACCGACGTCGGGGCGGACGTCGTCTACGGCACGTCGCGCAAGTGGCTGGCCGGCCCCCGCGGGGTGGGGATGCTCTGCGTCCGCCCGGCGCTGGCCGCCGAGCTGACCCCGGTGCTGCCCGAGCCGGAGGACGTGCCGCCGATGCGTGCCTTCGAGTCCGGCGAGGCGCACGTGGCCGGGCGGGTGGGGCTGGTGCTGGCGGTCGGCGAGCACGTCGCGGCCGGGCCCGTGCGAGTGCGCGAGCGGCTGGCCTCGATCGGCCGGACCGCCCGCGAGCTGCTCGACGGCGTCTCCGGCTGGCGGGTGGTGGAGCCGGTGGACGAGCCGACGGCCACCACCACGCTGCGCCCGCCGGACGGCGTCGACGTCGTCGCCACCCGGGCCCGGCTGCTCACCGAGCACGGGATCCTGACCAGCGCGATCGGCCCCGAGCGGGCGCCCGGCGAGATGACCGGGCCGGTGCTGCGGATCTCTCCGCACCTCGACGCGACCGTCGACGACCTCGACGCCCTCGCCGCCGCCCTTTAGAAGGACCCGCTGGCCCCCACCGCTCGCACGCTCGCGGTGGGCCCCTGCAGCGGGCCTCGGGCGCTAGAGGGGGGCCTGGAGGCGCGAGGAGATGCGGCGGTGGGCGGCGAGCTGCTCGTCGAGCCCGGGGTGCGTCGGAACGCCGTCCTCGACCACGAGCCGGCCGCCGACGACGGTGTGCCGCACCGAAACCGGGCCGCAGCGCAGCCACGCCTCCACCGGGTCCGACAGCGCCCCGGCGAACCGGACCCCGTCCAGCGGCCACACCGCGAGGTCCCCGCAGGCGCCCACCGTCAGCTGCCCGATCTCCCCGGCCCGGCCCAGGCAGGCCGCACCGCCCCGGGTGACCATCTCCAGCGCATCGCGCGCCGACATCGCCCCCGCGCCGCCGCGCAGCTTGCCCTGCAGCATCGCCGTCCGCGCCTCCAGCCACAGCGACGCGGAGTCCGCCGAGGCCGAGCCGTCCACGCCCAGGCCGACCGGCACCCCGGCGGCGCGCAGCTCGGCGGCCGGCGCCAGGCCGCTGCCCAGGATCATGTTGGACGACGGGCAGTGCGCCGCCCCCACCCGCGCCGAGCCCAGCCGGATCACCTCGACCGCCGAGGGCCAGACCACGTGCGCCAGCCAGACCCGCTCGCTCATCCAGCCGACGTCGGCCAGGTACTCGACCGGACGGCGGCCGAAGCGCTGCAGGCAGAAGGCGTCCTCGTCCCGCGTCTCGCACAGATGGGTGTGCAGCCGGACGTCGAGCCGCTCGGCCAGCTCGGCGGTCCGTGTCATCAGGGCCGGCGAGACGCTGAACGGAGAGCAGGGAGCGAGCGCGACCCGGGTCATCGCGCCCGGCGAGCGGTCGTGGTGGGCCTGCACCAGGCGCTCGGAGTCGGCGAGGATCTCGTCGTCGTCCTGGACCACCGAGTCCGGCGGCAGGCCGCCGTCCTTGACCGACAGCGACATCGAGCCCCGGGTCGGGTGGAAGCGCACGCCCAGCTCGCGGGCTGCGGCGATCTCGGCCGAGATCAGGTCCCCGCCGCCGCGCGGGTGGACGTACAGGTGGTCGGTGGAGGTGGTGCAGCCCGACAGCGCCAGCTCGGTGAGCCCGACGAAGGCGCTGACGAACGCCGCCTCCTCGTCCAGGAGGGCCCACCGCGGATAGAGGGTCACCAGCCACTCGAACAGCCCGCCGGCCAGCGCGGGCGCGAACGAGCGGGTCAGGTTCTGGTACAGGTGGTGGTGGGTGTTGACCAGCCCGGGCGTGACCAGGCAGCCGCGGGCGTCGATCCGCCGCACCGCCTCGGGCACCGGGTCCCCGGGCGCCCCGACGCCGCTGACCACGCCGTCGGTGACTGCCACCCAGCCGCCGGCGATCTCCCGCCGGTCGTCGTCGACGGTGGCGACGAGGTCGGCGTCGGTGACCAGCAGGTCGGCGCGCGCGGGGGTCTCCACGCCTGCATCCTGCCCGCCGGAACCGGTGGTTCCGCTCAACCGAGCGGTTGATCGTCCACCACGACGTCGAACTTCGTGTCGCCGTCCTCGACGGCGGTCACGGTGACCGTCAGGCCGTACTCGTCCGGCTCGCCCGCCACGGTGAGCGTGCAGCGCGTCTGCGCGCCGACCTCGGCCTCGAGGTCGTCGGGGCAGGTCACGTCGGGGCGGATGCCCACCTGCTCCTCGAGGGAGTCCTCCGCCGCGGTGGCGACGTCGTCGGCGGGAACCACGTTGCCGCAGGCCGCCAGGCCGACGCCGAGCACCGGCGCGGACAACAGGAACAGCAGGCGGCGGCCGGCACGGGACACGACGACTCCTCGGCGAGATCGTCCGGGCGTGGGGACCCGACCCTAGCCGTGGGACGCCGTCGGGGTCAGCGGTGTCAACGGCCGAGCACCAGCCGGGCGACCAGGGGCGGCAGGTCCTCGGGCAGCGGCCGGCTGCCGACCAGCGGGCCGGCGACGGCCGGGGGCACCCCGATCGCGCCGAGCACCTCCAGGGCCGGGACGTCGGGCAGCGCGTCGAACCAGCGCCGGCCCAGCGCCGCCCGGCCGGCCGCGGTCGGCCGGCCCCACAGGCGCAGCCGCGCCATGCCGCCGTCCGGGAACACGTCCAGCCGCACCCGCTGCACTCCGGGGGCGCCGTCCACGACGAACCGGTGCCGGGTGTCGGGCTGCAGCCGGGTGCGCGGCAGCAGTTCCACCTCGCCGTCCGGACCGGCGCCGGTCAGCGACGCCGTGCCCGGTGCATTGCCGAGGAACCAGGTCGTGTCCAGCTCGGCCAGGGTCACCACGCCCTCGCAGGCCAGGGACACCTCCACCCAGTCGTGGCCGGCGTCGCGGCGGCGCGCGGTCTCCCAGCCCTCCCCCATGGAGCTCGCCAGGCCGGGTGCGATCAGCTGCGCCGGGCGGCCGTAGAACTCGTCGCTCACCGCGGTGACCTGGCCGCCGTTCTCCAGGGCGGCGAGGTCGAACGGGCCGGCGTCGAGCAGGCGCGGATCGGGGACGACGGTGCCGTGCACCCGCAGCCGCGCCACCCCGCCGTCGGGATGGATGGCCAGCCGCACGTGGGTGGCCCGCCGGTCGGAGGTGACGGGGAAGGCGTTGGCGGTGTCCCCGGCGAGGTCGGACAGCGGCAGCAGCGGCTGCCAGTCGGCCCGCGCCAGCTCGGCGACGGACGGATGACCCTCCACCGCGGCCGCCTCCACCGACGCCCGCGGCGGGTAGTTGCCGGTGAAGTGCGCGGTGTCGACGACGACGCCGGCCACGATCCCGGGTGCGCCGAGCCGCACGATGGCCCAGTCGTGCCCCGGCGAGCGCCGCCTGCGGGTCTCCCAGCCGTCGTACTCCTTGCCCCGGTGCCCGAACTCCGACCGGGGGACCGCCGGGTGCGGCAGCACCAGGTTCTCCTTGGCCGCGAAGAACTCGTCGTTGGCGGCGACCACCGCGCCGCCAAGGAGGCGGCCGGCGAGGTCGGGCAGGCGCGCGAAGTCGGTCATCGGGCTCCTCGGGGTCCGGTGCAGGGGTACGACGGCGGGGATCGTCCTCGGTCACCGGGCAGGATCCACGACGACGGCCTGTTCGCGGGAGGAGGGCGAGCAGCGGCCGGCGGTCAGGCGTCTCCGCGGCTGAGCAGGCGCCCGCGGGGAGCGCCGTCGGCGAGCTCGCCGCGCAGCCACGTCCGCCGAACCACGCCGGTCAGCTCCCGTCCTGCGTACGGGGTGACCGGGTTGCGGTGGTGCAGGCCCGCGACGGTGAAACGCTCATCGGGCGCGAACGCGACGAGGTCGGCGTCCCTCCCGACCGCGATGGCCCCCTTGCCCGGCAGTCCGGCCAGCCGCGCCGGCGCCTCGGCCATCCAGCGCGCCACCTGTGCCAGCCCGATCCCCCGGGCCCGGGCGCCGGTCCACACCGCCGGCAGGGCCACCTGCAGCGACGCGATCCCGCCCCAGGCAAGGCCGAAGTCGCCGACGTCGAGCCGCTTGAGCGCAGGGGTGCACGGCGAGTGGTCGCTGACCACCAGGTCGATCTCGCCGGCCGCGAGCCCGGCCCACAGCCCCTCGCGGTGCGCCCGCTCCCGGATCGGCGGGCAGCACTTGAAGGACGTCGCCCCGTCGGGCACCTCCTCCGCCGCGAAGGTCAGGTAGTGCGGGCACGTCTCGACGGTGATCCGCACTCCTTCGGCCCGTGCCCGGCGCAGCAACGGCAGCGCCCCCGCGTCGGCCAGGTGCACCACGTGCACCCGCGCGCCCGTGTCCTGCGCCGCGGCCACCAGCCGGCCGATCGCCGACTCCTCCGCCGCGGGCGGCCGGGAGGCGAGGAAGGCCGTGTAGCTGGGGCCGCGCGGCTCAGGGGCGGTGGCGACGACCTCGGCGTCCTCCGCGTGCGCGATGAGCAGCCCGTCGAAGGTCTTCAGCTCGGCCAGCGCGGCCCGCAGCCCGGCGTCCTCCAGCGGTGGGAACTCCGGGACGCCGGAGTCGAGGAGGAAGCACTTGAACCCGACCACGCCGGCCTCGTGCAGCGGCCGCAGTCGGCCGAGGTTGCCCGGCACCGCCCCGCCCCAGAACGCGACGTCGACGGCGACCCGCCCCTCGGCCACCTCCCGCTTGATCTGGAGGGCCTCCACCGTCGTCGTCGGTGGGATGGAGTTGAGGGGCATGTCGACGATCGTGGTGATCCCGCCGGCGGCGGCGGCCCGGGTCGCCGTCGCGAAGCCCTCCCACTCGGTGCGGCCGGGCTCGTTGACGTGCACGTGGCTGTCCACCAGCCCGGGGAGCAGCACCTCGTCGTCGGCGAGGGTGACCGCTCCGGTGGGGACGTCGTCGAAGTCGGTGATCGCGGTGATCCGGCCACCCGCGGTGTGGACGGCGGCGGTCCGCTCCCCGTCGGGCAGCACCACCCGCCGGGCACGGACGACGAGGCTCGTGTCGACGCCCGACGCGTCCGGCGGCCGGACGTCGTCGTCTCCGGGTGCGACCTGCTCCTTCGCCGTCCCCGGATGCACGAGGGAGACATACGCCCGCGGGACCGCAGGGGCAACCGGCGACCGCGGGATGGGCCCGGAGATCCGGTCGGCGTACCGGTCCCCTGACCGTGCTCACTCGGCTCTACGCACCCGGTAGGTCGTCTGCACCATGCCGCTCGGGTAGACCTGGGTGCGCTGGTGCTCCAGCGGCACGTCGGCCGGCAGCTGGCCGAAGGGAGTGTGACCGGTGCCGATGAGCACTGGGACCCGCGACAGCGTCAGGTCGGTGATCATCCCGGCGGCGAGGAAGGCGTGCACGGTGCGTCCGCCGTCCACGTAGACCCGCCGGTATCCGGCCGCGTCGAGCGCTGCCACGGCCTCCTCGAACGACGCGTGCACCGTGATGCGTGGATCGGCGCCCGGCTCGAGCGTCGTGCTGAGCACGTGCACGGGCTTTCCCTGGTAGGGCCACTCGTCCAGCGGCGCGATGACGTCGTAGGTACTGCGGCCCATGATGAGCGCGTCGACGCCGACGACGAACTCGGCAAAGCCGAAGTCGCCGCCCTGCCCGTCGTCGGGTGCCCCGCCGGCGTCCGCGCCGCCGGTGAGCCAGGAGGGGTCACCGTCGAGGCGGGCGATGAACCCGTCGACGCTCATGCCGAGGAAGACCGACCCGGTGAAGGACACATCCATGCCGGCAGCGTGCCCGAGGCGCCGCAATCCGGCACTCGTGCGGCCCACGGCTCGCACTCGCAGGCACGGGCGGATCGGGACAGACAGGTGACGGCGCCGGCGCGCGATGGCCACACCGGATTTCGTCGGTGACGGGAAATGCCGAAGGGCCCCGGCAGCGTGTGCTGGGGCCCTTCGGAAGGGAGTGTCCGGCGGCGTCCTACTCTCCCACCCCGTCGCCGGGGCAGTACCATCGGCGCTGAGAGGCTTAGCTTCCGGGTTCGGAATGAGACCGGGCGTTTCCCTCTCGCCATGGCCGCCGTAACGCTGTGAACGTGTGCGAACCG
>DATAAV010000219.1:0-4972 GCA_036259935.1 Geodermatophilus sp. | reverse complement strand
CTCCCGGGGCTGTCGTCAGGCCGAGTACACCTCGGGACGCAGCGTGGCGATGTAGGGCAGGTCCCGGTAGCGCTCGGCGTAGTCGAGGCCGTAGCCGACGACGAACTCGTTGGGGATGTCGAACCCGACGTAGCGCACCGGGACCTCGACCTTGACCGCCTCGGGTTTGCGCAGCAGCGCGCAGACCTCCAGCGACGCCGGCCGGCGGCTGCCCAGGTTCTTCAGCAGCCAGGAGAGGGTCAGACCGGAGTCGATGATGTCCTCGAGCACCAGCACGTGCCGACCGCTGATGTCGCGGTCGAGGTCCTTGAGGATCCGCACCACGCCGGAGGAGCTCGTCGCCGACCCGTAGGAGGAGACGGCCATGAACTCCATCTGGGTGGGCAGCTGCAGCGCCCGCGCGAAGTCGCTCATGAACAGCACCGCGCCCTTGAGGACGCCGACCAACAGCACCTCCTTGCCGGCGTAGTCCTGCGCGATCTGCGCGGTCAGCTCGGCGATCTTCCGCTGGATCTGCTCCTCGCTGAGCAGCACGTGGTCGATGTCGGGGCCGTAGCCGTGGTCGGGGCCCAGGCCCCCGGGCACGGCGGCGGTGTCGATCTCCGAGCTCGCGAGCTCGCTCATGCAGCCTCCTCGCTGGCGCTCGTCGGCCGCGTTCGCGGCCGCTGCTGTGTCTCCTGGTGAGCTCGCAAGCTCGCTCACGAAAGCTCCTCGCGGGTCGTGGGCACCGGGTCGGGAGCGTCGGGACCGGGGACGTCGCCCCGGACACCGGCGGGTCTGAGCACCAGCCTGCCAGACACCCTCAGCACCCCCGCACCGCCGGGTAGGTCCACCCGGCCCTGCCCCCGCCACCGGACCAGCAGCGCGTCGACGGCGGCCAGGTGCACCGCCTGCAGGTCGGGGACCCCCGCGCCGCGCAGCCAGCTGCGCAGCACCCGGCGGCGGATCGCGGCGGGCAGCGCGGCGAGCTCGCGCGCAGGCAGGCCGTCGGCGCCGGCCAGCCGGGAGAGCTCGGCGGCGGCCAGCGCGTCGAGCGCGTCGAGGTCCTCCCGCAGCATCCCGGCGGTGCGGGCCAGCGCGGGCGCCACCCCGCCGCCGAGGACCTCCTCCAGCAGCGGCAGCACCTCGGTGCGCAGCCGGACCCGCGTGTAGGCCGGGTCGCTGTTCCAGGGGTCCTCCCACACCGGCAGGCCCTGGTCGGCGCAGGCCGCGCGGGTGGTCGCCCGCCGCACGCCCAGCAGCGGGCGCCACCAGGCCACGCCCTCGCTCACCCGGTGCTCGACCATGCCGGCCACCGACCGCGGCCCCGAACCCCGCCCGAGCCCCAGCAGCACCGTCTCGGCCTGGTCGTCGAGGGTGTGGCCGAGGGCCACGCGGGCGCCGGACCGGGCGGCGAGGTCGGCCAGCGCGGCGTACCGGGCGGCGCGCGCGGCCGCCTCGGGTCCGCCGTCGGTACCGACCCGCACCGCCAGGACGTGGACCGGCTCGAGGCCCAGCCCGGCCGCCAGCGCGGCGGTGGCCCCGGCGCGCTCGGCGGAGCCGGGCTGCAGGCCGTGGTCGACGGTCACCGCGCCGGCCGGGACGCCGGCGCGCGGCGCCTCGAAGGCGACGGCGGCGGCCAGGGCGAGGGAGTCCGCTCCCCCGCTCACCGCGACCAGCACGGGCACGGCGGAGGCGGTCAGGCCCGGCCGGACCGCGCTGCGCACCTGCGCGACCGCCGGCGAAGGACCGGCCACCGGCACGTCCTCCCGGTCAGGCGGGGATGGCCGGCCGGCCGTGCACCCGCTCGACCCAGCGGGCCGGCGCGGTCAGCTCGTCGATCAGCGGCAGGTTCTCCGGGCCGTCCCAGACCCGGTTGAAGCCGTCCATGCCGACGAGGTCCACCACGCCGCCGACGAAGTGCCGGCCGTCGGCGTACTGCTTCATCTTCTGCTCCAGCCCGAGCAGCCGGCGCAGCACGCGGTCGAGCGGGCCGCGGCCCTTGCGCCGCTGGGCGAAGCGCTTGCGCAGCGTCCGCACCGAGGGGACGACGTCGGGGCCGACGCCGTCCATGACGAACTCGGCGTGCCCCTCAACGAGGCTCATCACCGCGGTGACCCGGTCGAGGACCTCGCGCTGGCGCGGGTCCTGGATCAGCGCCATCAGCCCGCTGTCGTCGCCGCCGTCCCCGCCGCGGATGGCGTCGCCGACGCTGCGCAGCACGTCGCGGAGCCGTTCGCGCAGCACCTCGGGCGAGAGGTCGGTGGCCTCGACGAACTCGCCGATCTGGCCCTCGAGGTGGTCGCGCAGCCACGGGAAGGCGGTGAACTGCAGCTGGTGGGTCACCTCGTGCAGGCACACCCACAGCCGGAAGTCGGTGGGGTCCACGCCCATCCGCCGCTCGGCGTCGACGATGTTGGGGGCCACCAGCAGCAGCCGGCCGCCGCTGCCGAAGACCTCGTACTGCCCGAGCACGCGGGAGGACAGGAAGGCCAGGACGCCGCCGGCCTGGACGCCGGTGGCGCGGGACCCGATCGCGGTGGCCAGCGGGCCCGGCCGGCTGCCCTGCTTCTCGGCCAGCGCGTCGACCAGCGGATCCAGCAGTGCCGCCATGCCGGCGGTGTTGGCGTCGACCCAGCCGGGGCGGTCGACGACGGCGACCTGGGGGGTGGGGCCGTCGGGCACCGGGCGCAGGCCGGTCAGGCCCTCCACGTGGGCCACGGCGGTCGCGGCCGCCTCGTGCAGCTCGGCGACGACGGCTGCGGCCTCCTCCCGCGTGGTCTGCGGTCCCGGGCCCACCAGGCGGCGGGCGGTGCGTCCGGCCAGATCCCAGTCGACCATCGAGGAAGCGCTGCTCATCGCCTCACGGTACGCGGACAGCGCCGCCCCGTGCGCCGGTCAGCGGCATCCGCAGCGGGCCAGCGCGGCGGCGATGTCGTCCAGCGCGGCCTCGGCGGCCTCGCCGGCGGCCGGGGCCTCGTCGGCGACGATCGCGAACGCCAGCAGCCGGCCGTCGGCGGTGACGACGGTGCCGGCGAGGGCGTGCACCCCGAGCAGCGTGCCGGTCTTGCCGCGGACGGCGCCCGGGGCGGTGGCCGGGTCGTCGTCCCCGCGGTCGGCGAGGGTGCCGTCGTAGCCGGCCACCGCGAGGCCGGAGAGCACCGCCGAGGCGTCGGCGAGGGAACCGTCCGCGGCGCCGGTGAGCAGCGCGGTGAGCACGTCGACGGGGACGCGGTCGGCGCTGGACAGGCCGCTGGCGTCGGAGAGTTCCACGGCGCTGACGTCGACGCCCAGGTCGGCCAGCGCCTCGGTGACCGCCCGGGCGGAACCCTCGAACGTGGCCGGGAGGTCGCGGGCGAGGGCCACGTGCCGGCCCAGCGCCTCGGCGAGCAGGTTGTCCGACAGGGACAGCGACTGCTCCACCAGCCGGGCGACCGGCGCGGACTCGACGGTGCCCAGGGTCTCCGCGCCCGCCGGCGCCTCACCCAGCACGATCGTCGCCCCGGGCACGCCCAGGGCCGCGGCCAGGGCGGCGCCGGCGTCCAGGCCGGGCTGGCCGCTGCGCGCGTTCTCCCCCGGCCGCACCCGGGCACCGTCCACGGCGGTGGCGGTGACCGGCGCGGCGTAGCTGGACGGCGCGTCGTCCGGACCCCAGCCGCTCGCGGTCAGCGGCCCGGTGAACAGCGAGGTGTCGACGACGACGCGGGTGACGGTCGTGCCCGCCGGCAGCGCCTCCTGCACCTGGGCGGCGAGGTCGGCCACGGTGGGCGCGCCCGGGTAGGTGAGCGACGGCGCGGTGCGCGACAGGGTGGGGTCGCCGCCGCCGACGAGCACCACCTCGCCCGGGGTCTCGCCCGCCACCACGGTGGTCTGCAGCGTGTGCTCGGGGCCCAGGGTGGTCAGCGCGGCGACCCCGGTGAGCAGCTTGGCCGTGGACGCAGGCGTCACCGGCTCGTCGGCGTCCTGCTCGAGCAGGACCGAGCCGGTGGCGACGTCCACGATGTGGGCGGCGACCCCCTGGCCGAGCGCGGGCGAGGCGAGCAGCGGCTCCAGTCCGGTGGAGAGCACGTCGGCGTCGGGGAGCGGCGCCTCCTCGGAGAGCGCGGCCAGGACGGGGTCGGCGGCACCGAGGTCGGGCAGCTCGGCCTCGGCGACCGGCGCGCCGCCGGCCGCCCCGCCGCCGTCGTCGCCGCCGTCCCCACCGAGGAGCGCGACGATCCCCGCGACGGCCAGGGCCACCACGAGGACGACGGCGAGGAGGCCGAGCAGCAGCCGACGGCGGAAGCGGGAGTACCTCGGTGTGACGGTCGTCGATCCGCTCGACGCGATGGTGCCCACCCCCTGGAACGACCTCCGGAAGTAGCCCGGGGTCCGGTGGGCCACACTACGACCGTGCAGTTCGACGTGACGATCGAAATCCCGAAGGGCCAGCGGAACAAGTACGAGCTGGACCACGCCACCGGACGCATCCGCTTGGACCGGATGCTCTTCACCTCTACCAGGTACCCGGCCGACTACGGGTACATCGAGAACACCCTGGGCATGGACGACGACCCGCTCGATGCCCTGGTGCTCCTCGACGAGCCGACGTTCCCCGGGTGCCTCATCACCTGCCGGGCCATCGGCATGTTCCGCATGACCGACGAGAAGGGCGGCGACGACAAGGTTCTCTGCGTACCGGCCACCGACCCGCGGATGGCCCACCTGGTGGACATCGGCGACGTCTCCGAGTTCGACCGACTGGAGATCCAGCACTTCTTCGAGACCTACAAGGACCTCGAGCCGGGCAAGTCGGTCGAGGGTGCCGAGTGGGTCGGCCGTGAAGCGGCCGAGGCGGAGATCATCGCCTCCCTCGAGCGCGCCAAGGCCGACGTCCAGCAGGCACTGGAGACCGCCCGCACCCACCGCAGCGAGTGGCTGGAGGGCTACCGGGGGCAGCTCGGCTTCCTGACCGTCGTGCTGCACGACCTGCTGCACTGAACTCCCCGGACGC
>DATAAV010000218.1:0-6697 GCA_036259935.1 Geodermatophilus sp. | reverse complement strand
CCTTGATGTCGGAGTCCGGCAGGTGGTCCAGCGCCTCGATCTCCGCCGAGCGCAGGCCGCTGGAGCTGTGCTCCTCGGCGGCGTAGAGCTGCCAGTCCTGCACCTGGTCGGTGGGGTACTGCTGCGGCTGCCGCTGCTTCTTGCGGTAGCTGTTGATGTAGGTGTTGGTCAGGATCCGGTAGAGCCAGGCCTTGAGGTTGGTGCCCTCGGCGAACTGGTGGAACGCCGAGTAGGCCTTGACGAACGTCTCCTGGACCAGGTCCTCGGCGTCGGCCGGGTTGCGGGTCATCCGCAGCGCCGCCGGGTAGAGCTGGTCGAGGTAGGGCAGGGCGTCGCGCTCGAACCGGGCGTTGCGCTCGGCACGGGTCTCCCCGAGCTGCGCGCGGCTGCCGTCGTCGCGGGCCTCCGGAGTCTCCACCGGCGCGGGCACGTTCTGCGCCGCCGGCTCCACGTCGGGTGTCTGGTCCGCGGGCTCGTCGGGCACCGACCGTCCTCTCTGCGGGCCCCGGACGCGGGGCACCACGTCGGTCGATCCTAGCCGTGCGGCGTCGGGACGGCCCGGGGGCCGACGGGTCGCGACCCGAGGGCGGGCGCTGGACAGGGTGCTGCTCACGGGCTGTCCAACCGAGCCGGAAGGGCGCCGATTCCCGCTCTTCGCGGGGGTTCGGCGGAGATCCTCACTACGTCGGTGCCGCCTGCCGCCGGGACGCCGTCGCTACGCTCCGGCGCCGTGGCGGCGACCCCGGCGGTGCGCGTGCTGGAGAAGGCGCGCGTGGTCCACACCCTGCACCCCTACGACCCCGAGCACCCGTCCGACCTGGGGCACGGCGAGGCCGCGGTGGCCGCACTCGGCGCCGATCCCCGTCAGGTGTTCAAGACCCTGGTGGCCCGGGTCGACGGCGCGCTCACCGTCGCCGTCGTCCCGGTCAGCGGCAGCCTGGACCTCAAGGCGCTGGCCGCGGCCGCAGGCGGGCGCAAGGCCGCCATGGCCGATCCGGCCGACGCCGAGCGGACCACCGGCTACGTGCTCGGCGGGATCAGCCCGCTGGGCCAGCGCAAGGCGCTGCCGACCGTGGTCGACGAGTCCGCCCTGGAGTTCGAGACGGTGCTGGTCAGCGCCGGCCGGCGCGGTCTGCAGGTGGAGCTGGCCCCGGCCGACCTCGTCCGGCTCACCCGCGCCCGGATCGCCCCGATCGGCCGCTGACCGGGGAGGGCCGGCTCAGGCGTCGGGCACCCCGTAGGGCGTGAGCAGCTGGTCGACCGGCGCGTAGTCGTCGGTCAGCACCCGGGCGTCCCCGACGAACGCCCGCAGCTGCTCCCCCTCCGCGACCTGCCAGGCCAGGCCGTGCTCGCGCAGTCCGGCCGCGATCTCCTCCACCGGCAGCGGCTGCCGCGACGCCGCCACCACGACGTTCCCGCCGTCCTCCCCGGCCAGCACCGGCGCCCGGGCGAGCAGCAGCACGTGCGGGAAGACCGCCTGCAGCGTGGCCAGTTCGGCCCGCACGAAGTCCAGCGGCGGGTGGTCGATGAGGTTGGCGACGTACACGCCCTCGTCGCGCAGCGCCGCGTCCACCAGTTCCAGGGCCTCGGTCGTGGTCAGCTGCCAGGGCACCGACAGCCCGCCGAAGGCGTCCCCGACGACGACGTCGCGCTCCCCCGGCCGCTCGTCGACCAGCCCGACGCGGGCATCCACGACGCGCACCTGGAGCTGCTCGGAGGTCTCCAGGCCCATCTGCTCGCGGTCCATCGCGACGACGCCGGGATCCACCTCGAGCACCAGGCTCGTGGTCCCGGGGCGCACCTCGGCCAGGTAGCGCGGGATGGTCAGCCCGCCACCGCCGAGGTGCAGCGCCGACAGCGGCTCCCCCGGCGGCGCGACGGCGTCGGTGACCGCCGCGATCGCCCGCACGTACTGGAACTCCAGGTGGGTGGGGTCGGCGACGTCGACGTAGGAGTGCCGCAGGGTGTCCAGCATGAGCACCCGGCCGGTGTCCCGGGCCGGATCGGCCACCACCCGCGCGCAGTGGTAGGCGGTCTCCTCCTCGCAGGGCGAGGGTGCCACCGCCGCCAGCAGCGCCCCCACCACGGCGAGCAGCAGCAGCGCGGTGGGCACCCGGCCGGCGCCGCGCGCCCGCCGGCGCAGCAGCAGCCCGACCCCGATGCCGGCCAGGACGGTGACCAGCCCGGTGCCGACGAGTATGCCGCTGGTCGGGAACAGCGCGATGAGCAGGAATCCGGTGACGAACGTGGCGGCGATGCCGCCCAGCGTGCCGATCCCCGACAGCCGGCCGACCACCGAGCCGGTCTCGGCGAGGCTGGCCAGCTGCAGCTTCACGACCATCGGAGGGACCGCCGACAGCAGCGCCGCGGGCACGACGACGGCGACCGCGGCCAGCAGCAGCACGCTGCCGGCGTCGGCGCCGGTGAAGTAGGAGCCGGCGAAGCGCACCAGCGGCAGGACCGCGACCACCAGCGCGCCGCCGGCGACCATGAGCGGTGCGATCAGCCGGCGGGGATCGGTGCGGTCGGCCGTCGCGCCGCCGGACCAGGCGCCGACGGCGATGGCGGCCAGCGCGAACCCGATGACGGCGGTGTTGGTCTGCAGGGTGATGCCGACATAGGGCGCGATCAGCCGCAGCCCGGAGATCTCCAGGACCAGGACCGCGCCGGAGCAGAGGAAGGTGACCGCGGCGGCCACCCAGTCCGGCAGCGCTCGGGTCGGCAGGTCGGGCGCACGCTGAGCGGCGCGGTCGGCCGGCGGCGCGGCCTCCTCGGCGGCGGCCACCTCAGAACAGCGCCGGCTGGTCGGCCGGTGCGCTGACCGACTCGGCGCGGGCGACCAGCTCGGGGCCGTTGTTGGCCACGTTGTTGACCGCGGTGCTCACCGGCCGCAGCTCCAGGGCGTCCACGAACTCCGGCGGGGGCGGGACGGCCAGCTCACCGACGTCCTCCCGCTGGGGATCCAGCCAGTCGGCCCACCGGTCCGGCGGCAGGACCAGCGGCATGCGCTCGTGGATCTCGGTGAGCGCGCCGACCGCGGGCGCCGTGACGACCGTGCAGGTGTAGAGGCGGTCCTCACCGCGGCCCCACACCTCCCACAGTCCGGCGAAGGCGAGCACCGAGCCGTCCTGCGGGGTGATGAAGTACGGCTGCTTGCCAGGGGAGTCCAGCCGCTTGGCCCACTCGTACCAGCCGTCGGCGGGAACCAGGCAGCGCCGCGAGCGGGCCGCGGAGCGGAAGGCCGGCTTCTCGGTCAGCGACTCGACCCGGGCGTTGAGCAGCCGGTTGCCCACCGCGGGGTCCTTGGCCCAGGACGGCACCAGGCCCCAGCGCACGGCACGCAGCTCCCGGTGCCCGGCCCCGGTGGGGCTGCCCTCGGCGTCGCGCTCCTTCTTGTGCCGCACGACGTAGACGTCCTTGGTCGGGGCGACGTTGTAGTCGGCCCGCAGGGGCTGCTGCCCCTCGGCGGGGACCGCGTCGAACTCCACCACGAGGTCCTCGGGACGGCGGGTGGCGGCGTAACGACCGCACATGGTGATTCCTCCCGGACGGGTCCCGGACGTGCTGTCACCTGCGACTGTAGGGCCGCCGGGCGACAGGTCGCTGGCGCGTGACGGTCTCGGCGGCGGGTAGGGGTCGGATGCGAGAAACCTCCGCACAGAGACGAGGATCACCTCCGTGACCGCGACCCAGAGCCCAGACATCGAGCACCCCAAGACCGCCAGCGACGCCGGGGAGCGCCGCTACGCCACGGTCAACCCCTACACCGGGAAGACCGAGAAGGAGTTCCCGTTCCTCGACGGCAGCGAGATCGACGGCGTCGTGGAGCGGGCCCACGCGGCCTTCCTGGAGTGGCGCCGTCGTCCGGCCGAGGAGCGCGCCGCCGTCGTCGGGCGGGCGGCGGAGCTCATGGTCGAGCGCAAGGACGACTTCGCCGCGCTCATCACCCGCGAGATGGGCAAGCGGATCAAGGAGGCGGCCGGCGAGGTCATGCTGGCCGCCAGCATCCTGAAGTACTACGCCGAGAAGGGGCCCGGCTTCCTCGAGCCCAGGCCGATCGACGTCATGGGTGAGGGCGAGGCCGTCGTCGTCAACGAGCCGATCGGCGTGCTGCTGGCGATCGAGCCGTGGAACTACCCTCTCTACCAGGCGGTCCGGGTGGCCGGGCCGAACCTGGTGCTCGGCAACGCCATCCTGCTCAAGCACGCGGAGAACAACCCGCAGTGCGCGCTCGCCCTCGAGCAATTGTTCCTCGACGCCGGCGCCCCCGAGGGGGTCTACACCAACGTCTTCCTGCGGATCCCCGACGTGGAGAAGGTCATCGCGCACCGGCACGTCCAGGGCGTGACCCTGACCGGGAGCGAGCGGGCCGGCAGCAGCGTCGCGCAGCTGGCCGGCAAGTACCTGAAGAAGTCGGTGCTCGAGCTCGGGGGCAACGACCCGTTCATCGTGCTCGACGCCGACGACCTCGGCCGGACCGTGAAGGCCGCGACGATGGGCCGGATGCAGAACACCGGGCAGGCCTGCATCGCCGCCAAGCGGTTCATCGTCACCGATCAGATCTACGACGACTTCGTCGCCGGGCTGCAGCAGGCGTTCGCGGGCTTCGAGCCCGGCGACCCGGCCGACCCGGCGACGACGCTGGCCCCGCTGTCGTCCGAGCGCGCCGCCCAGGACCTCGCCGCCCAGGTGAAGGACGCGATCGACAAGGGTGCCACCGTGCTGGCCGGCGGCGGCCGGCCCGACCGCGAGGGCGCCTTCTTCGAGCCGACCCTGCTCGCCGACGTGACGCCGGAGATGCGCGCCTACCACGAGGAGCTGTTCGGCCCGGTCGCCGTCGTCCACCGGGTGCGGGACGAGGACGAGGCCGTCGAGCTGGCCAACAACAGCGACTTCGGGCTCAGCGCCGTCGTCTACAGCAGCGACGTCGACCGGGCGAAGGCCGTGGCCGAGCGGCTGGAGTCCGGCATGGTGTGGATCAACCAGCCGTCCGGGTCCTCCCCCGAGCTGCCCTTCGGCGGCGTCAAGCGCTCCGGCTACGGCCGCGAGCTCTCCGAGCTGGGCATGTTCGAATTCGCCAACCGGCGGCTGGTCCGGGTGCTGCCGGCGAAGAAGGCGACCAAGCCGGCCGGCGGCTGACCGTGCACGGGCGGTGCGGCATCGCGGACCGGGCAGGATGTCCGGCGTGACTGACGTCTGGACGACGCCGCACCGCCCGTCGCCGGTCGACGCCGTGGTGAGCCTTCCCGGCTCGAAGTCGATCACCGCACGGGCGCTGGTCCTGGCCGCGCTCTCCGACGGCCCGAGCCGGTTGGTGCGCCCACTGCGCGCCCGGGACACCGACCTGATGGCCGCCGGGCTGCGGACGCTGGGCGTCGGCATCGACGACGACGGCGGGGACTGGCAGGTCCGCCCGGGTCCGCTGCGCGGCCCGGCCGAGGTCGATGCCGGGCTGGCCGGCACGGTGCTCCGCTTCCTGCCGCCGGTCGCCGCGCTGGCCACCGGACCGGTGCGGCTGGACGGCGACCCGCGGCTGCGCGAGCGGCCCAACGCCGGGCTGCTGGCGGCGCTGCGGGCCCTCGGCGTGGAGATCGACGACGGCGGCCGCGGGCGGGCCCCGTTCACCGTGCACGGCACCGGCCGGGTGCGTGGCGGGGCGGTCGAGGTGGACGCGAGCGAGTCCTCGCAGATCGTCTCCGGCTTGCTGCTGGCCGCGGCCCGCTTCGACGAGGGGATCGACCTCGCGCTGACCGGCGGGGTGCCGTCGATGCCGCACGTGGAGATGACCGTGACCACGCTGCGGGAGCACGACGTCGAGATCGAGGGCACCGAGCGGGGATGGCGGATCTCCCCCGGGCCGATCGCCGCCCGCGACCGCGTCGTCGAACCGGACCTGTCCAACGCCGCGCCCTTCCTCGCCGCGGCGTTGGTGACCGGCGGCCGGGTGACCGTGCGCGACTGGCCGGAGCGCACGACCCAGCCCGGGGCGCAGCTGGACCGGTTGCTGGCGGCGATGGGGGCCGACGTCGTCCGCACCGAGGAGGGGCTGCAGGTCACCGGAACCGGCACCATCCGGCCGCTGGTGGCCGATCTCGGCGAGGTGGGCGAGCTGACCCCGGTGCTGGCCGCGCTGTGCGCGCTGGCCGAGGGCACCTCCCGGCTGACCGGGATCGGCCACCTGCGCGGGCACGAGACCGACCGGCTGCAGGCCCTCGACGAGGTGCTGACGGCGGTGGGGGCACGGGTCGAGCAGCTGCCCGACGGGCTGGAGATCGAGCCGGGGCCGCGGCGGCCGGCGCGGCTGGACTCCTACGCCGACCACCGCATGGTCATGGCCGCGGCCGTCCTGGGGCTGGCCGTGGACGGCGTCGAGGTCGCCGATCCGGGGGCGGTGACCAAGACGCTGCCCGACTTCCGCGAGCGCTGGGCCGGGCTGCTCGGCGAGCCGGTGGGAGCGGGCTCCTGAGTCCGCGCGACCGCTGGGACGAGGATGACGTTCGCGTCCGGCCCAACCGCCGCGGCTCCCGTCCGCGCACCCGGCTGCGCCCGGCGCACGCCGACGCGGTGCCCGGCCTGGTGGTCGCCGTCGACCGCGGGCGGATGACGGTGCGCATCACCGGGCCGGACGGCGCCCCGCTCGACGTGACCGCGATGCGCGCCCGCGAGCTGGGCCGCCACGGCGTCGTCGTCGGGGACC
>DATAAV010000217.1:0-14838 GCA_036259935.1 Geodermatophilus sp. | reverse complement strand
GGATCGGGGCCCAGCTGAATGCCGGGCCCTGGTAGCCCAGGTTGTGCCGGTCGTAGAGCTGGTCGTAGTGGTAGAAGGACGTGCCCGGTGGCCACGGCTGGTCGTTGGCGGGAGCGACGTTGACGGTGCGCCAGCCTGCCTGGCCGAAGGCGGCGCTGAGGGTGAACCGGTCGCTGGCGATCAGCTGGTCGTAGCGCGGTTGACTGTCGATCCACAGCCCGGACTGCAGGGTCGAGTGGGCGAGCCAGCTGTAGCCGCCGAACGTGGGGGAGTCGAGGAAGGCGCTGCGCGTCTCGAGTCCGGCCTGGGCCAGCCTGGTGGTGCCGCTGCGCAGGACGGCGGCGACGCCGGGAGCGACGGTGGAGCCCTGCACAGCGACCTGCCCGTAGCTCTCGATGAAGGCGATGATGACGTCCTTGCCGCGCAGGCCGGCGAGCAGGTCCGAGGTGGGGAGGCCGGCAGACGGGTCGATGGATCGGCTGGCCGCTTCGAAGCGCTGCTGGTCGCGAACGGCCTCCTCGACGTCCCGTCCGTGCGCGATGGCCAGCCCGGCGGTGCTCGTCGAGGCGATCGGGCCTGCCGGGGCGAGTTGCAGCGACAGCGCGGCACACACCGCCCACACCACGCCCAGGACGGCGAGTCCGCGAGCCGAGCGGCGCCGGTGCCGGGCGGTCATGCTACTGACCCGGATCGTCGACCCGATGACGACCGCGACCACCAGCGCGAGGGCGAGCCCGGCCAGGATGAGGACGACGTTGGCGGTCGCGTCGCCGATCGAGTCGCGCGCCACCCCGATCGCGGGGCCGAGGAAGCGACGGTCGAGCACGGGGTTGAACGGGCGGCCGAGCTGCTCGTAGAAGCCCAGGTCGAGGAGCTTGAGGATGGTGAGCAGGCCCAACGCGACTCCGGCCGCCGTCGCCAGGACACGTCTGGGCCGGGGCGGCAGCAGCAGCCCGATCGCGACCAGGCCCAGCCCTTCCAGCGGGATGCGGGCGAACGCGGCCGGGGTGAGCTGATCGAGACGGGTCGGAGCGACCAGAACGGCCCAGACGACCGCTGCCGCGGCCAGCGCGGTCGCCAGCCGCAGTGCCCGGCGGGTGCGCGGGCCGGCGCCGGTGCGGTACAGCCAGATGATGCTGCGGCCGAACGACTCGGCCAGCAGCACCAGCGCGGCGCCGACCGCGATCATGCCGACCGGGCGGGGCAGCACCCCTGATGCCGCGGCGGTGAGGACGATGCCCTGCACGGCGGCGACGACCTTGCCCCAGTACCGGGGCGGCAGCGGTGCGGCCAGCCACCGGACCGCCCACCCCGCGACCAGCAGCGCGTAGCGGGCGGCACCGATGGCCAGCACCCAGCCGCCGTAGTCGCGGGACACGACGACGCTCAGCACCAGGATGAGGAAGGCGTCGACCTCGCAGTCGAAGCGGGCCCCGAACGGTGTGGCGGTTCCCGTGCGTCGCGCCACCTGCCCGTCCACGGTGTCGAGGGCGAGCGCCACGGACGCGAGGACGACAAGGGCGGTGACGTGCAGCGGCCGGTCGAAGGAGTCGGCGACGAGTCCCGCGACTCCAGCGCTCAGCAGCGCCCGGGTCAGGGTGACCCAGTCGGCCGGGAGGATCGTCGGCTGTCCGCTGCAGATCCGGCCGGCGATCAGCAGCACCGTCCCCGCCCAGCCGGCGGCCAGTCCGACGACCCAGCCGGCAGCGCCGAGACCGGCAGCCAGGGACAGGGCTCCGAGCAGGGCGGGCGTGGTCAGCGTGCCGACGACCGTGGCGAGTCGAACCGTGCGCACGGCGCCTCCGTAACGACCCGTCGGTCCCTTTGACGGAGTCACGGATCTGCGGTCGCTTCGGTTCACCCGGCGACCGCGCGGCCTCCGGCCGGTTCGCCCGGCCCCGTCCCGGGCCCCGCCCCGAGCGTGCGAGGGGTGGGGAGGACGGGGTCCTTCCGGGGGTCCTTCTACAACCCGGGCGACCGGCCCGCGAAGTCGAGCTGATGAGCGATGTACAGCAGCTCGCCGCCGGCCAACTGGCGGCGGCGGACCGCCATCCAGTCGGCCAGGCCATCGGGTCCCACCCGGTCTTCCAGCTCGTCCTGGATCGTCTGCAGGATGCTCTCCAGGAAGTAGGCCTCGCCGTCGGGATAGCTGCCGTCCGGGCGCGCGTGCACGACCCAGTCGGACGAACCCGAGGACAGCGGTGGCGCTCCGGCGGCGCACAGGTGGCGGAAGAGATGGCGACCCGTCCGGCTCTCCCCGGCCTGCCGGCCGTAGCGGACGTGCTCCTCCATGCTGCGGTGATAGGCCCCCATGATGTCGTCGTCGCGGGGGTGGTCGGGCTGGAAGATGCTCTCGCCGTCGAAGTTGATCGTGAACCAGTAGACACCGCCCGGGACCAGCAGCCGGAGCAGTGCGGGCAGGGTGGCCGGCACGTCCACGAGATCCAGGAACGCGTTGGCGATCAGCACCTCGGCCGGTTCCGCGTGCCCGGCCTCGAGGTAGTCGCCGAGCTCGGCTTCCACCAGGCGCACCCGCAGGTCGCCCAGGAGCAACCCGTCCGGCAGCGGTTCGGTGCGCACGTCCCGGGCGGCTGCCCACTCGCTGAGCCACGCGCGGGAATCCCGCAACAGCCGGCGGTCGACGTCCAGCAGGGTGTACTCCCCGGCGATGAGAACCCGCCATTCCAGCAGGCGGGCCACCATCGTGCCCAGACCTGCGCCGATCTCCAGGACCCGAGGCTTCCCCGCTGGCATCAGGCGGCGCAGTTCGGCCAGCACATGACGGTTGAGCGCCCGGTCGTCCACGCTCTTCTTCGCGGCCAGGTAGCGCGTGTAGGCGTAGCTCATCGTTTCTCGGCCACCAGCGCGAACTTGCGCACCCGTCCGCTGCCCAGCCAGTCGATCCACAGCTCATGGGCGATGATCAACTCGGCCAACGCCCGTGTCCCGATCTGGCGGGCGATCCCGGCCGAGTCAGTGCGCAACGCCTGCACCATCGCCGCCGCCGTCGCCCGATGGGACGCACTGCACTGCTCCTGCGAGGTCACGGTCAACCCGACGTCGTCCAGCAGTGCTGTCAAGTCCGCCAACTCGACGAGCCAGACGGTTTCGGCGTCGGGCATCCGGGCGCGCTCGCTCGGCGTGAGCGGCCGGCCCTCTTCGAGGGTGAAGGCGAAGCGCCCGCCCGGCTCCAGCACCCGAGCCACCTCGCCCACGAGGCCCCTCTTGTCGGGAAAGGCCAGCATCGTCTCCAGGAGGAGCACGACCTCGAATCGGCCGTCGGGCAGCGGTGGGAGGTGAGCCTGCTCGAAGCGGCACGGCAGGTGGCCGGCCAGTTCCCGGGCGATTTCCACAACGCTGGCGGAGTAGTCCAGGCCGAGATACCGGCAGCCCAGCTCCGCCGTGATCAACCGGCCCGGACCGGCCACCCCGCAACACAGGTCGAGCACCGACACGCCGGGGCCGACCCGGGCGCGGCGGGCGAGCTGCCGGATCTCGCCGGCTCGCATGAAGCTCTCCTGACCCACGTACTCGCCGGGAGGGTAGGCGGCCTCCCTGGCCCGCTGCAGCGCGGCCAGGAACGGAGCGCGTTGGTCCTGTCTCACCACGTGGCCCTCAGGGCGTCGCTGGTCGGGCGAGTCCGAGAAGCCCACCGGTGGTGCGGCACAGAGCCGCCGAGCGGCACGCGGACGCGGGCCGTCGTCTCGGGTGGAACCGTGTGCATGCCGCCTCCGCAATCGCCTGTGAACGGGATCACGCATCGGCGGTCGAGGTGGTTCAGTCGCGTCGGGCGGCGATCGGCGCCGTAAGGCGACCTCCACACCAGGTCACAGGGGCATCGAGCGCCCGCCCTGTATGGCGCGGATCTTCGGGCACCCGTTCTTGCTGCCGTGAGCGCGAGGGTCCGTCTCCCGGCAGAGGCCCTCCAGGCGATGCCCTCGCACGCGTGAGCCGGCCCCGCCTCCAGCGCCCGCAGCGGGGCAGCGGAGACGGGGCCGGGCCGTCACTTGACGGGTGCGGTGTTGATGCCGGGCAGGATCATGTGGCCGGCGTCGACCGGGATCGTCACGCCGGTGACCTTCGCCGCCAGGTCGGAGTTCAGGTAGAGCGCGGTGTCGGCGATCACCTGGGGGGACATGAAGGTGGTGCCCTTGAGGGCGTGGAAGGAGTAGCCGCCCTCGATCATGTCGGCCTCGGTGCCGCCCTCGTGGCCGGCGAACATGTCCCAGGCGCCCTGGTGGTCGGTCATCGGCGTCTTGATCGCCCCTGGGTGCACGGAGTTGCAGCGGATGCCGTGGGGTGCGAGTTCGAGGGCGATGTTCTTCATCAGTCCGACGAGACCGTGCTTGGCGGCGACGTAGTGGGCGTAGTTCATGCCCGGCTCGAGCCCGTTGATGGACGAGGTGATGACGATCGAGCCGGTCTGCCGCTCGATCATGTGCGGGGCCACCGCTTTCGCCGACTTCCAGACGCCGGTGAGGTTGACCCCGATCATCTCGTCCCACGCCTGCTCGGACAGCTCCCAGAACGCACCCTGGGTCCAGATGCCGGCGTTGGCGATGAGGATGTCGATCTGGCCGAACTCGGCCAGGCCGCGGCCGACGGCCTCGTCGAGCTGCTCCTGCGAGCGGACGTCGGCGGTGACCGCCAGCGCGCGGCGGTCGAGGGCCTCGACCTGGCGCACGGTCTCGTCCAGGTCCTCCTTGGTGGCCATCGCGTAGGGGACGGTCTCCATCTGGTCGGCGATGTCGACCAGGATCACGTCGGCGCCCTCGCGGGCACAGGTGGTGGCGTGGGCGCGGCCCTGGCCGCGCGCACCGCCGGTGATGAGGGCGACCTTGCCGTCGAGCATGCCCATGGTTGTTCCTCCTCGGCTCGGGACAGTGGGGTCAGAGCTGGCCGCCGGCGTCCACCACGTGGGTGGTGCCGGTGACGTAGCGGCCGTCGTCGGAGACCAGGTAGAGGACGGCGTTGGAGATGTCGACGGCGTCGAGCGCCGGCACCGGCATCTTGTTGAGGGAGAGCGCGGCCTCCTCGAAGTCGGCCCGGGTCGGGTTCTCCAGGTCGGGCCGGAAGAGTCGGTAGGTGGGCTCGTTGAGGATCATGTCGGTGGCCACGGTGGTCGGGTGGACGGTGTTGACCCGGATGTTCTGCGGCGCCAACTCCTTGGCCATGACCTTCGCCAGCATGACCAGGCCGGCCTTGGCCGCCGAGTAGTGCGCAGTGTTCGGGTTGGCGTAGATCGCGGCCAGAGAGCTGGTGATGACCACCGAGCCGCCGCGTCCCCCGGCGACGATGTGGGGCACGGAGGCGCGCAGCGTCTTCCAGACCCCGGTGAGGTTGACGTCGATCATCGTCGACCACGTCTCCTCATCCATCTCCAGCGTGGGGGCCGGAGTGGAGATGCCGGCGTTGGCCAGCACGATGTCCAGCCGGCCCAGCTCGGCGACGCCGTCGTCCACCGCCTTGGTCAGGCCGGCGAGGTCGCGCACGTCGACCTCGGCGGCGACGATCCGCCGGTCGAGCGCCTCCACCTGACGCACCGTCTCGGCCAGGTCGTCCGGCGTCGCCGTCGCGTAGGGGACCGTCTCGATCTGCTTGCAGGCGTCGACGGCGATGATGTCGGCGCCCTCCTCGGCCAGGCGTACCGCGTGGCTGCGCCCCTGCCCTCGGGCGGCTCCGGTGATGAATGCGACCTTGCCTTCGACGCGTCCCATGAACCTCTCCCTCCGCGGCCCCCGACCCCTCGGCCGGGTGTGAGCCAGATCGCACGTTATGACACCGGGTGACAAAAGCGGAAGGAGCAGTTGCGCGGCCGGTGTCGGGGTCGATCGGGCAGGCTGCTGGGGTGACAGAACGCGGGGACCGGCCGGTGGGCGGTGAGCGAGGTGGGCGGCCGGCGATCACCACCGCGCGCGAGTTGGCGGCCGTCGCGCAGCGGCTCTTCCTCGCGAAGGGGTTCGACGACACCAGCGTCGAGGAGATCGCCGCCGCCGCGGGGATCAGCCGCCGCACCTTCTTCCGCTACTTCCCGACAAAGGCGGACGTGCTGTTCGTCGCGTCGCCGGGCGAGCTCGAGCGGCTGCGCGAGGGCTTGGCGCGGGCCGCGCCCCACGAGTCCTACCGGGAGGTCGTGGTGCGCGCGGTGGTGGAGGCCCTGCGCTTCCCGCCGGGCGAGCGGGAATGGGCGCTGCAGCGGGCGCAGCTGTTCTTCACCGTTCCGGCCGTGCAAGCGCATGCGGTGCGGGTCTGGGCCGAGTGGCGACAGCTCGCGGTGGACTACGCCCGCACCGTCCCGCACCAGGACCCGCTCTTCCCGCTGGCGGTCGGGCACGCGGTCCTCGGGGGCACGCTCGCGGCGCACGAGCACTGGATCACGGCACCGGAGGAGGACCTCGGCCGGGTGCTCGCCGGGATGCTGGGCCTCCTGCTCCCACCCGAGCCGTCGGCGGCGTGACCGGAGCAGCGGTTGGCAGCTTGCCTTCTGGCACTTGGTGTCATTACCGTCCCTGTCCCCGGCTGGCTCGGTCGCCCGCCAGCGGCTCCCGCGGCCGGCGCGGGTACCCGAGAGGCAGCCACGGCAGGGACGCGGCGCAGCCGCCGCCCCCCGCCCCACGACCGAGGAGCCGATCACGAGACCGCACGCCAAGCCCACCTCGCAGCCGTCCGAGGAGGACGTCGTCGACGACGTGGTCGTCACCGGTCACCGGGTCACCCGCGACGAGGGTTCCTCCGTCCGGGAGATCCGCCGCCGGGTCGCACGCCACCTCGTCGGCCGCGAACGCGAACTCGACCTGCTGCTGGCTGCCGTCGCCGCCGGCCGGGACCTCCTGCTGGAGGGGCCGCCGGGCACGTCGAAGTCGACCCTGCTGCGCGCGATCACCGCGGAGTGGGGGGTGGACCTGGTCTTCGTCGAGGGCAACGCCGACCTCACCCCCACGCGGCTGGTGGGTCACCACGACCCGGCACGGGTACTGCGCGAGGACTACAGCCCCGACAACTTCGTGCCCGGCCCGCTGGTCGAGGCCATGCGCGCGGGTGGCTTCCTCTACGTGGAGGAGTTCAACCGCGCTCCGGAGGACACCCTGAACGCGCTGCTCACCGCGATGGCCGAGCGGAGGATCGCCGTCCCCCGGGTGGGCACCGTCGAGGCGCTGCCCACCTTCCGCGTCGTGGCCTCGATGAACCCCTACGACAACATCGGCACGACCCGGCTCTCCACCTCCGTGCATGACCGGATGGTGCGGCTGGCGATCGGCTACCAGGACGCCGAGGCCGAGCGCGGCATCGTCGGCCGCCGCACCGGGATCGAGTCCCCGCGGCTGGTCGCCGACGCGGTGGCGCTGACCCGCGCCACCCGGGAGCGGGACGACGTCCGGCAGGGCAGCAGCGTGCGCGGCGCCATCGACCTGGCCCTGGTCGCCGCCCAGCTGGCCGCGATGCGCGAGATCCCGCTGCCCGACGAGCCCTCGACCGAGCCGCCGCGCGGGCTGCCCGAGGCCTACACCGGCGTCGTGCTCGATGCGCTGCTGCTGGCGCTGTCCGGCCGGATCTTCCTGGACGAGACGGTGGACAGCACTCCCGAGGCGGTGCTCCGGGAGATCTGGGAGGACCACTTCGTGCTGGACCCCTCGGCAGCCCGGCCCGGTTGAAGAGCGGTCGAGGCCGATTCCCCGCTCACCAGGCGGAACCGGGGCGCGCCGGGCGGTCTGACGCCGCTGCGCCGCAAACCCAAGCAGCTGACCGAGCAGCCCTCCCTCTACCAGCCGGCGCCGGGCGGAGCCGGCCTCGCGCTGTCCTCCGGTGACCGGCGGCGCGGTCCGGGAACTGTCCGGACTCCCGGCGGGACCACGCCGGGGACGACCGGCGAGCCGGCCGAGCTCATCCCGCTGGCCGACCTCGCCACCGAGACCGCGGCCGACCATGAGACCCGGCGTCGAGCGCGGGCGATCGCCCGTCGGCTGTCCGTCCCGCGCCCGCCGCGCGACCGGCGCCCGCGCCGAGGCGTCGGTGAGCTGACGAGCCTGCCGTGGAGCGGGGGTTCCGACGAGCTCGACCTCGAGCGGACGCTCGACGTGCTGGCCGGCAACCCGTTCCCCGCGGAGCGGGACATCGTCGTCCGCGAGCGGGTCCGTCAGCGCCGGTCGGTGGTTCTCGTCGTCGACGTCTCCGGGTCGATGAAGGGAGGGCGGGTGCGCACCGCGGCCGCCGCGGTGGGTGCGCTCGCCGGGGAGCTCGCGCGCGACCGGCTCGCCGTCGTCGCCTTCTGGTCGGACGCGTCCCTGCTGGTGCGTCTCGGCGAGCAGGTCGCCCCGCTCGCCGTCCTGGATCTGCTGCTGCGGGTGCCGGCGCAAGGTCTGACCAACGTCTCCTTCGCGCTGGAGACGGCCGCGAACCAGCTGGCCGGCGTGCCGGCGCGGGACGCACGGGTGCTCCTGCTGAGTGACGCCGTGCACAACGCCGGTCCCGACCCGCGGCTGATCGCGGCCCGCCTGCCGCGGCTGGACGTCCTGCTCGACGTGTCGGGCGAGACGGAGGTGGAGCTCGGGCGCGACCTCGCCCGGCTGGGGCGCGGCCGGATGCGGCTCATCCGCGACCACCGCGACGTCGCCACCGCCCTCAGCGCGATGTTCGCCGACTGATCACCGACCGTCCCATCCTGCCGCCCACATGCAGGAGACGTGACCTCCATCAGTTCGGAGGGAGTCCTGCAGGCGATCCGCGACCTCGCCCGCGACGTCGCGCCGCGTGCGGTGAGCCGGTCAGCTGCCTACCGGCCGGAGTGGTTCGGGCGGTCCCCCACCGGGTGCTGGGCGCGTGGGCTGCCGCCTGCTCGAGATCATCGTTGCCGCGAGGGCCGTCCTCCCATCCCCGCCCCCGAGGTGGGCAGACAGGGTCTCCAGCCTCTGGTCGCGAATCCGGTCGTCCAGTCGCAGCGACGAGCCGGCTGAGCGTCGACGTAGGACGTCGGCCGCCGTGGCGTACCGCGCCTCTCCTGCGACGGAATGTCGGGCCGGTGAGCAAGGGCGACACAGACTGTCTGGTGACTGCAGGGGCCGGTGTCCGCAGACTGAAGTCATGTCGACGACCACGGGCGCGAATGCCACGGGTGACCCCGGAGCGGACGCCCGGCGTCGCTGGTCGGCCGCCTGGTCGCGAGAGACCGGGCGACCGGTTTCTGCCGTGACGAAACCCCGCGACGGGCGAGGTGTCGCCCTACGCGGGGCTGCCTCGGGTGTCTGTCGCCCTCCCGAATCGAAGTCACGAGGAGCCTGGGATGACCACCTCGATCGAGCACCCCCCGGCCGGCGTACCGGACACGACGGCGGCCCGCGCCGCCGACCACCTCTGGATGCACTTCGCCCGTCAGGGCCGGCACCCGGAGGTCCCCGTCCCGGTCATCACCCGCGGGGAGGGTGCCTACATCTGGGACAACAGGGGCCGGAAGATCCTCGACGGCCTGTCCGGGCTCTTCGTCGTCCAGGTCGGGCACGCGCGACGGGAGCTGGCCGAGGTGGCCGCGAAGCAGGCCGCCGAGCTGGCGTACTTCCCGGTGTGGGCTACACCACCCCGGTGCAGGCCGAGCTGGCCGAGCGGGTCGCCGGCCTCGCGCCCGGCGATCTCAACCGCGTCTTCTTCACCACCGGCGGGGGAGAGGCCGTGGAGTCCGCGTGGAAGGCCGCGAAGCAGTACTTCAAGCTGATCGGCAAGCCGCAGAAGCACAAGGTGATCAGCCGCGCGGTCGCCTATCACGGCACCCCGCACGGCGCCCTGGCCACCACCGGCCTGCCCGCCATGAAGAAGGACTTCGAGCCGCTGGCCCCGGGCGGCTTCCGGGTGCCCAACACCAATCTCTACCGTCACCCCGAGTTCGCCGACGACCCGAAGGCCTTCGGCCGCTGGGCCGCCGACCGGATCGAGGAGGCGATCCTCTTCGAGGGCGCCGACACCGTGGCCGCGGTGTTCCTGGAGCCCGTGCAGAACTCCGGCGGTTGCTTCACGCCACCGCCGGGGTACTTCGAACGGGTCCGCGAGATCTGCGACAGGCACGACGTGCTGCTGGTGTCCGACGAGGTCATCTGCGCCTTCGGCCGGCACGGCGCGACGTTCGCCTGCGAGAAGTTCGGCTACACCCCGGACCTGATCACCTGTGCCAAGGGGATGAGCTCCGGCTACGGCGCGATCGGTGCGATGATCGCTTCGGAGAAGGTCATGGAGCCGTTCCTGCGCCCAGGCGTGGCGTTCCCGCACGGCTACACGTTCGGCGGCCACCCCGTGGCGGCCGCCGTCTCGCTGGCCAACCTCGACATCATGGAGAACGAGGGGCTCAACCAGCGCGTGCTGGACAACGAGGCGGCGTTGGGTGCCACCCTGCGCAAGCTGCTGGACCTGCCGATCGTCGGGGACGTCCGCGGCGACGGCTACTTCTGGGCCGTCGAGCTGGTCAAGGACAAGGCCACCCGGCAGACCTTCGACGCCGCCGAGCGAGAGCGGCTCATCCGCGGCTTCCTGCCCGGCGCGCTGTTCGACAACGGCCTGTACTGCCGCCCCGACGACCGCGGCGACGTCGTCGTCCAGGTCGCCCCGCCGCTCATCTGCGGCCAGACGGAGTTCGATGAGATGGAGCAGATCCTGCGGCACACCCTGACCGAGGCCCGGCAGCTCGTCTGACACGGAATCCCGCCCATCCCACCGAAGCCACGAGTGCAGTCCAGACGTCGTGACCCACGACAACCGCTCCGGTGCGACCGCACCGGGCCCCGACCGGAGGAGACACGCCATGAGCACGCTGGTCGTCGGAGTACCGAGCGAGATCAAGGACAACGAGAACCGGGTGGCAATGACCCCCGACGGCGTCGTGGAGTTGGTGCACAACGGTCACCAGGTCATCGTGCAGGCCGGCGCCGGAGCCGGGTCCCGGTTCGCCGACGAGGAGTACGCCGCCGCCGGCGCCAAGGTCGTGCCGACCGCCGACGAGGTGTTCGCCGCCGCCGACCTCATCGTCAAGGTCAAGGAGCCGGTGCCCCCGGAGTACCACCGCTTCCGCCCGGGGCAGCAGCTGTTCACCTACCTGCACCTCGCCGCCGACCGTGGCCTGACCGAGTTCCTGCTGGAGCGGCGGATCGATTCCATCGCCTACGAGACCGTGCAGACCGCCGACGGCAAGCTCCCGCTGCTGACCCCCATGAGCGAGGTCGCCGGCCGGATGGCCGTGCAGGCTGCCGCGCACCACCTGGAGAACCCTGCCGGTGGAGCAGGCATCCTGCTGGGCGGCGTCCCCGGCACCCCCGCGGCGAAGGTCCTCATCATCGGCGGCGGGGTGGCCGGCACCGAGGCGGCGAAGATCGCGCTGGGGATGCGGGCCATCGTCCGGGTCCTCGACACCAACCCGAGCCGCCTCGCCTACCTGTCGGACATCTTCGGCGGGCGGCTGGACCTGGTGACGCCCAACCGGGCCCGGACGGCCGCCTACGTCGCGGAGGCCGACGTCGTGATCGGCGCGGTCCTCGTGCCCGGCGCGAAGGCGCCCAAGCTGGTCACCAGGGAGATGATCGCCGCGATGCGCCCGGGCAGCGTGGTCGTCGACATCGCCATCGATCAGGGTGGTTGCTTCGAGACCAGCCGGCCGACCACCCACTCCGACCCCACCTACGTCGAGGAGGGTGTCACCCACTACTGCGTGGCCAACATCCCCGGCGCGGTCGCCCGTACCTCGACACAGGCCCTGACCTCGGCCACGCTGCCCTACCTCGTCCGGGTGGCCCGGCACGGCGTGGCCGGCGCCGCCCAGGCCGACCCCGCCCTGCGCCTGGGCCTGACCACGCTCGACGGGAACCTCGTCAGCCGGCCGGTCGCCGAGGCGCACGAGCTGGCCTTCACCGACCCCGCCGGGCTGCTCTCGGCGCGGTGAGGTTCAGTGCGGTCAGCCGGCGCACCGCGCGCCGGTCGCCCGCACCGCAGGGGCCGGGGCTGTGTTCGTGACAGAAGAGCAGAGCTCGATGCCTCACCCGTGCAGACCCCGGCTGCCCTCGCGGCCAGCCACCGTGATCGTCCCCTGACCCAGCGGCCGGCCCACCCGGTGCGCGTGGCCCGTAACCCGGTGAACCGGATCAGCCAGTGGCTCGCGCTGCGGTCGCTGTCGCG
This sequence comes from Geodermatophilus sp., assembly GCA_036259935.1. Lineage (GTDB taxonomy): Bacteria > Actinomycetota > Actinomycetes > Mycobacteriales > Geodermatophilaceae > Geodermatophilus. Next base: position 2,694 of record DATAAV010000217.1, on the reverse strand, counting down.
ACGGGCCAGATCGGGTGTGCTCTCCATCCGCCCGAAGACTCCGAGCTTTCTCGAGTGCCGCCGACGGTCGCGACGGCATCGAGGCGATCGCGCTATCGGGTCCTGCTGACACCGACGAGCACCAGAATTTCTGGCGTCAGAGCAACAGATGGTGCCCCTCCAGCGCTTCTCCCGGGTCCCTGGCCGTCGAAGACTCGGAGACCTCCGTATCGCGATGAGGGGTGTTGGTGGTCATGACGGAGGACGTCCTCGCTCTGATGGACGAGTGGGGTCCGGAAAAGGTCGTGTGCGTGTCCGACCGCCGGTCCGGCATGCGCGGCGTCCTCGTCCTGGACAACACGGCGCGGGGGATGGGCAAGGGCGGCACCCGGATGAGCCCGACACTCACCGTGCGGGAGGTCGCGCGGCTGGCCCGCACCATGACGTGGAAGTGGGCGGCGGTCGATCTGTTCCACGGGGGAGCGAAGGCGGGGATCCTCGGTGACCCCGACGCACCGAACAAGGAAGGGGTCCTGCGCGCCTTCGCCCGGGCGCTGAGCAACGAGGTTCCCGCCGAATACGTCTTCGGTCTCGACATGGGCCTGACCGAGCGGGATGCGGCGGTCCTCCTGGACGAGCTCGGTGACCGTGGCGCGGCCGTCGGCCTGCCCCGGGCACTGGGCGGCCTGCCCTACGACGAGCTGGGGGTCACCGGGTTCGGGGTCGCGGAGGCAGCGGATGCCGCGGCCACCGAGTCGGGCTGGCAGCTCGCCGGCTCCCGCGTGGCGATCCAGGGATTCGGCGCGGTGGGTGAAGCGGCCGCCCGGCGCTTCGTCGAGCTGGGCGCGACCGTGGTCGCCGTCTCCACCGCGGTCGGTGCCGTGCACGATCCGGACGGTCTCGACGTCGCCCGGCTGTCCCGTCTACGCGTAGAGCTCGGCGACGACTGCGTCCGCGAGTACGGCGGGGTCCAGCCGGCGGACGTCGCGCTCAGCGCTCCCACCGACGTGCTGGTGCCCGCGGCGCGGGAGGACGTGATCGACGACTCCATCGCTCTGGCCACCGATGCCAGGCTGGTGGTGGAGGCCGCCAACCTGCCCACGTCCAGCAGCGCGCGCGAGATCCTGGCCAAGCGCGGTATCCCGGTGGTGCCGGACTTCATCGCCAACGCCGGGGGGATCGTCGCCGCGGCGCACTCGATGGACATGCGTTACTCGCCGTTTCCCGTGAACCCTGGCGACATCTTCACGATGATCTCGACGAAGCTGCGGGCCAACGCGGCTGCCGTGCTGGCCGAGGCGACGCGCACCGAGGAGACCCCGCACGCCGCCGCCCGGCGCCTTGCTCAGCAGCGCGTGCTGACCGCTATGCAGTTGCGCAGGAAGCTGCCGATCGACGCCACCCTGGAGTCGCTGTCGTGAAGACCGTCGTCACTGCCGAGCTGCGGGCTCGCTTCGCCCGTCGTCTCTCCGAGCTCTACGGCCAGGAGGTCCCGGCGTACACCACCCTGGTCGAGGTGTCGCAGGAGGTGAACCGCCGTGTCGTGGAGCGGAACGGTCGGGCCGCCGAACGCCTCGGCTCCATCGACCGGGTGACCGCCGAGCGGCACGGCGCCATCCGGGTCGGGACGCCGGAGGAGCTCGGCCAGGTCGCCCGCATCTTCGGCGCCCTGGGCATGCACCCCACCGGCTTCTACGACCTGCGCGACGCCCATCCCCAGCCGGTTCCCGTGATCTCCACCGCGTTCCGGCCGATCGACCGCGAGGAACTGGCCCGCAACCCGTTTCGGGTCTTCACCTCCATGCTCGTGCCGCAGGACCGGCGGTTCTTCGACGCGGACCTCGAGGAACGACTCACCCGCTTCCTGTCCGCGCGACGGCTGTTCCCCGACGAACTGCTCGCCCTCGCCGACCGGGCCGAGGAAGAGGGGGAGCTGCGCGAGCCGGACGCCGCGCGCTTCCTGGACCTCGCCGCCGCCTCCTTCGCGCTGTCCTCCGACCCGGTCGACCGCGCCTGGTACACCGAGCTCGAGCGCATCTCCGGGGTGGCCGCCGACATCGGCGGTGTGACGACCACCCACATCAACCACCTGACACCCCGGGTCCTCGACATCGACGACCTCTACGCGCGCATGCAGGCCCGCGGCGTGCAGATGATCGACGAGATCCAGGGCCCACCCCGGTGGCACGGACCCGAGGTGCTGCTCCGCCAGACCTCCTTCCGGGCCCTCGCCGAACCGCGGATGTTCCGCGAGGAGAACGGAGAGATCACGCAGGGAGAGCTGCGGGTGCGCTTCGGCGAGGTCGAGGCGCGCGGCATCGCCCTGACCCCCCGCGGCCGAGATCTCTACGACCGGCTCGTCGCCGAGGTCGACCGGCGCATGGCCGGGGCACCCGGCCGTCGGCGGCAGGAGGTCGCCGCCGAGGTGTGGGCGGCCGGGCTGCCCGACTCGGAGGCCGAACTGGCCCGCCAGGACCTGGCCTTCTTCACCTTCTCCCCGGCGGAGCGCGTGCCCGACGGGACGGAGCCACCCGTCGACCTGGCCGGCCTGCTCGCCGGCGGCTGGCTGGTGGCCGAGCCGATCGTCTACGAGGACTTCCTGCCCCGGTCGGCGGCCGGGATCTTCGCCTCCAACCTCAGCGACAGGGGATCGATGGACGCCTCGCAGGGCGGGGCGCCCCGGGACGCCGCCTGGCTGTCCGAGGCGATCGGCCG
>DATAAV010000216.1:0-1697 GCA_036259935.1 Geodermatophilus sp. | reverse complement strand
TCGCCGCCGTCCCGCTTCCGGTAGCCCTCCAGCACCTCGACGGTGGTGGTCTTGCCGGCGCCGTTGGGACCCAGCAGCGCGAAGATCTCGCCGCGGCGGATGTCGAGGTCCAGGGAGTCCACGGCGGTGCGGCCGCCGTACCGCTTCACCAGGCCGCGGACCGAGATCGCGGCGTCCGGGTCAGGCTCCCCCCCGGGTCCCGCCGCGAGCTTGCGAGTGGTGGGGAGGAGGGAGTCCTTCTGCACGAGGACACAGTGTCCCCGGTCGGTGGAGGTCGGTGCGCGCTCCCCCCCGCGCCATGACCGCGGGTCAGGAGGCGGTGATGCGGTCCAGCAGCAGGGGCAGCGGCTGCTCGCCGGTGTCGACGCCGACCGCGCCCTCCAGTGCCTCCAGCGCCCGCGGGATGCGCGCGGCGTCGTCGGTGTGCAGCTCCAGCAGCGGCTGGCCGGCCACCACCCGCTCCCCCACCCCGGCGGTCCACACCACGCCCGCGGCGGCCGACACCGGGTCCTCCTTGCGCGCCCGGCCGGCGCCCAGCCGCCAGGCGGCCACGCCGAGCGCGTAGGCGTCGAGGCGGGTGAGCGTGCCGGTGGCCGGGGCGGTCACCACGTGCCGCTCGGCCGGCTGCGGCAGCGGGGCGTCGGGGTCGCCACCCTGCGCGGAGACCATCCGGCGCCAGACGTCCATCGCCCGCCCGTCGCGGAGCGCCTCGGCCGGGTCGACGTCGCCGCGCCCGACGCCGGCGAGCATCTCCCGGGCCAGCGCGAGGGTCAGCTCGACGACGTCGGCCGGTCCACCGCCGGCCAGCACCTCGACCGACTCCGCGACCTCGACGGCGTTGCCCGCGGCGCGGCCCAGCGGCCGGTCCATCGCGGTCACCAGCGCCACGGTGTGCACGCCGGCCGCCTCCCCCAGGCCGACCAATGTGCGGGCCAGCTCGCGGGAGGCCTCCGGGTCCTTCATGAACGCGCCCGAGCCGGTCTTCACGTCGAGCACCAGCGCGTCGGCGCCCTCGGCGATCTTCTTGCTCATGATCGAGCTCGCGATCAGCGGGATCGACTCGACGGTGCCGGTGACGTCGCGCAGCGCGTAGAGCTTCTTGTCCGCGGGCGCGAGGTCGTTGCCCGCGGCGCAGATGACCGCGCCGACGTCGCGCAGCTGCGCCAGGTAGGCCTCCTCGTGCACGTCGGCCTGCCAGCCCGGGATGGACTCGAGCTTGTCCAGCGTGCCGCCGGTGTGCCCGAGGCCCCGGCCGGAGAGCTGCGGGACGGCGACCCCGCAGGCGGCCACCAGCGGCGCCAGCGGCAGCGTGGTCTTGTCGCCCACCCCGCCGGTGGAGTGCTTGTCGGCGGTGGGCCGGCCGAGCGAGGAGAGGTCCTTCCGCTCACCCGAGTCGATCATCGCCTGCGTCCAGACCGCGAGCTCGTCCGGGGACATCCCGCGGAAGAACACCGCCATGAGCAGCGCGCTGACCTGCTCGTCGGGCACCACCCCGCGGGTGTAGGCGTCGATCACCCAGCGGATCTGCCCGGCGCTGAGCTGCCCGCCGTCCCGCTTGGTGCGGATGACGTCGATCGCGTCCATCAGCCCTGTCCCCGCTCGGCGGCGGCGACCAGGTCGTCGGGCCCGAACGCGTCGGGCAGCACCTCGCGCATCGGCACGATCCCCAGCGACACGGTCTCGATGAGCATCTCCGG
>DATAAV010000215.1:0-2625 GCA_036259935.1 Geodermatophilus sp. | reverse complement strand
GAGAGCACCTTCGACGCCGAGGCGGTGTTCGCCGCCTGCGTCGAGCACGGCACCGCGGTCGAGATCAACTCCCGGCCCGAGCGGCTGGACCCGCCGCTGCGGCTGCTCACCCTCGCCGTCGACCTGGGCTGCGAGTTCGCCGTCGACACCGACGCGCACGCCCCCGGCCAGCTCGACTGGCAGGGCAACGGCTGCGAGCGGGCGGTCGAGTGCGGCGTCCCGGCCGAGCGGGTCGTCAACACCCGCACCGCCGACGACCTCCTCGCCTGGACCGCCGGCTGAGCGAGGTCGTTCACGAGTCGACCGCCCGGTCGGGGTCCACCCCCTGGTGCCCGACCCGTGCGCGGTACTCCCGGACCAGGACCTGCAGCTCGGTGAGCGCCTCCCCCGGAGCGACGTCGTCGGCCAGCGCCACGTTGCCTCGGAGGACGTGTCCCCTCGGCCGCGGACTCGGTCGCCGCGGAGCCGGCCCCGCGGCGGCCGGAGCGGGCCGCTCCTCGGGGATCGGCGCAGGGCGCGGCTCGGCGACCGGCGCGGGGCGCGGCTGTGGCACGGGGGCCGGCGTCGGGGCCGTCCGACGGCGCGGCACGAGCCGGGGACGGCGGCCGGCGCCCAGGTCCTCGAGCCAGCCCAGCAGCACCACCGCCGCGAGCAGCAGCACCCAGCTCGCGGCGTACTGCAGCAGGGCACCCTGGAGCGTGGCGGTGTGGAACCGGGCCAGGGGCGTGAGCGCCAGCGCGGGCGGGGTGAGCACGATGACGACGTCCACCCACAGCAACGCCGTCAGCGTGCGGCCGTGGAACAGCGACAACAGCGGTCGCAGGCCTCGGGCCCCTTCCAGCCACCGCAGCCACGGGTCGAGCCGGAGCAGCACCAGCACGCCGCCCAGGGAGAACAGCGTGGTGGCGAGCGGGTTCGCCGCGAGCGCATAGGTGCCGTACAGGTCCTGCTGCCACAGCGCGAGGCCGATCCCGGCGGCGACGCACAGCCCTCCGCCGAGGAGCGCGACGTCCGCCGGCACCTGTCGCAGCCGGCCGTCGTGGTGGGCGAAGCCGAGCAGCCAGCACCCGGTGTAGGCGCAGAGACCGAGGACGACGTCGGCGGTGTGCCCGACCGGGTTCGCGATCCCGATGGCGACCAGGACCACGGTCAGCAGCGGCAGCGTCATCAGCCGCAGCAGCCAGCGGCGGGAGAGCCACAGCAGCGGCGGGGTCAGCAGCAACAGCCAGAGGGCGACCTGCACGAACCCCAGGGCCCCGACCAGGCCGGAACCCCCGGTGGGCACCGGAGGGTCGACGAGGGGCAGCAACCACCGCCACGCGGTGCTCCAGGTCAGGGGCTCCGAGCCGGCGTCCGGGTCCCACCGCCAGCCCCCGACGACCATGACCGTGACCGCCGTGGCGGCGAACGCCCAGAACGGGACGAGCAGCGCCGGACCGGCACGCCACAGGTGGGCACGGGTGGAGCCGACCGCGTCCAGCCGGGCTGCGGCGGCGGCGCCACCGGCGGCGAACAGGACGCCGAGGGCCGGGAAGGCCACCGACAGCCACGGGCTGGGGAAGGTCTCGGCCGTGAGGACCCACCCCAGCGCGACGAACACGAGCAGCTTGACGTAGGTGCTCTCCCGACGCCTCACGACTACCTCTCCCCCCGGGTTGCCTCTGCCACGGACGTCCAGACGTGCGGGTCCTCCCCGCCGAGTTGCCAGATGGCGATCCCGCGCAGCCCCGACGCGACGGCGACGTCCTGTTTGGCGGCGAGCGAGCGCGCGTCCTCGAACCACACGGTGTGCTCCTGACCCGCATCGGCGTAGCCGAAGGTCCAGGCGTCGGCCGCCGGGTCCCATCGGGGTTCGGCACCCACCCGCTCGGCCAGCGCGACGGCGTCGGTGGCCTGCAGGTTGCTGCCCCGGTCCGCGACCCAGTCGTAGCCGTAGGTGGCCACGCCGAGCATCAGTTTGTGCCGGGGGACGCGTTCGACGGCGTAGGCGACGACGTCCTCCACCCAGTCGGTCGGCGCGACCGGGCCGGGCGGGCTGCCGCTCCAGGAGTGGTCGTAGGTCATGACCCGCACCTGGTCGGCGATCTGCCCGATCAGCTGGTAGCTGTACGCGAGGGCGGCAGGCGTCTCCTCCGCATCCCGGGCCGGGACCGCCACGGTCAGCATCAGGTCGTGTGCGTGCAGGTCGTCGCGCAGCGCTGTGAGGAACCGCGTGAACGACGGCCCGGCGGTCGGCGGCAGGGCCTCGTAGTCGACGTCGACGCCGTCCCAGCCGTTGGCCAGCGCCACGTCGACCAGGGCGCGCCGGTGGTCGGCGGCAGCCACCGGGTCGGCGAGCACCCGGGCGACCGCCTCCCCCTGCCACTGCCCGTCGGCGAAGTTCTGCACGGCCGGGATGACCACGACGCCGTCGCCGGCGGCGGCCAGCCGGTCGACCACCTCGGCCGGCGGCGGAGTGAGGGCGAGCGTCCCGTCGGACCGCACGGTGGCCCAGGTCGGGCTCACCTCGGTCAGACCGCCCTCGTCCAGTGCCGAGTCGAGCGAGCCCGCCGCCCGCTGGTCCCAGACCGGTAGCCACGCCGCGGCCACGAGCCGCTCCGGCCGGTCCGGCGTCCCGGGCCGGAG
>DATAAV010000214.1:0-5189 GCA_036259935.1 Geodermatophilus sp. | reverse complement strand
CAGGTTCGTCTCCCCGCCGCTGATCCACTCCAGCAGGTGATGGACGTCGCACCAGTGGGCCGGCGCCTCGCAGCCGGTGAACACGCAGCCGCGGTCGCGGTGCTCGACCGCGCGGCGCAGGTGCGGGGTGACCACCCGGTGTTCGCGGCCCAGATCCAGGATCGCCCCGTCGGGGCCGAGCACGATGCGGGAGACGGCCGCGTCGCAGGCGGCCCAGCGGGCCTGGGCGGCGGAGAGCGTCGCGCCGAACCCGAGGTCGGCCGCGCCGGGGCCGGTCGCGGGGTCGGCCAGGTCGGCCAGGTCGATCCGCACGATCACGTGCGGCTTGACCGTGCGCGGCGTCGGCAGCGTGCCCGAGGCCAGGGCGTTGTCGGCCAGCTGCACCAGGGCATCGGCCAGGGCCTGGCCGCGGGTGCGGGCATCCCCGGCGCACCGGCCGGCCTGCAGGATCGCCTCCAGCGCCGCCTCCAGCTTCTCCCCGCCGACCGCGTCCAGCTCGCCGCGGACGCTGCGCCGCCCCGTCGGGGTGCCGGGCGCTGCTCAGCGACCGGCCCTCGGTCGGGTCCGGTTCCGTGCCGTCGGGATCGAGCCGGGCCAGGTAGTGGCCCACGACTTGCGACAACTGCACGTGCGGCTGGGTGGCGGCCACCTCCGCGAGCACCCGGTCGACCTCGCCGAGGTCGACGCCCTGCTCGGCGGCGGCCGCCCGGCGCTCCTCGGTCACCACCGGTGCCACCACCGCCACCTGCTCGGCGGTCACGTGCCCGCGCGCGAACGCCGCGGACAGCGCCGGCAGCTGCTCCAGCACCCGGCCATTGCGCACCACCTGCCGGGCCTGCGAGGGCGAGAGCCGGGCGTGGCCGCGCAGCCAGGACTGCATGTTCTTCAGCCCGTCGTGCTTCGGTGCCCCGGCCAGCTCGGCCTGGCGCACGGTGCGGGCGATCTCGGCGGCCAGCCGGTTCTGCGCGGCCTGCAACCCGCCCAGCCGCTGCAGCAGCTGCGGGCCGGACATCACGGTCAGGTCGTCGTCGGCCAGCGCGTCCAACGCCGCCGACAACCCGTCCATGACACCTCCCGCCGGACTCGATCACCTGTTCGAAGTCTAGTGGTACGGGCGTCTTGCCGCGAGCTGAATCCCCTGGTCAGCGGCTCATCCACAGATTCTCTGCGGTCGGCCGCATAGGCGGCTCTGCCTTCCTGCCGCGGTTACCCGAAGCCGGCGGACCGAGCCGCCCCGACGACGTCCCGGAGCCCCGGATCGACGTCCGGCCGTTTCTCGGGTAGGACCCGGCAACGGTACCGGCAGGTCGAGCAGAGGAGCGCCGTGATCCGCAACGTCGTCGTCGGAAGGCTGCGCCCGGGCGTGGACCGGGAAACCGCTGAGCGGGCACTGGCGGCGATCGTGGCGCTCGAGCCGGAGGGATGCGTGGACATGCGCGTCGGGGTCGACGCCGGTCTGCGGCCCGGCAACTGGAGCTACTCGATCACCGCCGACTTCGTCGACGAGGACGCCTACCGGCACTACGACCTCGAGCAGGAGCACAACCGGATCCGGCGCGAGCTGTTCGACCCGATCAGCGAGGAGATCGCCCGCATCCAGTTCCGGGCCTGACCCGCCGCGCTCCCCGGACTTTCGGTACCGGAAGTCCCCGAGCTCCTCCGGACTTTCGGTACCGAAAGTCCCCGACCCGGGTCAGGAGCAGGCCTCGACCACCATGGCCACGCCCTGTCCCCCGCCGACCGCGATCGCGGCCAGCCCGTACCGGCGGCCCGGACGGCGGACCAGCTGGGAGAACAGGCGGACGGCGAGGACCGCGCCCGACGCGCCCCACGGATGGCCCAGCGCGAGCGCTCCGCCCTCGGGGCAGACCCGTTCCGGATCGAGGTCCAGGGCGAGGCAGCAGGCCAGCACCTGCCCGGCGAAGGCCTCGTTGAACTCCACGACGTCGATGTCGTCCAGGGTCAGGCCCGCGCGCTGCAGCACCGTCCGCGTCGCGGGCACGATGCCCAGGCCCGGCCGGTTCGGATCGACGCCGGCCGTCGCGGTCGCGAGGATCCGCAGGCCGGGAACGCCCAGGCGCCGGTGGGTGGCGGCGTCGACGACGGCGACGACCGCGGCGCCGTCGTTGACGCCGCACGAGTTGCCCGCCGTCACCGTGCCGCCGGGGCCGAAGGCGGGGCGCAGCCGGGACAGCCGGTCGGCGGTGAACCGATCCCGGGGCCGCTCGTCGTGACCGACCCCGGCCACCGGAACGATCTCCTCCGCGAACCCGCCGGCGCGCCGGGTGGCCACCGCGCGGGCGTGGGAGCGGGCGGCGTACTCGTCCTGGCACGCGCGGGTCACGCCGCAGTCGGTGGCGAGCAGGTCGGCGGCCGGACCCATGTCCGGATCCCCGAGCGATGCCGGGGCGAACGGTGCCCGCGTGTACCTCGTCGGCTCGCCGCCGCCGGCCGGCGGCCAGAACCGCCAGGGAGCGGTGGACGCCGACTCCACGCCGCCGGCCAGCACCACGCCCTCCTCGTCGCGGGCCAGCGAGGCGGCGAGCACGATCGCGGCCAGGCCGCTGCCGCACTGCCGGTCCACGATGAGCCCGGGAACGCTCGCCGGGAGGCCCGCCTGCAGCACGGCGACCCGGGCCACGTCGCCGCCCGGTCCCATGCAGTTGCCCAGGACGACGTCCCGCACCGCCCCGGCATCCGCGCCGAGGCTGTCGGTGACGGCGCTGATCACCGGTGCCGCCAGGTCGGCCGCGGAGAGCGCGGCCAGCGACATCCCCGCCGTGCCGATCGGCGTGCGCAGCGCCTGCACGACCACCGGCCGGTCGTCGGTGCCGGTCGCGCTCACCGGGGCCGTCCCGGCGGGGGCAGCGGCGGCACCGCGCCGGTGGCGGCGAGGTCGGCGAGCGCCGCCCGGTCGACCTTGCCGGCGGCGGTGAGCGGCAGGTCCGGCAGATGGAACCAGCGCACCGGCCGCTGCGCCCGGGACAGCTCCGTCCGCGCCGCGGCGTGGACCCGCGGAAAGGCGGTGCGGTCGGGCAGGAGTGCGGCGAGCACCGCGCCCAGCCGCGGGTGGTCGATCCCGACGACGTACACCTCGCTGCCGGCCGCGTCCCGCAGTGCCCGCTCGACGTCGGCGACCCGCACCGTCGCCCCGGCGGTGACCACCGTGCCGGCGTCCCTCCCGGTCACGGTGAGGACGCCGTCGACCAGGCGGCCGCGGTCACCGACGGTCGCGAAGCCGTCCGCGTCCACCCGCAGCGGCCCGGGCTCGCCGGCGTAGCCGCGGCTGAGGTACGGCGAGCGCGCCCAGATCTCGCCGTCGCGGATGGCCACCTCCACGTCCGGGAACGGTCGCAGGTCGGACTCGTGCGCCCCCCACGCGACGAAGGAGAGCTCGGCGGCGCCGTAGTAGTGGCTGGTGCGGACGCCGGCCGCGGCCGCCCGGCGAGCCGGCCCCTCCCCCAGCCGGTCCCCGGCCACCACCACGTGCCGCCCCCGCAGATCGGTCCCGGCGTCCAGGCAGCGGGCCAGGAGAGCGGGGGTCAGGTGGGCGTGCGTGGCGTCCTCGGGGGTCGGCGTGACGGCCGCTCCCGCCCACCGGGCGTGCACGGCCGCGAACAGGTTCATCGTCGCCGACAGGGGCCCGGGCACCCACACGCGCGAGGAGGAGTCGATGCCGGCCAGCGCGGAAACCGCCGGGAAGGAATCCACCCAGGACGCGGTGGTGCGCAGCACCGCCCTCGGCCGGCTGGTGGTGCCCGACGTCCGCAGCGCGAGGAGCTCCCCGCGGTCGTGGGCGGACAGCACCGCGGCAACCGGGTCGTCGGCCGCGGCGACGTCGCAGACCGGCACCGGCCAAATCTCCCACCCTCGTGCCGCCGGCGAGCCCGGCGGGGTCACCACATCCGGGAGGGGACCCCGGCGAGCAGGCGCAACTCCGCGAGCATCGTCTCCGGGTACTGCAGCGGCAGGAAGTGCGTCCCGATCAGCTCGCGGTACCGGGAGCCCGGAACGCGGCGCGCGGCGGTCCGCATGTCCGCGACGTCGACCAGCGAGTCGTGCCGCCCGGCCAGGAAGGTCACCGGGACCCGCAACGACGACACGTCGAGGGGGGCGTGGCCGGCGACGGCGACGGCGAGGTGCCGGAACCAGGCCCAGTCGTGCCGGCCGAACTCGCGCAGCACCGTGGTGAGCGTCCCGAGGCGGGCGGCGTCCACGACCGGGTGCATGGCCGCCAGCGAGAGCAGGTACTGCCACGGGTGCAGGCTGCGCGCGACCAGGGGCAGGAGCGGCCCGACGACCGGCAGGATCCGGCTGCTGAGGTGGCCGGCCGGCGCCCGCAGCCGCCGGGGCAGGCCCATCGGGCCGAACAGTGACGAGAAGCTGCCGCCCGGGACGCCGGCGACGGCGAGCACGCCACTCGCCCGGTCCGGGTCTTCCAAGGCCAGCTCGAACGCGACGTTGACCCCCAGCGACCAGCCCACCAGCAGCGCCGACCGCAGGCCGAAGGCGTCGAGGACCGCACGGGCGTCGGCGACGTGGTCCTCCACCTGCACCCGCGCCGGGTCCCGCGGGCGCTCGGACTCCCCGAGTCCGCGGTAGTCCCAGCTGATGACCCGGTAGCCGCTGTCCGGGGCGACGACGCCCGGCCAGGCCGACGGCGGGGCCCCGAGGCCGTTGCACAGCAGGACAGGAGTGCCGGTTCCGTCGTTGGACCAGGCCCGGATGAGCGTTCCGTCGGCGCTGCGCACCGCGAGGGAGCTCACCGGGGAAGGGCCACAGGTCGCTGCAGTCATCCCCCACCAAAAAGAGCCGGGTGGCCCGGAGGCCGGGCTCGCTCGACGTCGTCGCGACCGACGCTACGTCATCCTTCGCTCACGGTGCAGGGACCAAAGACCATATGTCCGGGCTCACGGCTCCCCGGCCGTTGCGGGCGTTTCTCGCGGGTCACGGGTCCCGCTGGACCCGCAGAGCGCGAGGAACGCCCGCAATCCGGCGGGCGCGGTCAGACGTCGGTGACCCGGATGCCGGCGTGGGCCTTGTACCGGCGGTTGACCGACACCAGGTTGATCGTGAGCGCCTCCACCTGGCGGGCGTTGCGCAGCCGGCCGGCGTAGATCCCGCGCATGCCCGGCAGCCGCCCGGCCAGCGCCTGCACGGTGTCGGTCGCCTCGCGCACGTCGCCGACG
>DATAAV010000213.1:0-16649 GCA_036259935.1 Geodermatophilus sp. | reverse complement strand
TCGAGCACCTCGTCGAAGGTCGCCGAGTCGCTGAAGTCGCTGGCGGTGACCGGGAAGATCCGCTCCAGGCCCAGCTCCGACGCCGGGCCGGCCGGGCCGTCGAACAGCTCGGTCTCCAGCTGGGCCTCGCGGGCCCGCATCCGGTTCCGGTTGCCCTTGATGGTGTTGATCTCGCCGTTGTGCGCGATCAGCCGGAACGGGTGGGCCAGCGGCCAGCTCGGGAAGGTGTTGGTGGAGAACCGGCTGTGCACCAGCGCGATCGCCGACTCGTAGCGCTCGTCGCGCAGGTCGGGGAAGAACGCGGGCAGCTGGTCGGTGGTCAGCATGCCCTTGTAGGTCAGCGTCCGGGAGGACAGCGACACGATGTAGAGGGAGCTGCCGGCCTCGGTCGCCGCCCGCTCAGCCCGCTTGCGCAGCACGAAGGAACGCCGCTCCAGCCGGGTGACGCCGTTGCAGACCTTCGAGCCGCCGAAGGCGGCCTCGTCGGCCCGGGCGCCGATCGTCTCGGCGACGAACAGCTGGGCGAAGTGCGGCATGACCGCGCGCGCGGTCGGGCCGACGTCGGCGCCGTCGGGGTCGACGGGCACCTCGCGCCAGCCCAGGACGGTGAGGCCCTCCTCGGCGGCGATCCGGGCGACGTCCTCGACCCGGGCGGCCCGCTCGGCCTCGTCGACCGGCAGGAACGCGATGCCCACGGAGTACTCGCCCAGCGGCGGCAGGTCGAAGTCGACGCTCGCGCGCAGCAGGACGTCGGGGACCTGGGTGAGGATGCCCGCGCCGTCGCCGGAATTGGGCTCGGAGCCGGCGGCACCCCGGTGGTCGAGGTTGTGCAGCGCGGTCAGGCCGGAGGCGACGATCTTGCGGGAGCGGCGGCCCTGCACGTCGGCGACGAACGCGACACCGCAGGCGTCCTTGTCGTTCGCGGGGTCGTAGAGCCCCTCGGCGGGCGGCACCGCCGAGAACGGGAGGGCCGTGCCGCGGGAGCCGGCGGATGCAGCGGCGGGGGCGGGGAACTTCGACATGTCACTCCCGTCGTCGGCTGCCGCCCGCCCCTCCGGGAGGAGGGTGGGACGGGGGCGCGGGGCCCGGGCCGGTGGTCATGGGCGTAAGGAGGGCGGCACTGCGGGAGAGCCCGGCTCGCCGGGGAGTGCGTGCGTCCCCGATCGGTACAGGCTCACGAGCCCACCGGGTGGTGACCGCTGGGCTGTCGTCCGCGGGGCGACGCTGGCCCGGTTCCGACGAGTGCGACCCGGCCAGGATCGCCGGCGGGTCTTCTCGAAGGGTACACAGCCGTAACACGGGCCTCATCCGGTCGGCGCGCGGACACGGCGCGTCTTTCAGGTCCGGTCGGGCCGCCGCTGGTCGGGCTCACCTGAGGGTTCCGGCTGGGCCGGCTCGGAGGTGCGAGCAGGGACTGCGGGCCCGGCCCCGCCGGTGTCGTCCTCGTCACTGCGCCGGTCGAGGACCTCCCGCGGGCGGCCGCGCTGCCACACGAGGTAGGCGACCGCCAGCAGCCCCACGACGACCGAGGTGAAGACGTTCAGCCGGATCCCGAAGAAGGTCGTGGCCGGGTCGGTGCGCAGCAGCTCGATCCACACCCGCCCGGCGCAGTAGGCGGCCACGTAGAGCGCGAAGGCCCGCCCGTGGCCGAGCCGGAACCGGCGGTCGGCCCAGACGACCAGCGCCGCCGCGGCCAGGTTCCACAGCAGCTCGTAGAGGAAGGTGGGGTGGAACAGCCCGGCGACCACCGGCTCGCCGTCGGGGCCCACGACGGCGCGGGCGCCGTCCCACTCGTAGACCCGCAGCGCCCAGGGCAGGTCGGTGGGGCCGCCGTACAGCTCGTTGTTGAACCAGTTGCCGAGCCGGCCCACCGCCTGCGCCACCAGCAGGCCCGGGGCGATGGCGTCGGCGAAGGCCGGCAGCGGGATGCCCCGCCGGCGGCAGGCGATCCAGGCCCCCACGCCGCCGAGCGCGATCGCACCCCAGATGCCGAGGCCGCCCTCCCAGATGGCGAAGGCCCGCATCGGGTCGCCGTTGTCGCCGAAGTAGGGCTGCGGCGAGCTGATCACGTGGTAGAGCCGGCCCCCGAGGATGCCGAAGGGCACCGCCCACACCGCGATGTCGAGGACCTCGCCGGGCGCGCCCCCGCGGGCCACCCAGCGCTTCTCCCCGATCCAGCAGGCGAGCACGATGCCGGCGATGATGCACAGCGCGTAGGCGCGGATCGGGATCGGCCCGAGCTCCCACACCGCCTGGGTGGGGCTCGGGATCACCGCGAGGGTGTTCACGCCGGTGCCCCCGCCCGGCGGCGGACGCCCTCGGCGAGCTCGGCGGACAGCCGGCGGACCCCCTCGGGCCCGCGGCCGTCGAGCAGCTCGCGCACGTAGGCCGATCCCACGATGACCCCGTCGGCGAAGGCGGCCACCTCGGCGGCCTGCGCGGCGTTGGACACGCCCAGCCCCACGCAGACCGCGAGGTCGGGGGCGACGGCGCGGGCACGGGCGACCAGCTTCTCGGCGGCGTCGCTGACCGTGGCCCGGGTGCCGGTGACCCCCATCGTGGAGGCCGCGTAGACGAAGCCCCGGCAGGCGGCGGTCGTCGAGCGCAGCCGGGCGTCGGTGGACGACGGCGCGACCAGGAAGACCCGGTCGAGGTCGGCCCGCTCGGCGGCGGCCAGCCACTCGGCGGCCTCGTCGGGGATGAGGTCGGGGGTGATCGCGCCCGCTCCCCCGACGGCGGCCAGGTCGGCGGCGAACCGCTCCACGCCGTAGCGCTCGACCGGGTTCCAGTAGCTCATCACCACCGGCACCGCGCCGGCTCCGGCGACCGCCTCCACCGCCCGCAGCACGTCCCGCATCCCGACCCCGGCCCGCACGGCTACGTCGACGGCCCGCTGGATGACCGGGCCGTCCATGCCCGGGTCGCTGTAGGGGACGCCGACCTCGACGACGTCGGCACCGCCCTCGACGGCGGCGACCATCGCCGCGATCGAGTCGTCCACCGAGGGGTAGCCGACCGGGAGGTATGCGACCAGCGAGGCCCGCTCCTCCGCCTTGGCCTTGCCGATCCGCTCGGCCAGTCGGCTGCCTCGACCCCGGACTCGCTCCGCTCCTCGCTCGCTGGCACCGGTCGCCTCCGCGGTCGCTCCGCTCCCCGCTCGCCGGCGCTCGCTGCGATGCTCACTCCCTGTCGGCTCGCTGGCGCTCGCTGCGATGCTCACGCGCCCGTCGTTGTCGGTCTGCGAACTCACGCGCTCTCCCCCGCCTCGGGCCCGGCGACCGCCTCGCCGGAGGTGACCGCGCCCTCGGTGGGCTGCTGATCGGTGTCCAGGCCCGGCCCGGGGTCGACCTCCTCGCGGTCGCCGAGGCCGAACCAGCGCGATGCCGTCTCGACGTCCTTGTCCCCGCGGCCGGAGAGGTTGATCAGCAGCAGCGCCTCCGGGCCGAGCTCCTGGCCCAGCGTCAGGGCGCCGGCCAGGGCGTGCGCGGACTCGATCGCCGGGATGATGCCCTCGGTGCGGCACAGCAGCGCGAAGGCCTCCATGGCCTCGGCGTCGGTGACCGCCCGGTACTCGGCCCGCCCGATGTCGTGCAGGTAGGAGTGCTCCGGGCCGACGCCCGGGTAGTCCAGGCCGGCGCTGATCGAGTGCGACTCGATCGTCTGCCCGTTCTCGTCCTGCAGCAGGTAGGAGCGGGCGCCGTGCAGGACGCCCGGCGAGCCGCCGGTGATGGTGGCGGCGTGCCGGCCGGTCTCCAGGCCCTCGCCGCCGGCCTCCAGGCCGATCAGCCGGACGCCCTCGTCGGGCACGAACGCGGTGAAGATGCCGATCGCGTTGGAGCCGCCGCCGACGCAGGCGAGCACGGCGTCGGGCAGCCGCCCCTCGCGCTCGAGCACCTGCGCGCGGGCCTCGTCGCCGATGACCCGCTGGAAGTCGCGGACCATCGCGGGGAACGGGTGCGGCCCGGCGACGGTGCCGAAGACGTAGTTGGTGGTCTCGACGTTGGTCACCCAGTCGCGGAAGGCCTCGTTGATCGCGTCCTTGAGCGTCCGCGAGCCGGTGGTCACCGGGATGACCTCGGCGCCGAGCAGCCGCATCCGGGCCACGTTGAGCGCCTGGCGCCGGGTGTCCTCCTCGCCCATGTAGACGGTGCAGGACAGCCCCATGAGCGCGGCCGCGGTCGCGGTGGCGACGCCGTGCTGGCCGGCGCCGGTCTCGGCGATCACCCGGGTCTTGCCGATCCGCTGGGTCAGCAGCGCCTGGCCCAGCACGTTGTTGATCTTGTGCGAGCCGGTGTGGTTGAGGTCCTCGCGCTTGAGCAGCACCCGGGCGCCGCCGGCGTGCGCGGCGAACTTGGGCACCTCGGTGAGCGGGCTGGGCCGGCCGGTGTACTCCCGCTGCAGCCGGTCGAATTCTGCGAGGAACGCGGGGTCCACCCGCATCGCCTCGTAGGCCTCGGTGAGCTCGTCGAGCGCGGCGATCAGCGCCTCGGGGACGAAGCGGCCGCCGAAGATCCCGAAGTGCCCCGTGGGGTCCGGCCAGCTCGGGCGCGCCGGCTCGAGTCGCTGCTCGGGCGGGTGGACGGCGCGCGTGCTCATGCCCTCAGTGTCCCGCGTCGCCGGAGCCCGGCGGTGCAGGGGGTCAGCGCGGCGTGCGGGGCGTGGCGGGGTGCGCGCCGGCGGTCACCAGATCGGCGACGGCCTGCCGCGCGTCCCCGGCGGTGACCAGACCCTCGCCGACCAGCACCGCGTCGGCGCCGGCGGCGGCGTAGCTGATGAGGTCGTGCGGGCCCCGGACGCCGGACTCGGCGACCTTGACCACCTCCGACGGCAGCCCGGGGGCGATCCGCTCGAAGGTGGACCGGTCGACCTTCAGGGTGGTCAGGTCGCGGGCGTTGACGCCGATCACCGAGGCGCCGGCCTCCAGCGCGCGGTCGGCCTCGGCCTCGGTGTGCACCTCGACCAGCGCGGTCATGCCCAGCGACTCGACCCGCTCCAGCAGGCCCACCAGCGCGTTCTGCTCCAGCGCGGCGACGATCAGCAGGACGACGTCGGCGCCGTGGGCACGGGCCTCGTGCACCTGGTAGCTGCTGACGATGAAGTCCTTGCACAGGATCGGCACGTCGACCGCGGCGCGGACGGCGGCGAGGTCGGCCTGCGACCCGCCGAAGCGGCGCCGCTCGGTCAGCACGCTGATCACCCGGGCGCCGCCGGCGGCGTACTGGCGGGCCAGCTCGGCGGGGTCGGGGATGTCGGCCAGCGCGCCCTTGGACGGGCTCTGCCGCTTCACCTCGGCGATCACGCCGACACCGGGGGCGCGCAGGGCGGCCAGCGCGTCGAGCGCCGGCCGGGCGTCCCGCGCCGCGGCCTTGATCTCGGCCAGCGGGCGCGCCGCCTCGCGGGCGGCCAGGTCCTCCCGCACGCCGGTGACGATCTCGTCGAGGACGGACACGAGCACTCCCCGCTGTCGATCGTCGGTGGCTTCCCGGTGGTGCCGGATCGGTGGACCCACTCTAGATGCGGCCGGTCCCGGTTCGGTCGGGGGGCAGGGGCCCGCGGGGCGGTGCCGGTCCTCAGCCCGGCCGGGTGCCGGGCTCGCCGCCAGGCGGCTCGGGGGCCGGGTCGGTCGGGTCCTCGCCCCGGTCCAGGGCGCGCCAGGCGGCGAGGGCGCGGTCCTCCGCGGTCTCCGGGCGGGCCGGCGCAGGGGTGCCCGGGCGCTCGTAGCGGCGGCCCATCGCCGGCCAGCCGCGGCCCCTGACCACCACCAGCCCGCCGGCGAGCACCGCCAGCAGCCCGGCGACCAGCGCGAGCACAGGCCACGCCGGGTGCACCGCGACGGCGAGCTCGCTGCCCGGCGTCTGCGGCCCCAGCGCGTCCCCGGCGGTCGCGACGGGGTCGGCGGCCAGCGCGCGCAGGCCCGACCAGGCCAGCACCCCGCCGGCCAGGGCCGCCAGCAGCCCGACGACGGTCCGCGCGGCCCCCCGGACGGCGACGAGCGCCACCGCGGCCGCGAGCAGCAGCAGACCCGCGGCCGGCACGAGCGGCGCCAGGGTGCCGCCGGTCAGTGCCTCGGTGGCCGGCGGCAGGGGCGGGCGGCGCAGCACCGTCGCCGTCGCCCACGTCTGCCCGCCGGTGGACAGCGCCAGCCCGCCGGCGGCGGCGGCAGCGGCCACCGCGGCGGTCAGTTCCCGCCGCGCGCGGGCCAGGGCGCTCACCGTGTCACCCGCTCGCTCCCGCGGGGCGCTCCGCTCACCGGACCTCGCGCATCCCCTCGGCCGTCGCGATCGCCGAGAGCACCGCCCGCGCCTTGTGCCGGGTCTCGGCCTCCTCGGTGGCCGCGTCGCTGTCGGCGACGATCCCGGCACCGGCCTGGACGTAGGCCCGCCCCTGGTGCAGCACGGCGGTGCGGATGGCGATCGCCATGTCGAGGTCGCCGCTGGCGTCGACGTAGCCGACCGTGCCCGCGTAGAGCGCCCGGCGGGTGGGCTCGAGCGACTCGATGATCTCCATGGCCCGCGGCTTCGGCGCCCCGGAGACGGTGCCGGCCGGGAACGTGGCGTCGAAGACGTCCAGCGCGTCCCACTCGGGGGCGACCTCGCCGGCCACGGTGGAGACCAGGTGCATGACGTGGCTGTAGTGCTCCACCCGCATGAAGTCGGGCACCTCCACGGTGCCCGGCACGCACACCCGGCCCAGGTCGTTGCGGGCCAGGTCGACGAGCATGACGTGCTCGGCCCGCTCCTTGGGGTCGGCCAAAAGCCCCTCGGCCAGGCGGGCGTCCTCCTCGGGAGTCGCCCCCCGCGGCCGGGTGCCGGCCGGCGGGTGCACCACCGCCGACGCGCCGGTCACCGTCACCAGCGCCTCGGGCGAGGACCCGACGACGTCGAAGGGGCTCTCCCGGCCGGCGAAGCGCAGCAGGTACATGTACGGCGAGGGGTTGGTCGCGCGCAGCACCCGGTACAGATCGAGCGCGTCGACCTCGGTCGTCGTCTCGAACCGCTGGGAGAGCACCACCTGGAAGGCGTCGCCGGCGCGGATGTGCTCGCGGACCCGCTCCACGCCCTCCTCGAACACCCCCGGCGCCATGTTGCTGACCACCGGCGGCGGCTCGGCGGGGACGAAGGTCGCCACCCCGGGGGGCGCGGCCTTGGTGAGATCGGCGGCCATCGCGTCGAGCCGGGCCACGGCGTCGTCCCAGCCGGTGCCGGGGTCCCCGGCGCCGGCGCCGCGCAGCGCGTTGGCGATGAGCAGCACGGTGCCGTCGGTGTGGTCCAGCACCGCCAGGTCGGTGACCAGCATCAGGGCGAGCTCGGGCATGCCCAGGTCGTCGACGCTGGTGGCCGGCAGCCGCTCGAGCCGTCGGACGACGTCGTAGCCCAGGTAGCCGACCAGCCCGCCGGTGAGTGGCGGAAGATCGGGGTCGCGGGGCGAGCGCAGCCGGCGGGCCATCGTCCGGACCGCGGCCAGCGGGTCGGTCGGCAGGTCGTCGGTGATACCGGGGATGTGCTGCCCCAGCCACTGGGTGACGCCGTCGCGCTCGGTGAGCACCCCGGCACTGCGCACGCCGACGAAGCTGTACCGCGACCACTGCTTGCCCTGCTCGGCGGACTCCAGCAGCACCGTGCCCGGGCGGTTGCCGGCCAGCTTGCGGTAGATGCCGACCGCGGTCTCGCCGTCGGCCAGCAGCCGGCGCGCCACCGGCACCATCGGCTGGTCGAGGGCGGCGAACTCCTCGCGGCCGGGGGTGGTGACGCCCAGTTTCACGCCGCCGCCCCCGTCACGGCCGGCAGCGGCCGGTGGAAGCAGCTGCGCTCCCCCGTGTGGCAGGCCGGACCCTCCTGGTCGACCAGCACCAGCAGCGCGTCGCCGTCGCAGTCCAGCCGCACGTCGCGCACCCACTGGCGGTGGCCGGAGGTCTCCCCCTTGACCCAGTACTCCCCGCGGCTGCGCGACCAGTAGGTGGCCCGCCCGCTGGTGAGCGTGCGGTGCAGTGCCTCGTCGTCCATCCACGCGACCATGAGCACCTCGCCGGTGTCGTGCTGCTGGACGACGGCGGCGACCAGGCCCGCGGGGTCGCGGCGCAGCAGCGCGGCGACGGCGGGATCCAGGGCGGACTCGACGGGTGGGACGGCGGACATGACCCGGATTGTCCCCCGCGGGCCCGCCGTCCCGGCCGGGAGGCTCAGCTCCCGGCCGTCCCGCCGACCCCGCACCACGCGCGGGCCGGCCGGCTGAGCAGCAGGCCGAGCCCGACCGCGGGGGCCGCGGCGAAGCACAGGACGCCGAAGATCAGCACGCCGAGCGGATCCGGGCCGGCGAGGTCGCCGACGAGCACGCTCAGCCGCACCACCCAGTAGAGCGCCAGCGCCAGCTGCGCGCCCAGCGCGAGCGCCAGCGTCCGCCAGGAGCCGGCGCTGCGGCGGTTGAGCACCATGATCCCGCCCACGACCAGCGCGATCACCGACCCGAGCTGGAGGGTGCCCAGGACGGTCCCCTCGGTGGCCAGGGCCTCGGCCTCGGCCGCGCCGACCTCGCCGGCGACGGCGAAGGCCGCCAGGGAGGCCAGCAGGAAGACGTAGGCCGAGGCGAGGGCCACCGCGGCGGCCTGGACGAACGCCAGGACCGCGGCGGCGATCAGCTGGCCGGGCCGGCGCGGCCCCTGCCGCGGGGGCGGGCCCCACCCGCCCCAGGGGCCCGGGCCGTACGACGTGCCGTAGACCGGCCAGCCGTACGGCGGATACGTGGCCACCGCGTACGGAGGAACGGACGGCGGCGGTCCGGCGTAGGGCGGGCCCGGCTCGGTGGGCGTGGCCGGGTCGGCCCACGGGTCGCGGCCGGGTGCGGTCACAGCGCCGCCGCCAGCGCGCGGCCGGCCACCCGCCCGGAGAACAGGCAGCCGCCGAGGAAGGTGCCCTCCAGCGAGCGGTAGCCGTGCATGCCGCCACCGCCGAACCCGGCCACCTCGCCCGCGGCGTAGAGGCCGGGGAAGACCTCACCGCCGGCCCGCAGCACCCTGCCGGACAGGTCGGTCTCCAGCCCGCCGAGGGTCTTGCGGGTGAGCAGGTTGAGCCGTACCGCGATCAGCGGGCCGGCGTCGGGGTCGAGCAGCCGGTGCGGCGGTGCCACCCGGATGAGCTTGTCGCCGAGGTAGCTGCGCGCCCCCCGGATCGCGGTCACCTGCAGGTCCTTGGTGAAGGGGTTGGCGACCTCGCGGTCGCGGGCCACCACCTCGGCCTCCACGGTCGACACCGCCACTTCCGGGGAGCCGCCGGTGAGCCGGTTCATGCCTGCGACCAGCTCGGGCAGCGTCCGGGCCACCACGAAGTCCTCGCCGCGGTCCAGGAAGGCCTGCACGGGCGGGGCCACGCCGGACTTCACCCGGGTGAGCAGCAGCCGGAGGTCCTTGTTGGTCAGGTCCGGGTTCTGCTCGGAGCCGGAGAGCGCGAACTCCTTCTCCACGATCTTCTTCGTGGCCACGAACCAGGTGTGCTCGTGGCCGGTCTGCCCGATGTGGGCCAGCGTCCCGAGGGTGTCGAAGCCGGGGAACAGCGGCACGGGCAGCCGCCGGCCGGTGGCGTCCAGCCACAGCGACGACGGGCCGGGCAGGATCCGGATGCCGTGCCGGTCCCACACCGGGGAGTGGTTGGCGACGCCCTCGGTGTAGTGCCACATGCGGTCGCGGTTGACCACGCTGGCGCCGGCGGCCTCGGTGGCCTGCAGCATGCGGCCGTCGACGTGCGCGGGCACGCCGGAGAGCAGCCGCTTCGGGGCGGGTCCCAGCCGGGCCGGCCAGTTCGCGCGGACCAGGTCGTGGTTGCCGCCGATCCCGCCGGAGGTGACGACGACGGCCTGCGCGGTGAGCTCGAACGGCTCCACCTCGACCCGCGAGCTGGCCTGGCCGCGCCCGATGCCGCTGGGCTCGAGGACCGCGCCGCGCACCCCGGTGACCGCGCCGTCGCCGACCACCAGCTCGTCGACCCGGTGCCGGAAGCGCAGCTGCACCAGGCCGCGCTCGACCGCCGCCCGCACCCGGCGGGCGAACGGCGCGACGACGCCGGGGCCGGTGCCCCACACGACGTGGAAGCGGGGCACCGAGTTGCCGTGCCCGGTGGCGGTGTAGCCGCCGCGTTCGGCCCAGCCGACCACCGGGAAGAAGCGCACCCCCTGCTCGTGCAGCCAGGCCCGCTTCTCCCCCGCGGCGAACTGCAGGTAGGCCTCCGCCCAGCGGCGCGGCCAGTGGTCCTCGGCGCGGTCGAAGCCCGCGGTGCCGAACCAGTCCTGGCGGGCCAGCTCGAGGGAGTCACGCACCCGCAGCCGGCGCTGCTCCGGGGTGTCGACGAGGAACAGCCCGCCGAAGGACCACCACGCCTGGCCGCCGAGGGATGCCTCGGGCTCCTGGTCGAGCAGGATCACCCGCCGGCCGGCGTCGGCCAGTTCCGCGGTGGCGACCAGGCCGGCCAGCCCGGCCCCCACCACCACGACGTCGGTCTCGGTCCCCGTGTCCACCCGTACTCCTCGCGAACGTCGTCGCCGCGGTGGCGGCGCTGCCGGCGGCGCGGGCCGGGTGGCGCGCGCACGCTGCCGCACGCTAGCGGGAGCCGGCCCCCCGTGAGCCCCGTCCGGGGGCCCGCGTCGCCCGCCCGGGGCGGGTCCACTCCCGGATCGGACGCTGCAGCGCGAGCACCAGGCAGCCGATGGGGCCGGCGAGCAGCAGCACGGCCCAGCCCAGGGCCTGACCACCGCCGAGGGCGCCGAAGAGCAGGACGAGGGCGACCATGAGCAGCAACGGCAGCAGCGCGGCGCCGGCGAGGACCAGCCAGCCGCGGGCCCGGCCGAGCCACACCATCCCCGCGCCGGCCACCGCCCAGGCGGCCAGCAGCACGGGGAGGACGACGAACCAGTGCCAGCCGGGGTCGGGCTCCCACAGCAGCCAGGCGAGGTAGAGGTCCTCGGCGGCGACCAGCACCCCGAAGACCGCGGCGAACGGGGCCAGCTGCGGCCGCTCCGGCAGCGGCGCGGGCCGGCCCAGCGGAGCCCGCGGAGCCGGTCGCGGGGAGCGGCGCGTCGTCGTCCGGGGCCGGGAGGAGGACGGGGGCATGGGCCGCAGCGTAGGGCGGACGGGCGGAGCGGTCAGCGACCGCGCGGCCGCGCCGCGACCCACCCGCGGACCCGCGGGGTCAGCGCGAGCGCGGCCGCCAGCACCGGGAAGAGGAGCAGCAGCAGCGGCCACCCCGAGCCGCCGGCGCCGGTGCGCGCGGCGGTCCACACGACCGCGCCGGTGAACGCGGCCACGGGCAGGCAGGCGAGGACGAGCGGCAGCCAGCCGCGCCGGGCCAGCAGCCACACCGCGGCCCACACCTGCAGCACGGGAGCCAGCAGCAGCAGGTAGGTCCACGGGTCCGGCCCGGTGTCCCCGGACAGCCCGCCGAGGGCGACGACGACCACGGCGAGGAACGCCGGCGGCAGCGCGCCGGCGAGCCCGAGGACGCCGGCGGCGAGCGCGGCGCCGGGCATCCGGGAGCCGGCGGAGGGACGCGGACCTGCTGCGGAGCGGCTCACCGGCGCAGGCTAGACGCGCGAGGCCCCTTCCGGCAGCGGTCGGTCAGACCACCGGCTCCGGCTGGCCGCTGGAGGAGCGCCGCCACGAGGCGTGCAGCCGCGCGTAGGGGCCGGCGGCGTCCACGAGCTCGGCGTGCGTGCCGCGCTGCACCACCCGCCCGGCGTCGACGACGAGCACCTCGTCGGCCCGCTCGGCGGTCGACAGCCGGTGGGCGATGGTCAGCGTGGTCCGGCCGTCGGTGAGCCGGTCCAGCGCGCGGGTCAGCCGCTGCTCGGTCGCCGGGTCGACCGCGCTGGTCGCCTCGTCGAGCACCAGCAGGTGCGGATCGGCGACGTAGGCGCGGGCGACGGCGACCAGCTGCCGCTCCCCCGCCGACAGCGACTCTCCGCGCTGCCCCACCGGCGTGCCGACGCCGGCGGCCAGGCCGCCCACCCAGTCGCCGAGCCCGAGCTCGTCGAAGGCCGCCGCCACCTCGTCGTCGGAGATCCCGGGCCGCCCGTAACGGACGTTCTCGGCGACGGTCGCGTCGAAGAGGAACCCGTCCTGCGGAACCATCACCACCCGTTGCCGCAGCGAGGCGAAGGCCACCCGGTCCAGCGGGACCCACCCCTCCGCGTCGGAGCCGAGCAGCACCCGCCCCTCGGTCGGGTCCATGAGGCGGGTGACCAGCTTGGCGAAGGTGGTCTTGCCCGAGCCGGTCTCGCCCACGATCGCCACCCGGCGCCGCGGCTCGATCGTCAGGTCGACGTCGTCGAGGGCCTTGCGAGCGCCGGGGACGTAGCGGAAGGAGACGTGCTCGAACCGCACGCCCAGCGGCCCGTCCGGCAGCTCGCGGGCCGTGGCCGGATCGGCCTCGGCCGGGTCGCGGACGTCGGGCTCGGTGTCGATGACGTCGAGGACGCGGCGGAACCCGGCGAGGGCGTTCTGCGCCTCGTTGAGCACCTCGCTGGCCATCTGCACCGGGGCGACGAACAGGGTGACCAGGAAGAGGAAGGCGACCAGCGTGCCGGCGGAGATCTCCCCGGCCAGCCCGAGCAGCACGCCGACGACCACCACGGCGGCGTTGGCGACGGCCGCGACGAACTCGCCGCTGACGAACACCGCCGCGGTCACCTTCTGGGCGTCGACCTGGGCGCGGTAGTGCCGCTGGATGGCCCGGTCGATGCGGGCCGCGGTGCGGGCCCGGATGCCGTAGGCGCGGACCGTCGGGGCGCCGACCACCGACTCGGAGACGGCGGCCAGGACGTCGCCGACCCGCTCGCGGACCACGCTGTACACCGCCGCCAGCCGCCGGGCGAAGTGGCGGACGGCGAAGGCGAGCGGCACGAAGCAGACCAGCACCAGCAGGGTGAGCTGCCAGGAGTAGGCGGTCATGACCACCGTGGCGACGACGAGCTGGCCGACGCTCACCACGCCGAGCACGCCACCCCACTGCATGAACACCGACAGCTGGTCGACGTCGCTGGTGACCCGGGAGACCAGCGACCCGCGGCGCTGCCCCTGCTGGTGCAGCACCGACAGGTCGTGCACGTGGCGGAAGGCGCGCACCCGCAGCCCGGCGAGCGCGGTCTCCGTCGTCCGGAACAGCCGGACGTTCATCCGGTAGACCGCGACGCCGGTCAGCACGACCACTGCCGCGCAGACGAGCACCAGGTCGCGCACGAGGTCGAGGTCCGGCCCGCCGGGGCCGGCCAGGCCCCGGTCGATGACCTGCTGGACGGCGATCGGCACGACCACCCGCCCGGCGGTGGCGATCAGCGCGAGCGCGAAGGTGAGCGGCAGCCCGCGGCGGAACTCCGGCATCATGCGCAGGCCGCGGCGCAGCGTGGCGAACGCGCCCTCGTCGCGGTGCTCCGGGATCGCCGTCATGCCGCCACCTCCGCCTGCGCGTAGGCGCGCACCAGGGCGGCGTAGCCGGGCACCGTCTCCAGGAGCTCGTCGTGGGTGCCGCGGGCCACCACCCGACCGTGCTCCATCCAGACCACCTCGTCGGCGAGGGCGATGGTGGCCTGGCGGTAGGCGATGACCACCACGGTCGCCGGCGGGTCGGCGTCGCGCAGGGCGTCGAGGATGCGGGCCTCGACGGCCGGGTCGATGGCGCTGGTGGCGTCGTCGAGGACGAGCAGTCGGGGCCGGCGGATCACGGCCCGGGCCAGCGTGATCCGCTGCCGCTGGCCGCCGGACAGCGAGGCGCCACGCTCCCCCACCCGGGTGTCGAGGCCCTCCGGCAGTGCGTCGACGAAGTCCTCGGCGGCGGCGACCCGCAGGGCGGCCCGGACCTCCTCGTCGGAGAAGGGCTCGCCGAGGGTCACGTTGCCGCGCACGGTGTCGTCGAAGAGGAAGGTGCCCTGCGCGACGAAGGCGGCAAGGTTGCTGACCTCGCCCTCCCGCAGCCGGCGCAGGTCGACCCCGTCGAGGAGGACCTGCCCGTCGGAGGGGTCCACCAGCCGGACCAGCAGCCCGGCGAGGGTCGACTTCCCCGAGCCGGTGGGGCCGACGACGGCGACCGTGCGCCCCGCGAGGACGTCGAAGGTGACCCCGGCGAGGGTGGCCCGCGGGGCGCCGTCGAAGGCGAAATCGACCTGGCGCACCCCCAGCTCGGCCGCGCCGGTGGCGGGCGCGGCGGCGTCCGGGCCGTACGGCGTCTCGCCGGTGGCCTCCAGGACCGGGGTGACCCGGTCGAACCCGGCCAGCGCGCGCGGCAGGTCGGCGAGCACCCACCCGATCGCGCGGATCGGCAGGGTGAGCAGGGAGAACAGGTAGGCGATGGAGACCAGGTCGCCGGCGTCGGTGGCGCCCTCGGCGACCCGGCCGGCGCCGACGAGCAGCACGGCGAGCGTGCCCAGGTTGGGCAGCGCCTCCATGAGCGGGTCGAACAGCCCGCGCACCCGGCCGACGGCGACCAGGCCGTCGCGCAGCTCCTCGGCCCGGGCGGCGAAGCGGCGGGTCTCGACGTCCTCACGGCCGAGGGTCTTGACCACCAGGGCGGCGTCGAAGCTCTCGTGCGCGATCTCGCTGACCTCGGCCCGCAGCTGCTGGGCCCGCCGCATTCGCGGGGACATCGCCTGCGAGTAGACGGCGTTGACCACGAAGACCAGCGGGAAGACCACCAGGCCGACGAGGGCCAGCAGCGGATCGGTGAGCACCAGGGCGACCGCGGTGATGGCGATCATCACGAGCGTGCCGCAGGCGAAC
This sequence comes from Geodermatophilus sp., assembly GCA_036259935.1. GTDB lineage: Bacteria > Actinomycetota > Actinomycetes > Mycobacteriales > Geodermatophilaceae > Geodermatophilus. The sequence continues at coordinate 1,897 of DATAAV010000213.1, read as the reverse complement.
GGCAGCGGCGCGACGAAGAACCAGGCCGACTCCACGTCGGAGTTGGCGTTGGACAGCAGCTGGCCGGTCGGGTGGCGCTGGTGCCAGGACAGCGGCAGGCGCAGGTACTGCCCGGTGACCCGGCGGCGGTAGTCGGCCTGCAGCCGGTAGCCCATGATCCCGGCGAAGAGCCGCCGGCCGAGGATGCCGAGGATCTTCAGGACGGCGACGGCGAGGATGACGACCGCGGCCAGGGTGAGCGCCCCGGCGGTGGTGGCCCCGTCGGCGAACGCCGGGAGGAGGACCCGGTCGGTGACCTCTCCGATCACGTAGGCGCTGGCGACGGTCATCGCGCCGTAGAGGCTGCTGGCGGCGAGCGCCAGCGTGAACATCCCGGGCTGCTCGCGCACCGCGCGACCGATGTGGCGCATTCCGCGCCGCACCACGGCGTCTCGGCGGCGGGGCACAGCTCTCCTTCGGTCGTGCGGACGGCGCTCCGACTCTACGTGTCCTTAGACGAGCTAACCGGTCTGCGCTGGTGCGGCCGGGTGCGGTTTCCCGGCTCCACTCCGACGGTAACTTCGCGCGGTGGCGTCCTCTTCCCTGTCGGCGCGCGAGCGGGCCGTACTCGCCGATCTGCTTCAGAGGCTGGGCCCGGACGCGCCCACCTGCTGCGCGGGCTGGCGCACCGAGGACCTGGCCGCGCACCTGGTGGTGCGCGATCGGCGTCCGGACGCCGGGCCGGGGTTCGCGCTCGAGCGGTGGCCCGTCGGCCGGCCGCTGCGCGCCTGGGCCGGCCGGCTCGAGGCGGGCCTGCGCGCGCGGACGGAGTACGCCGACCTGGTGGCGCGGGTGCGGTCCGGTCCGCCCGGGTGGCTGCCCACGGCCTGGCCGGCGGTGGACCGGCTGGTCAACACCGCCGAGTTCGCGATCCACCACGAGGACGTGCGCCGGGCCCAGCCGGGCTGGACGCCCCGCGCCCTGGACCGCGCGGACCAGGACGCCCTGTGGCCGGCCGCGGTGCTGTTCGCCCGCTCCGCGGCGGGTCGGCGACCCGGTGGCCTGGTGCTGCGCCGCAGCGACGTCCCCGGCGTGGAGAAGCGGATCGGCGGTGGCCCGGGGACCACGGTGACCGGCGAGCCGCTGGAGCTGCTGCTGTGGGCGGCCGGCCGGGAGTCGGTCGCCCGCGTGACGCTCACCTGAGTCGGCGTGCGAGGGCGCGGAGAACGCTCCCGTGGCACTCCGCTCACGCGGGGGTGTCGGCCTCCAGGCGGACCGGGACGCCGGCCGCGGCGAGGCCGGCCTTGACGTCGCCGACCCGCAGCTGCCCGAAGTGGAAGACGCTGGCGGCCAGCACCGCGTCGGCCCCGGCCTCGACGGCGGGCGGGAAGTGCTCGACCGCGCCGGCGCCGCCGCTGGCGATCACCGGGACGGCGACTTCCAGGCGCACGGCGCGGATCAGCTCGAGGTCGAAGCCGGCCTGGGTGCCGTCGGCGTCCATCGAGTTGAGCAGCACCTCGCCCACGCCCAGCTCGGCGGCCTGCACCACCCACTGGACGGCGTCCCGGCCGGTGCCGCGGCGCCCGCCGTGGGTGGTGATCTCGAAGCCGGAGTCGGTGACCGCGCCCTCGCGGCAGCGGCGGGCGTCGAGGGAGAGGACGAGCACCTGGTTGCCGAAGCGGTCGGCGATCTCGCGGATCAGCTCCGGTCGGGCGACGGCGGCGGTGTTGACCGCGACCTTGTCCGCGCCGGCCCGCAGCAGCCGGTCGACGTCGTCGGTGCTGCGCACGCCCCCGCCGACGGTGAGCGGGATGAACACGCTCTCGGCGGTGCGCCTGACGACGTCGTAGGTGGTCTCCCGGTCCCCGGAGCTGGCGGTGATGTCGAGGAAGGTCAGCTCGTCGGCGCCCTCGGCGTC
>DATAAV010000212.1:0-2692 GCA_036259935.1 Geodermatophilus sp. | reverse complement strand
GGCCGGCCGGCGCGGGCCGCGGCACGGGCGGCCCGCCGCGCGGCCAGCCGCTCCCGGCGCGCGGCGGCGCGCAGCACCATCAGGTAGCCGACGACCGCGAGGTCCAGGAGGCCCTGGGCGATCCACAGCCAGGGGCTGTAGACCAGCGCGCCGACGAGCGCGAGCAGGGTGAGCGCCACCAGGCCGGCGAGCGTGCGCCGCCGCACGGCGTGCACGTCCACCCGCAGCTCACCGGTGCTGCGCAGCGCACCCCGGTCGATCGACACGCGTTCCGTATCGGCATGCACCACCGGATCCACCGCCCGTCGTCGTTGCAGCGTCCGGCCGGAATCGACCAGCCCGGCCCGGGCCGTCCTGGAATCGCCGCGCGTCACCACCATGGGGACCAGCACGACGAACCACAGCACGACCAGAGCGGCCAACAGCACGCCCGAGCCCATCCCGAACACCACCCGTCACAGAAGTCACTCGCGACGGCGAGGCTAAGCACGGAACTCCCTCCGACGAGGGAGGCGCGCGGGCGTGTCACCGGAGAGTTGTGTGACTGGTGTGCTCTCGGGGCGGCGTGTCGACAAAGAGCCACCCGGACACCGGCGGTCACCGTGGTATGAGCGACCGCCACCGGTTCAGCACCCCGCCGGGCAGATCCTCGGCCAGCAGGGCGTAGGCGACGTGGTCCCGCCAGTCGCCGTCGATGTCGAGGTAGCGGCGGTGCAGGCCCTCCTCCGAGAACCCGAGCCGCTCGACCAGCCGGCGGCTGGGCTCGTTCTCGGGCCGGATGTCGGCCTGCAGCCGGTGCAGCCCGCCGGGACCGAAGGCGTGGTCGCAGACCAGGGCCACGGCCAGGGAGGCCATCCCCCGCCCGGCGACCGACCGGTCGATCCAGTACCCGAGGTTGGCCCCCCGCAGCGCCCCCCGGACGATGTTGTCGACCGTCACCTGCCCGGCCAGCCGACCCTCGACGCGCACGGCGAAGGGCATGCTCGCCCCCAGCCGTGCCCGGCGGAGCACCCTGCGCCGCATGGTGCGGTAGGCCGCCGGGGAGTGCCGCTGGTCCCAGGGCAGCTCGGCGGTGGGCTCCCACGGCTCGAGCCACTCCCGGTTGGCCATGCGCACGCCGCTCCACTCGACGGCGTCGCCGCGGCGCAGCGGGTACAGCTCGACCGGCCCCCACCGCAGACGGGCGGGCCAGCCGGGGTGCAGCGTGGGGTCGGTCATGGGCCGGCGGTCATCCCCCGAGCAGGAGGGGCATCACCGTGACCAGCCCTCCGGCGGCGACCTCGGTGACGTCCTCGTCCAGCACGATCAGGCAGTTGGCGCGGGCCATCCGCGCCAGCATCGCCTCGTCGCCGTCCCCCAGCGGCTCGACGATGTAGCCGCCGTCGGGGTGGCGCATGACCTGGCCGTGGAGGTACTGCCGGTAGCCCAGCGGCGAGACCAGCTGCGTGGCCGCGATGGCCTGGACGGTGCGCCGGAACAACTGCCGCTTGCCGAGCATGAGCCGGATGGCGGGGCGGACGAACACCTCGAAGGCGACCAGCGCGGCCACCGGCTCCCCCGGCACGCAGATCACCGGAACGGCGTCGCGGCCGAGCCGGCCGAACGCCTGCACCGGGCCGGGGTACATGGTGACCTGGCGGAAGCGCAGATCACCGAGCTCGGCCAACGCCTCGCGGACCATGTCGCCCTCGGCGGCCAGGGTGCCCGCGATGAGCACCAGGTCGCTGCGCAGCAGCTGGCTCTCCAGCACCTCCGACAGCCGCCGCCGGTCGGAGGGGACGATGCCCGATCGGTAGGCCTCCGCCCCGGCGTCGCGAGCAGCCGCGGCCAGCGCGTAGCTGTTGACGTCGACGACCTGGCCCGGCGCCGGCGGGGTGCCGATGTCCACCAGCTCGCCGCCCGCGGACAGGACGGCGACCCGGGGGCGCGGCCGGACCAGCACCCGCTCGCGCCCCACCGCGGCCAGCAGGCTGATCTGCGCCGGGCCGATCGGGGTGCCCACCCGCACCGCGGTGGTGCCCGGCGCGACGTCGTCCCCGGCGCGGCGGACGTAGCTGCCGGCCGCCGGGCCGGCCTGCACCACGACCCGCGCCACGCCCTGGTCGGTCCACACGGCGGGGACGACGACGTCGGCACCGGTGGGCAGCATCGCCCCGGCGGCCACCTTCTGCGCCATCCCCGGCCCGATGGACGCCGGCCCGCTGGGGCCGGCCGCGGTGTCCCCGACGACGGCGAGCTCGACCGGCGCGTCGGGGGTGGCCGCGGCGACGTCCTCGGCCCGGGCGGCGTAGCCGTCGAGCGCGGCCTGGTCGAAGGCCGGCAGGGCCCGCCGGCTCACCACCTCCTCGGCGCAGAGCAGGCCCTGCGCGTCGAGGACGGCCAGCTCGATGGGGTCCGGCTGCGGCACCGCGCCGAGGATCTCGTCGAGGTGCTGCTCGACCGTGCGCGGGAGCTCGGGCTCCGCGTGCGGGCTCGCCGCCGGTGGCGGCGGCACCCGGTCACGGTCGATCTGGGTCGTCTCGTGCACTCCCGCAGCCGCAGGCTCGCCCGTGGCCTCCTCGGGCGGGGCGCTGACGACGGTCCCGCGGCGCAGGTCCATCTGCGTGGTGTCGCGGAGCGTTCCGCCCGTGCTGTCCTCGGTCATCCCCACCACCGTCGTCCCGCCGTGCCCACCGCCGCGTGCCTCCTCCGG
>DATAAV010000211.1:0-2179 GCA_036259935.1 Geodermatophilus sp. | reverse complement strand
CGCCAAGATCAAGGAGAAGCGCACCGCGAGGTGACCGGCCCGGGAGGCCGGTCCGGAGACACTCATCGGGCGTCAGGCCGGTGACCGTTCGCGAGTCGGTGGGCCAGTCGGCCGTGCCGACCGCCACCGGCGAGGGCGAACACCCCCGCACGGCAGCCGGAGCCACCCACAGAGCCCCGACCGAGGGCCGGCACGCACGCCACCGTCGCGAGCGGGCGGAGGAGAAGAAGGGCTCGCTGCTGCGCGAGCTGCCCGTGCTGCTGCTCGTGGCCTTCGTCCTGGCGCTGCTGGTCAAGACGTTCCTGGTGCAGGCCTTCTTCATCCCCTCCGGATCGATGGAGCGGACGCTGCACGGCTGCCCGGGGTGCACCGGTGACCGGGTGCTGGTGAACAAGGTGCCCTACTGGTTCGGCGAGCCGGAACCGGGCGACATCGTCGTCTTCACCGGCCCGGAGTCGTGGTCACCGGAGGTGGACGTCGCCGAGCCCACCAACTGGTTCTCCGGCGCGCTGCTGTGGCTGGGGCGCGCGGTCGGCGTGGCTCCGCCCAGTGAGGACGACTACGTCAAGCGGGTGATCGCCACCGGCGGACAGACGGTGCAGTGCTGCGACCCCGAGGGCCGGGTGACCGTGGACGGGCAACCCCTCGACGAGCCCTACATCTTCGAGAACACCCCCGTGGAGAGTCGCGCGTTCGGACCGGTGACCGTGCCCGAGGGGCGGCTGTGGGTCATGGGCGACCACCGGTCGGCCTCCGCGGACTCCCGTTCCCACATGAGCGACGAGCACGCCGGCACCATCGCGGTGGACGACGTGATCGGCAAGGCCGCGGTGATCGTCTGGCCGCTGGACCGCTTCGGCCTGCTGGCCTCGCCCGACATCCAGGGCGTCGAGGCGTCCGCGGCTCCTGCCGACGGCGGCCTCGCCGTGGCCGCCCCCCATGCGCTCGGCCTGGCCGGAGCGGTGCCGGTGACCGCGTGGCGGCGCCGCCGGCGGGCCCGTGCTCCCGGGTGCGGGTCCCCGCGCGATCTCGCCGCCTGAGGCGGCGCTCCCGTCCTTCCCGGCCGGCCCCTCCCTCGAGGGGCCGGCCGTTTGCTGTCCGGTCTTCGTGCCCGTGGTCGCCATGTCGACATGAATGTAATTACGCCGCCCGCGTTACTGGCGTGGTTTCCAGTGCACCCGTTCGCCATTCCGGGTGCGGCGAAAAATGTTCGGGAAAAGGTTCAAGCACCCGTGTCACCCGTCCGATGGAGGGAGTGAGAGTTACCGATCGTGTGAAACGGAGTCAGCTGTGTCCGCACCCATGGCGAGCGCCGCTCGCGGTGTCACCCGCGTGCTCATCCTCGCCGACGCCCACGTCCTGCGCCGCGGTCTGGTCACCATGATCAACGAGACCGCCGGAATGCAGTCGGTGGGCACGCCGGGCGAGCTGCGCCGCGCCCTCACCCTGGTCGAGACCGCCCGCCCCGACGCGGTCGTCGTCGAACTGGGCGCCGGCCGCGCCGCCACCCTCAACGCCTGCCGCGACCTCCGGCGCCGTTTCCCCCGCGTGGCGATCATCGCCCTGGCCACCTCCGAGGACCCGGCCGTGGTGAACGAGGCCCTGGCTGCCGGCATCCGCGGCTACCTGATGATCAACACCTCGCCGACCCTGCTCGGGTGGGCGATCCTGGCCGCTCGGGCCGGCCGCACCGTCGTCGACCCCCAGATCCGCCGGGTCGAGCCCTCGGCCGCGCCGGTGGCCAAGCCCTTCGCGCCGGAGATCCCGCTCACCCGGCGCGAGTCCGACGTGCTCGACGAGCTGATCCAGGGTCAGTCCAACCGGCAGATCGGCCGGAACCTGTTCATCAGCGAGGACACCGTCAAGTCGCACGTGAAGGCCATCCTGCGCAAGCTGGGCGCCCGCGACCGGGCCCACGCGGTGTCCCTCGTGCTCTCCTCGCGCAACCCCGGCTGCACCTGCGGCGCCCACAGCAGCCTCTCGGTGGCCGAGGTCTGATCCCCCTCGCTCCGGGCCGGCGCCGGCAGGTGTGCCGCCGTTTCGGCCCGGTGCACCCGGCCGGACCATCCGCATCCTCGGTGGTCCGCCCGGGTACCGGCCGGCTGTCCGCCGGTCCACGGGCCGGTCCCCCCTGACCCCGGGGATCGGCCCGTGGCGTTTCCGGTGCCCGACCGCCGGG
>DATAAV010000210.1:0-3215 GCA_036259935.1 Geodermatophilus sp. | reverse complement strand
CCCGGCGACGTCGACGAGGCCGTGTACTTCCTGCTGGCCTACGGTCAGTCGGCGACGGTGTTCCCCGACACCGAGCTGTCCGGGTTCGAGCTGGTCGGCGCCTTCCGCGACGGCTTCCTCAACGGCGCTCGGTGCGGAAGGGGGTCAGATGCCGACGTCGCAGCCGACGCCGCCGTTGAGGAAGCCGTCGCGGAAGGCGCCGACCAGCTCGAACCCGGACAGCTCGGTGTCGGGGAACACCGTCGCCGACTGACCGTAGGCCAGCAGGAAGTACACGGCCTCGTCGACGTCGCCGGGGCTGATCGTGGTGACGTCGGCGAAGTCCCCGTCGAAGAAGCGGGCGGTGTACCAGCCGGTCAGGCAGACCGCCGAGCGGGTCGCGGCGCCGTCGTCGGTGGACAGGCCCAACTGGTCGCGGGCGGCCACGGCGTAGGGCAGCGCCACCGCGGTGGCCACGGCGAAGTCCCCGAGCTCCTCGTACGCGGGCCGGATCAGCTCGGTCTCGTCGACGTAGACGGTGGCGTCGGCCGCGCAGTAGCCGAGGTCGCGGTTCTCGGCGCCCATGTCCCCGCAGCCGGGCGCGGTGGTGTCGAAGACCTCGACGGCCGGGGCCTGGAACTCGGTGTCGAAGGCGGGCGGGAAGACCGACCCGTAGAACAGCGGCAGCGAGTCGTTGACGATGGTGAGGGTGTCCTCGTACGGGGCGTTGCCCTCGCTCTCGAGCTCCGCCTCGGTGGTGAACTCCGTGGCGGTGAACAGCCGCTCGGGCCCGAAGTCGTCGCGGCAGGAGGCGATGCCGCCGTCGAACCCGGCGAAGAAGCCCGACACCCGGTCGAAGCCGGAGCCGTGGGCGCGCCGGTCGTCGGGGTCGAAGCCGACCGGGTCGCGCAGCTCGAGGAATCCGAGGATCACGTCGTCGAGCTCGGGGACCCGGATGCTGGTGTGCGCGGCGTGGCCGTCGGCCACCCAGCGGGTCCAGGCGCCGGCGAAGCAGTCGGCCTGGGTCTCGTCCTGGATCTGGCTCTCCGCGTCGCCGAAGCGGCCCTGCATGGCGTGGCCCATCTCGTGGGCCATGACCGCCGGAGGCAGGAAGCGGCCGTACTGCTCGGCGAGCTCGGTGAGGAAGGCGCTGTCGTAGGCGACCAGGTCGCAGCGCGGGCTGTAGAAGGCGTTGTTCTCGACCTCGGCCGGGTCGATCGGCTCGCGGGCGCAGCCGATGCCGGTGTCGGGATAGGCGTCGTAGTCGATGGCGTCGGTGTCGACGGCGAAGATGCCGCCCTGCAGCGGGGTGAACTCCTCGCCGTAGAACTCCGGGTAGGCCTGCTCCCAGAAGGCGTAGAGGTCGGCCATGGCGTTGCGCACGTCCACGTCGGTCTCGCCGTCCGTGCTCCCCGTGATCGCGAACTCCTCGGCCGTCACGTCGGTCAGCGGGTCCGCGGGGGTGGCGGTGCCGGTGACGGGAGTGGAGCAGCCGGTGAGCAGCGCGCTGCCCACGGCAGCCGCGACGGTCGCGCGGCGCAGGACCTGCCTCATGGAGCGTTGTTCCCTCGTCTGGATGGGTGCCGCCGCGGGCCGGCGGCGTTCGGAGCCGGCACATGATGCCTGGTCGGGCCGCCTCGGGGGCCGCTCCGGCGCGTGATGGTGCCCGATCGAGACCGATCGGTTGCGCTGCGTGCACGCGGTGGGTGCCGTCCGCGGGCCGCTCAGAAGCCGACGTCGCAGGCGATCCCGCCGTCCAGGAAGCCGGCGCGGAAGGCATCGACGAGCTCGAAGCCGGAGGCGTCGACGTCGGGGAAGACGTCGTCGTCGACGCCGTGGGCGAGCAGGAATTGCACCGACTCATCGATGTCGCCGGGGCTGATCGCGACGCCGGCGCTGTCGGCGAAGGCGCCGTTGAACCACTGGGCGGCGTACCAGCCGGTGAGGCAGACCGCCGAGCGGGTGGCCGCGTCGTCGTCGGTGGACAGCCCGGCCTGCGCGCGGGCGGCCAGCGCGTAGGGCAGGGAGACGGCGGTGGCCACCGCGAAGTCGCCGATCTCCTCGTGGGCCGGCCGGGTCAGCTCGGTCTCGTCGTAGTAGACGGTGCCGTCGGCGGCGCACCAGCCCAGGTCGCGGTCCTCGGCGCCCATGTCACCGCAGTCGGGCGCGGTGCCGTCGAACCCCTGCACCGCTGGTGGCTCGAACGCGGTGCCGAACCCGCCCTGGAAGACCGTGTCCCAGAACTCCGGCAGCGTCGCCCGGGTCCACTCGACGATCTCGGCGTAGCCGGCGTCGCCCTGGTTGGTGTCCTCGGCGGTGAACTCCTGCGCGGTGAACAGCCGCTCCTCGCCGAACTCGTCGCGGCAGGCGGCGACCCCCTCCTCGAACCCCGCGTAGAAGGCCGACACCCGGTCGAAGTAGGAGCCGTGCGCGGAGGTGTCGTCCGGATCGCTGCCGACCTCGTCGCGCAGCAGCAGGAACCCGCGGACGACGCCGTCGAGCTCGGGCACCCGCACGGACACGTGCTCGCCCTGGCCGTCGGCCACCCAGCGGGTCCAGGCGCCGGCCAGGCAGTCGGCCTGGGTCTCGTCCAGGATGCTGCGGCCGGACTCGGCGAACCCGAACCTGCCCTGCATCGCGTGCCCCATCTCGTGGGCCATGACCACCGGCCCGAGGAACCGGCCGTACTCGTCGGAGAGGAACTGCAGCAGCGCCCGGTCGTAGGCGATCACGTCGCAGTTCGGGTCGTAGAACGCGTTGCCGGTGACCTCCTCCGGATCGGTGGGGGAGCGCCGGCAGCCGATCCCGGTATCCGGGTAGGCGCTCTCGTCGAGGTCGTCGGAGTCGACCGAGAAGTACCCGGCCAGCGGCTCGAACCCGGCCCCGAAGAACTCGGGGTAGGCCTGCCGCCAGAAGGTGTCCAGGTCGGCGAGCGCGTTGCGGGCCAGCTGGTCCAGCTCCCCGTCGACCGCCCCGGTGACCGGGAACTGCTCGGCGGTCACGTCGGTGCGGGCCCCGGCGGCCGGGCTGCCCGTGCCGACGACGGGCGTGCTGCACCCGGCCAGGAGCAGGCCGCTCAGGGCGGCGGCGGACACGGTGCGGCGCAGGGCCTGTCTCATCGGGCGTCGTCCCCGTCCGGGCGGTGCCGCCGCGGATCGGCGGGCGAGCCGGCACATGATGCCCGGTCAGGGCCGGCGGCCCGCGCAGGCGTGCCCGTCGTGGGGCGGACGGCGCCG
>DATAAV010000209.1:0-6311 GCA_036259935.1 Geodermatophilus sp. | reverse complement strand
ACCGGGCCGACGGCCGGGTGCGTCAACCCCGGGTGGCCCACAGCCGGCGGCCGACCGCCGCCAGGAGCAATCCGGCGGTCATGGCCAGCAGCGCAGTGGGAAGGGGCTGGGAGGTGCCGTTGTGGGGCATCGTCCACCGGGTCCCGGCCGTGGCGACCGCGCACGGGTCGAGAGCCGAAGCGGTCTCGCCGCCCGCCGGGGGAGTCCCCGCCGTGCCGCCGCTCGTGCCGGCGCTCGTGCCGTTCGCGGTGGCCGTGCCCGAGCGGTAGCCGGTTCCCTCGCCGTGCCCGGTGCACAGCTCGTCCCCGGCGCCGTAGCCCGCGCCGTACGCCGGCGCGGTGCCGTCCCCGGAGCCGCCGTCGGAGCCGCCGCCCGTACCGGGCGCCGTTCCGGCGTCGGTGCCCGGCGCGGTGCCGGGTGCCGTGCCCGGGCCCGTCCCGGGCTCCTCGCCGTCCCCGGAACCGTCCTCGGGACCGGGCACACCGGGCAGGCCGGGCAGGCCGGGCTCACCCGGCTCGCCGGGCTCGGCGGGCGCGCCGGGCAGGTCGAACGGCACGGTGACCCGCACCAGGTTGTCGCCGCCGGTGCCGTCGCGGCCCTCGTTGACCGGAACGGTGATCACCGAGCCGGTGCCGGAGCCCTCAGCCCCGAGCAGGTCGCCGAGGTGGACGTCGACGGTGTTGTCGGACGCGGCGTTCCCCTCCGGCAGGCCGGAGAGGTCGCCGGTGTCGACCGGCACGCTCAGCGCCGGCTCGGTGCCGTCGGCGTTGCCGTCGGCCGGCTGCGACCCGTCGCCGATCAGGCTGCCCAGGTGGACGTCGACGTCGTTGCCGGTGAGCGCGTCCCCGTCGGCATCACCCAGGGGAACCGGGAGGCTCACCGTGCTCGGCTCGCCCTCCTCGAGGCTGGCCGGCACCTCGAGCACGGTGTCCGGGGTCGTGGTGCCGTCGGTGTCCCCGATGGTGACCAGGTCCTCGACGTCGAGCACGACGCCGGACCCGGACGGGCCGGGCACCAGCGGGCCGTCGAGGTCGACGTCGACGGAGTTGCCGCTCAGCGGGTCCTCGTCGAGGACGTCACCGAGATTGCCGGTGACGATCGGCACGGTGACGGTCGTCCCGGCGTCCGAACCGCCGGAGGTGTTCACCGGGACGGTGACGGTGACCCCGTCCGCGGGGTCGGGCGGACTGTCGACGGCCTCGGTCACCCGCACCGGGGCGCTCACGCCGTCCCCGGTCGAGCCGCCGAGGACGGTCGTCCCGGGCTCGGTGTCCGTGTTCACCGGCAGGCTGATCCCGCCGGCGTCGCCGCCGGTCACGGTCAGGTCCTCGCCGGTCCCCGTGACCACGGGGGTGTCGACGACGGTGCCGTCCTGCACCGGGACGGTCGTGGTCGCGCCGAGCACGTCGGCGGTGATGTCGTTCTCGTCGGCCGAGGCGACGCCTGCTCCGGCGGCCAGGAGGCCGCCGGTGAGCAGGGCCGTCTGCAGGCCGCGCTTCACCCATCTGTTCATCGCGAATCTCTCTCCGTGTCCTGAGTGGGCCGGCCCGGGGCAGGGGGCCGGGGTGGTGCCGTGCCGGTGCGACGACCGGCCGGCGGGCACTCAGTCGGGAGAGAAGGAGGGGTCGAGGGCGACGTGCGTGGCCGCCCCCCGGTCGGTGTCGGTCCTGGTGCCCGCGGCCGCCAGAACGGTGCGGCTCACGGTGCCGGCGAGGTCGCCGGGGACGCTGCTCGGGCCGGCCGGCGACGCCGCGGCCGTGCTGCCGGTCGCCGGCACGCCGGCCGGCGGAAGGGCCGGCTGCGGCGTCGCGGGCGTGGTGTCCGGGAGCGCCGCGGCCTCGGCGGCGGAGGACGGGGACGGCAGCTCCTCGGAGCGCGGGGCCGGCGGAGCGACGTGCGCCGCGTCGGCCGGCGCGGGGGCGACGGCGTCGTCGACAGCGGGCATCACCGGTGCGGGCGGCACCGGGGGAGCGGGCACGGCGTCCGCGACGGCGACGGGCACCGCGTCCGCGACGGCGACGGGCACCGCAGCGACGGGCTCGGGCAGCGCCGTCACCGCCGGCTCCAGCACCCGGGTCACGACCGGGGTCACGACGGCGGAGACCACCGGCTCGGCGGCCGGGCGGAGGACCTGGGTGACCACGGGCTCGACGGCGCGCTCCACCGCCGGTGCGACGGTCGTCTCGACGGCCTCCGCCACCGGGGTGGTCACGGGCGGCAGCACCGGCTCGACGGTCGCGGCCGGCGTGCTCAGCGGGTCCGCGGCCGGAACGGCGCTCTCCTCGGCGGAGGCCGTGGCGGCCCCGCCGAGCCAGATCCCGACCCCGACCCCGAGGAGGACGGCGGCGCGGCCGGCCCAGCGCCGGGCACGTGCGGGCAGGGGGCGCCCATCGACGTCAGCCGACATCGCCCACCTCCCCCGACTTGTCGTGACCGTGCGGTCACTATGAGGCTAGGGAGGGGGCGCCGTCCGCCGCGCGGTCAGAGGTGTCCCCCGACCGGGTGGTTTCGCATCTCCCGGCGGGCACAGGGCGGCGGACAGCCGCGGCGCGGGTGCGGAAATCCTTCGCATTCATCGTGCCGTGGACGTGATGGTGGCCCAGGAACGGGTAACAGTCGCCGCGGACCGCCCGAGGAGACCCAATCCCATGCTTCTTCCCTTCCTGGACCTCGCGTGCCCGACGGGGGCCGGCCGTCCGGCCCCGCGTCCGCGCGACCTGCACGACCGCACGGTGGCGCACTCGTGAACCGGCTGTCCGGACGCCGGGTCGTGGTGGCCGGCGGAGCGCACGGCATCGGAGCGGCGATCGTGCGCCAGTTCGCCGCCGAACGTGCGACCGTCGCCGTCCTCGACGGGCGGCCGGAGGACGTTCGGCGCCTGGCCGAGGAGGTCGGCGGCCACGGCTTCCCCGTCGACCGGTGCGACGTCGCGGCCACGCGGGAGACGATGGAGAAGGCGATCGCCCGCCTCGGCGGCATCGATGTCCTCGTCAACGACGCGGGCATCGTGCAGTTCGCGCCGCTGCTGGAGCTCGAACCGGTGGAGCTGCGCGAGGCCTTTGCCATGCCGACGCAGTGGATGCTGACCACCATCCAGGTGGCCGCCTGCGCCATGATCGGGTTCCGCGCGCCCGGGGACGACTGCGCGGGCAAGGTGATCAACGTGGCCAGCACCGGCGGCACGGCCGGAGGCGGGCAGGCGCACTACGCCGCGTCCAAGGCCGCGGTCATGGCGCTCACCCGGGCTGCCGCCCACGAGCTCGGCCCGCACGGCATCACCGTCAACTGCCTGTGTCCGGGCTACGTGCTCGACCCCGGGGAGAGCGCGACCCACAGCCGCCAGCAGCTGGCGACCTGGTCGGCGCTGTCGCCGCTGGGCCGTCTCGGCGAGCCGCGGGACGTGGCCCGCGCCGCGCTGTTCCTGGCCTCCAGCGACGCCGACTACCTCACCGGCGACGCGCTCAACGTCGCCGGCGGGATGGTGCTGCACTGACCGCTGCCAGACTTCCGGGCGTGCAGGCAGCCGACTGGGACGCGCGGTACGCCGAAGGGCAGCAGTGGTCCGCCGAGCCGAACGCGCTCGTCGCCGAACTCCTGGCCGACCTGCCGCCGGGAGAGGCGGTGGACCTCGCCGCGGGGGAGGGGCGGCACGCGCTCTGGCTGGCCGGCCGCGGCTGGCGGGTCACCGCCGTCGACTTCTCCGCCACCGGCCTGGAGCGCGGCCGCAGCCGGCCGGGCGCCGAGCGGGTCACCTGGGTGACCGCCGACGTGCTCACCTGGACGCCGTCGGACGCCGACCTCGACCTCGTCCTCGTCGCCTACCTGCACCTGCCGCAGGCCGACACCCTCGCCCTGCTGCGCCGCGCCGTCGGCTGGCTGCGACCCGGCGGCCGGCTGCTGGTGCTGGGCCACGACCTGGAGAACCTCGTCCGCGGAGTGGGCGGGCCGCAGGAGCCGGCGATCCTGCACAGCGTCGAGCGGCTGGCGCCCGTGGCCGCGCTGCTCGACGTCGACCGGTTCGAGCAGGTGCCCCGCCCGACCCCCGCCGGTACCGCGCTCGACACCCTGCTGTGGGGACGCCGGGCGGCCTGATCTGTCGGCCCGCGGCGGTAGCGTGCGCGCCGTGTGGGGGATGGGCGGCGCCGACGGCCCGCGCGCCGAGCGCCGCCGGCGGCTGGTCGCCGCGGTCGTGGTCGTCGCCATGCTCCTGGCGGCCGGAGCGACCGTGCTGTCCCTGGTCCTGGGCTGAGAGGAGCCGGCGATGAGCGAGCCCGACGAGATCGAGTCCTGGTTCGCCGCGGCGGGCCCGCGCGAGGAGGAGCTGCGCCGGGTAGACCGGCTGGTCATGGCCGCCGCGCCCGGGATCGACCGCCGGCTCGTCCCGACGGGGTCGACCGGGATGCTCGGCTACGGCCTCATGCCCTACCGCCCGCGGACGGCGAAGACGACGACGATGTGGCCGCTGATCGCGCTCGCGGCGCAGAAGCGGCACCTGTCGCTGTACGTCTGTGCCGTCGTCGACGGGGAGTACCTGCCCGAGCAGCGGGCCGACCGGCTCGGCAAGGTCTCCTGCGGCAAGAGCTGCATCCGGTTCACCTCGCTGGACAAGGTGGACGCCGACGAGCTCAGCGCCCTGCTCCGGGACGCGGTCGCCGCCACTCGCGCCGGTGCCAACGGCTACTACGCCGCCTGACCCCCACGGCCCCCGCCCGCTCCGGCAGCACGCCGGGCCCGGCGTGTGACCTTGGTCCCTGGCGGGAGGGGTGCCGGTCGGCGACGGTGGGAACCGACCGACCGATCGGAGATCGGTTCCACACCGCCGGCGCTGCCAGCCGGCGCTTCCCACTGCACCGACGATCTGCCTTCGCGAGGACCCTGAATGACGCGCGCACCGGTTCTGACCGACGACCCTGTCGTCGAGGAAGCCGTGCTCCGACTGGCCGACGAGTTCCGCCCGCAACTGCGCCCCCAGGTGATCAGCACCGTTGTCCGCAGCTGCCGCCGTGACCTGAGCGGGGTGCCGGCGACGGCGCTGCCCGAGCTGGTCGAGCGCCTGGCCCGCGAGCGGCTGCGCTCGGTCGACTGACCCTCCGAAACCCGGTTGCCCCGCCCGGGAGGATGACCGGGTGGGATTCGTCGACGTCAACGCCGTGCGGCACACGCTCCCGGACGGGCGGGTGCTGCTCGACGACGTCTCCTTCCGCATCGGCGAGGGCGCCCGCGCGGCCCTGGTGGGGGAGAACGGCGCGGGCAAGACCACGCTGCTGCGGATCATCGCCGGCGACGTCGTCCCGGAGGCCGGCGCCGTCGCCCGCAGCGGCGGGCTCGGCGTCATGCGCCAGTTCATCGGCTCGGTGCGCGACGACACCACCGTGCAGCGGCTCCTGGTCGACCTGTCCCCGCCCGCCGTCCGCGCGGCGTGGGACGCGGTGGAGGCCGCCGAGCTCACCCTCATGGAGACCGACGACGAGCCGGCGCAACTGGCCTACGCCGACGCGCTGGCCCAGTGGGGCGACGCCGGCGGCTACGAGGCCGAGGTCACCTGGGACACCGTGACCGTCGCCGCGCTGGGCGTGCCCTACGAGCGCTGCAAGTACCGAGAGCTGTCCACGCTGTCCGGCGGAGAGCAGAAGCGGCTGGCGCTCGAGGCTCTGCTGCGCGGCCCCGACCAGGTGCTGCTGCTCGACGAGCCGGACAACTACCTCGACGTCCCGGGCAAGCGTTGGCTGGAGGAGCGGCTGCTCGAGACCCGCAAGACCGTGCTGTTCGTCAGCCACGACCGCGAACTGCTCGCGCGGGTCGCCGACCGGGTGGTCACCGTCGAGGGCGGGACGGCGTGGGTGCACGGCGGCGGCTTCGCCGGCTATCCGGAGGCCCGGGCGGCCCGGCACGAGCGGATGGCCGAGCTGCGGCGGCGCTGGGACGAGGAGCACCAGCGGCTGATCGACCTGGTGCGGACCCTGCAGCAGCAGGCGGCCAACTCGCCGGACATGGCCAGCCGCTACGCGGCCGCCCAGACCCGGCTGGCCAGGTTCGAGGCGGCCGGTCCGCCGCCGGACCGCCCACCCGAGCAGAAGGTCGCCATGCGGCTGCGCGGCGGGCGCACCGGCGTGCGGGCGGTGATCGCCGAGGAGTTGGAGCTCACCGGGCTGATGCGGCCGTTCGACCTCGAGGTCTGGTACGGCGACCGGGTCGGCGTCCTGGGGGCCAACGGCGCGGGCAAGTCGCACTTCCTGCGGCTGCTGGCCGGGCAGGAGGTCGCTCACAGCGGGTCCTGGCGGCTGGGAGCGCGCGTCGTCCCCGGCTTCTTC
>DATAAV010000208.1:0-9875 GCA_036259935.1 Geodermatophilus sp. | reverse complement strand
TGGAGGGCCTGCCCGACTGGTGGAGCGGCGGCCCCGAGCGGGCGAGATCGGACGAGCTGCGCCGGTTCCTGCTCACGGCCGCCGAGGCGCTCGGCGCCTGCCACCTCAAGGTCACGCCCGACACCAGCGGGGCGCCGTGGGACGCCGGGCACTGGGCGGCCGAGTTCGCCACGCTCGCCGGGCAGGCCACCGATGCCGGGGCACGCCTCGGCATCGAGTTCCTGCCGTGGTCCAACATCCGGACCGTCCACGACGGCCTGCGGCTGGTCGAGGACGCCGGCCACCCCGCCGGTGGGATCGTCATCGACGTATGGCACGTCGAGCGCGCCGGCACACACGCGGCCGAGCTCGCGGCGTTACCCCTGCACCGGATCGTCGGTGTGGAACTCAACGACGCCGACCGCGAGGTCGTCGGCGCGCTGTTCGAGGACACCGTGGACCGACGCCACTACTGCGGTGAAGGCTCCTTCCACCTGGCCGGCATCATCACCGCGCTGCGCACCGCCGGCTGGTCCGGCCCCTGGGGCGTCGCAATTCTCTCCACCGAGCACCGCCGACTCGACGTCCGGCAGGCCGCCGCGCACGCCGCCACCACCACTCGGAGGCTGCTCGAGGCCACTCCTGTCCACCGGTGACCCCCGCCAGTCGGCCGGGCCGACGAGGCGTGTCCAGCGCGGGCATGTGCGTCCTGCGGCAGCAGAGGATCTCGTCCCATCCTGAGTCCGCCAATTCCCTGCAGCCGGGTCGGCCCATGTCGGCCATCGGAGGCCGAGGCTTGACAGGCGGTGTTCGCGATCCTCGAGAAAGGGACTCACCGATGATGACAGTGGTGACGACGACCAGGCTGCGTCCGGGAGCAGAGGAAGACTGGGACGAGGCACTCCGCGAACGGTTCGAGTCCGCACAGGGCAGGCCTGGCTGGGTCTCCGGTCAGTTGCTCACCCCGGAAGGCGAGGAGCACACCCGGGTCATCGTGGGAACGTGGCGCAGCCGGGACGACTGGGCGGCCTGGCACGAGGACCCGGCGTTCCTGGATCAGCGTGCCCGGCTGGCCGAACTGGAGGCTGAGCCCAGCAGCACCCAGTGGTACAGCGTCGTCGCCGACGCACGTGCATCCCAGGAATGAGGGCGCGATCTCGTCGCGCGGCAACCCCCTGAGGCCCGGCGAGGCCGGCGCCGCAACGCCTTGTCCCCGCGCGGCGACGGTGCCGGTGGCCCCAGTGGCTCACGGCGTGGCCTGAAGCAGTCCCTCCCGGGAGGGGCCCGATGTGAACGTCTGGTCAGGCCCCCGTGGTCGCATGAACCGCCCCAGGATGGCTCCGGCCGGCTCAACCCCCCGCGGTCGTGCCTACCGGGTACAGCTGGAGCTTGTCGGCGGCGTCGGTGACCCCGTGGGGGAACCGGCGGAGGTACTCGGCCTCCAGTTGCGCGGTGCGCTCCAGATGGTTCCGCCAGGCTTCGGCGCGGCCGGTCCGGAAGATGTCGTGGCGCGTCTGGTGCATGTGATCCAACTCGCGCACCAGGTCCTCGTTGGAGATCTCGCTCCACGGCGGTGGCTGCAGCATGTCGTGATGCTAGGAGCAGCCGAGTGCCGCGCGTGTCGAGCGGTCGCCCCGCCGACCCTGCCGCCCATCCACAGTTGTAGGGCCTGAGCGCTGCCATGTGTCCCTGGAGCGGCCAACTCCGGGACGCCGCCGGGGAATGAGCCTCCGTCCGGCTTGCGGTGGCCGCCGAAGTCGTCCGAATCATTGCCGGATATCGTCCGGGCGGTCAGGTCGGGCAGGCCGTCACAGTGCTTGCCGCACGTCCAGGAGGGACGAGGGTGCCCGGAGATTCCTGCGCCGGCCACGCCTCCGCCGATATCCGCGTGCTCCTCGTCGACGACCATCCGGCGGTGCGCAGGACTCTGGCGGAGGTTCTGTCCGACGAGGTCGACATCACGGTCGTCGGCGAGTGCGAGGACGGGTCACAGGCGGTGGAGGCCGCTGCGCGTCTACGACCCGACGTCGTCTTCATGGACCTGTCCATGCCAGGGATGGACGGGGTGGCGGCGACAGAAGCGGTGCGTGCCGCTCGACCCGAGGCCCGGGTCATCGTGTTGACCGGGGAAGACGCCAAGGCGCGACCCGACGTCGTACGAGCCGGTGCTCACGCCCTGGTGCCGAAGGGCGCCCGTCTCGATCCGCTGCTTCGTTGCCTTCGCACAGTCGCCGTCGGCGGCACGGGCTGTCCGTACTGCCTGTGACGCTGTCGGGCGGGGATCTCTCGGCCCGTTCTTGTCCGCTGCAGCTGAGGACGCCTTCAGAACGCGAGCGCTGCTACCGCGGCCCGGGGAGGGGAACCCACCCGCCCCAGAACCAGAGTCCGAGCCCAGCGGCTCGCACCCTGCGGCGCTCCGCGACGGGAAGCGGGTCCTACGCGGAGGCGGGGCTGTTCTCCAGCTCGACCTCGTAGTACTCGTTCTGGCTGTACTCGCCGACGGTCGACTCGACCAGCTCGCGGACCGCATCGACCGACGGTCCGTCCCAGATGCAGATCGCCGTCGAATGGTCAGGCGTCTCGGCATGAACCGGCAGGCGGAAGCCTTCCGGCAGACCGGCCGCCAGCGCCTTCTGCTCCGCCTGCTGGAACGCCTGAGGGTCCGAGATCCGGTGAATCACGCCCACGTGCATGGAGGTCCTCCGCCAGCCTTCGTGCCACGCGACGGCGTCGGCTCACCGTCGAGCCGACAGCGTCCCCCGCAGAGCCCTCGGTGGCGTTCGATCGATGAACGGCATCGATGGGCGCCGGTGTGCCGGTCACTCTCTGCGCAGACCCTCGCTCGGCGGGACGGCGCATCCCCGCGGGCCCGCGTCGCTACAGGACGACGTCGCCGCGCGGGATGACCAGACCGCGGACGTCGAACGCCTGGACCGTCTGCCCGTCCTCCGGAGGCGCCTGCCCCCCGGACAGCTCGGCGACGACCGGACCGATGATCTCCCGGTTGTAGCGCTCGAAGTCCTCCTGGCTCTCCCACACCTCGATCACCTGGAAGCCGTCGGCCGTCGCCCGCCCGACGTGGAACAGAAGGCCGTCCACCGACCTGCCCGCCCTCCGGAGAACCTCTGCATGCACGGCGTCGTACATCTCGACCGGTGCACGGACATCCAAGACGACGCCGTAGGCCATGCCGCCCTCCATCCGGAAACGTTCCCTGCCGCAACGGGAGGGACTCTCGACCTGCCCGGCCCCGAGCCCTAGAGACGAAAGTCCCGGGCAACGGTCGGCGCCGGCCGCGCCGTCGGTTCAGACCGCCAAGACGGTCGCGATGATGCCGCGCCTCCGCCCGGATCCTCCGCGGTCGACGAGGTCGCCGGTGACCCGCCCCACAGGGCCGGGCGAAACGCCGGACGAGCGGAATGCACGGCCGGCGGTCGAACTTGGCGGTGTCGTATCCGGCCAGCGTGGGCCGCTGAACTGCCGCCCAGACGAAGGATCCTCGTGACCGACCTGCAGGACCGTGCCGACCTCCTGACGCCGCCCCTGGCTGCGGAGGAGCCGGGAGCCACCAGGCCGCCCAGCCGCGCCGTGCTCGCCCTCGTCCTCGGTGCCTTCGTCGCCGTGGGCCCGCTGACCATCGACATGTACCTGCCGGCGCTGCCCACCATCGCCGCGGACCTGGGCACGACCTCGGCCACCGTCCAGCTGACCCTCACCGGCACGCTCGTGGGCCTGGCCCTCGGGCAGCTGGTGCTCGGACCTCTGTCCGACGCCCTCGGCCGACGCCGACCGCTCCTGGCCGGCACGGCGCTCTACGTGCTGGCTTCCCTGCTCGTCCTGGTGGCCCCGAGCATCGGCGTCCTCGGGGCGCTGCGCGTGCTGCAGGGGGTGGGCAGCGCGGCCGGCGCGGTGATCGCCATGGCCGTCGTCCGCGACCTGTTCACCGGGCGGGCGGCGGCCACGATGCTGTCCCGCCTCTTCCTCGTCCTCGGGGCCGCACCGGTGCTGGCGCCCACGGTCGGCGGGGAGATCCTGCGGTTCACCTCCTGGCGCGGCGTCTTCGCCGTCCTCGCGGTCTACGGCCTGCTGCTGCTCGCCGTCGGCGCGCTCGGCCTCCGCGAGACGCTGCCGCCGCGCCGCCGGCGCAGCAGCGGCGTCGCGAGCACGCTCCGGACCTACCGGTCCCTGCTCCGGGACCGGAGCTACGTCGGCCTCGTCCTGGTCGCGGGACTCACGATGGCCGGGATGTTCAGCTACGTCGCCGGTTCCTCCTTCGTCTACCAGCGGCAGTTCGGCCTGGACGAGCAGGAGTTCGGATTGCTGTTCGGCGCCGGTGCGTTCTGGCTGATCGCCGCCACCCAGCTCAACCCGCTCGCGCTGCGCCGCTGGTCGCCGGCGCAGATCCTCGTCACCGGCACGGTCGCCGGCGCGGTCGCCGGTGGGGTCCTGCTCGGGCTGGCCGCCACCGGCACCGGTGGACTGCCGGCTGTGGTGATCCCGCTCTGGGCGATGCTCTTCGCCTCCGGACTCGCGCTGCCCAACGCCCCGGCCCTGGCACTGTCCCGGCACGGGGAGCGGGCGGGCGCGGCCGCGGCCCTGCTGGGCGCGGTGCAGTTCGGCATCGGCGCCGCGGTCTCCCCCGTCGTCGGCCTGCTCGGCAACGACGCCGCGGCGATGGGCACGGTCATCCTCGCCGCGCTCCTGCTGGCCCTCGCCGTACTGGTCGGCGTCGTCCGGCCGTGGCGGTTGGCCGACCCCCAGGACGACGTGGCCCCCGCCGTCGCCTCTTGAGTCAGGCCGGCCCGGGGTCGGTGGAGGCCAGGAGCTCCTCGGCGAGATCGCGCACCGTCACCTTGGCGTGCTGCGACCACTGCACGAGCATTCCGAACGCGGTCTGCTCGTCGACGCGGTGCCGCTCGCGCAGGATTCCCTTGGCCTGGCCGATCACGTCCCGGGACCGCAACGCGTTCCGGAGCTGCTGGGTGAACCGGCGCGCGTCCTCGTGGAACAGCAGATCGGCCACGGTGACCGAGGCCTTCTCGGCGAACAGTCCCAGGATCTGCTCCGCGTGGTCGCCGAAGGCCGCCTCGGGGACCGCGTACACCTTGACGGTGCCGATGCTGTCGTGCCGGACGACCAGGGGGCTGCTGAGGCTGCTTCCCAGCCCCAGCTGCGCCGCCCTCTCGGTCCACCTCGGCCACCGCCGCTCGGAACGCATCGAGTCGATCCGGTAGGTCCTCCGGTCCTGGGCGGCCGACAGGCACGGGCCTTCGCCCAGCTCGTACTGCAGCGCGTCGGCCCGCTCCACCGCGGGATCGGTCGCCGCGGTCGTCCTCATCCGGCCCGTCAGCAGAGTCACGCCGGCACCACAGCTGCCCGGCAGCACCTCCGCCGCCAGGGTGGTCACCAGCCCGAGGACGCTGCCCAGCGTCTCCTCCGCGTACAGCAAGCCGGACAGGCCACCCAGCGCCGCCGACAGATCCGCGCCTTGTGACATCGGATCGGATCCGGGTGCGGACATGGCCGCTCCTCACCCGGCAACGGGGGACGGGGAAGGCCCGCGACCTTCACTTCCGCCATCCGGGACAGGCCGCGGCCTGCTTCTGCCGATCTCGACCACGGTTCCCCGCGGGCACCGACGTGTCAATAATGGTTGCCGTAACCATCGTTGCGGCAACCCTCCTTGCGGGGATGCGACGATCACCGCCGGACGAGGAGACGGGAGCCGGCCATGAAATCCGAGGAGGGCGGCGACGAGTCGCGGCTTGACCGCGACGCGCGCCTGCACGCCGGCCAGGAGCCGCCCGGCCACGACCCCACACTGCTCGCGCTGGAGAGCCTGGTGGAGGCGGCGGAGCAGATGGCCCGGATGGCCGCTCATGTCATCGCCCGCGCCGCGCGCATCCGCGCCCGCCGGCTGGAGGATCTCCCCTATCGGCAGATCGTCAGCAGCGAGAACGCCCCCCTCATCGCCGAGCTGCTCACCAAGAACATCCAGCGTCTGGAGGCCGCCGGCACCCAGTTCCGCCAAGCGGAGGCCCGCGCGTTGCACGAGGAGGGGATGACGATGGAGGAGATCGGCCGACTGTTCGGGCTCACCCGCCAGCGCATCTCCGTCCTGATCCGCGGCGCGTAGACCGCGCCACCGGGCCCGAGAGGGGACCTGCGCTTCACGGTCCGAGGCTGAGCCTGGGCCGGTTCGTCCGCCCCGCCTCGACGACGGCCAGCATCGAGTCCAGGGGGATCCGGGCCGCCTCGGCCAGCGTGCTGAGACGGGTTCCGCTCTGCTCCAGCAGCTCGGCGGCGGCACCCAGCACGCTGGGGCTCTCCGGCGGGCCGAGCGGGCCCGGTTCGGGGTGCCCCCACTGCTTCAACTGGTTGTTGGCGCGGCGGTAGGAGAGGTCCGACAGCCGTCCGAGCTTGTGGGCGCGGTAGACGAGTGCCTTGAGGCTGACGCCCCAGTGGCGTTTCAGCATGTGGAAGGTCTCCCAGTCGACGCGCGTCGGCAGGCTGTCCTCGATCTCCGCCCGCGGCATGAGGAACTCGGCCGCGAAGGACATGGCCTGGGACTCGATGACCGTCGATCCCGGCTCGACACCGGAGTGCATCAGCAGGTGGCCGAGTTCGTGACTCGCGTCGAAGCGACTCCGGGCCTTGTCGTCCTTCAGCGGTGACATGAGCACGAGGGGCCGGCCGGAGGCGGTCTCGGACGAGGAGAAGGCGTCCACCCGCGGATCGAAGCCCTCGGCCGGCAGCCGGACCACCAGCACCCCGCGCGCCTCCAGCAGGCGCACCACGTTCGGCACGGGCCCGGTGCCGACCTCCAGGTCGCGCCGGGCGCGGTCCGCGGCGACGGCGATGTCCTCCGCGGAGGGATGCGGCGGGAGGTCGACCGACGGCAGGGAGACCGGGGGGAGATCGACGTACTGCTCGATCACGTTCAGCACGGCCAGCGCCAGCTCCCCGAAGGCCAGCGCCTGCTCGCGCCGGGCGGCCGGGGTGCTGCGCAGGGACCGGAAGTGGGCGGTCGAGGCGCGGACCTCGGGGATGTCCAGTCCGCGGGAGAAGAACTCCGCCGGCATGCCGAGCGTCAGGCCGATCCGGGCCAGCACCGACGTCGTCGGCCGGGCCTGTCCGCGCTCGTACTGGGTCACCGCCGAGGGGGTGACCTCCACGCGCCGCGCCAGCTCCGACCGCGGCATGCACTGCAGACGGCGGGCCACGGCCAGACGGCGGCCGTCGAAGTCCTCGGCGATCCCCGCGGTGCGGCGACGTCTCGCGGCGGTGACCCGCGACGTCCCGTCGGTCATCGCGCGGCTTCCTCCTGCCGCCGCTTGAGGGACACCTGCGGCCGGGGCGCCTCCAGCTCGGAGAAGGCGGCCCCCGACGGGCGGCGGGGGACGTCGCCGGTCGCCGCGCCGACGTCGGCCTCGTCGTCACGCCACAGCGGGATCACGGCGAGCCATCGGGGCCGCCCCAGGCGCGGCAGGCCCAGCCAGCCGGCCGTCAGGCCCATGTCGTCACCGGCCCAGACGAAGAACACCTCCCGGTAGACCGGGCACCATCCCGAGGAGGGGATGTCGAAGTCGAAGGCGAGCTGCCCCTCCATCGGCGGGGGCGGCAGGGCGTTGTCGCCGGCGTTGCGCGCGGCGGCCGCGTGCCGGACCCCGCTCGTGTTCCAGACGAACGTGGCCCACTCCGGTTCCCGGAGCCGCACGCCGGGGGCCTTGACCACGTGCACGGCGAGGTCGGCCACCTGGATCAGCAGCGAGCCGTGGGGAACGGTGAGGCGCACGCCGCGGTCCCACCACCGGGTGGCGGCCGCCCGGTACTCGGCCAGCATGCGCTCGCGGAAGTTCTCCCAGGCCAGGGCGGCGACACCGCGCGGGGTGTCGAACAGGTAGGTGGGCTCGTAACGCTCGGCGTTCGGCCGCCACATCGCCCTGGTGGCCGCGCGGAGCCAGTGCAGGACGTCGCGCTCCTCGAGCGTCTCCTTGCAGTCGTGCAGGGCGGCCAAGGCCGTCGCGTCCCAGTCACGCACGGCGAAATGTTAAGTGGAACCGCGTGGCGGCAATAGCGGAATGCACATGGAAGGCCGCGCCATGATGCGGAAAAGTGAGTGGCGGGTCATCGTCCGAGAGGCTCGTCTGCCCGCGACGGCCCCCTCCCCCACGGCGTTCCCGACCGTGCGCACGGGATGCAGCGCGGGCCTCCGGTCGGCGCGCGGGGGACCACACTAGGCAGCGTCACGGCGAGCATCGGCCGGCGCTCGGACCACCAGTTCCCAGTTCCCCATGGATCGACGGAGGTCAGCATGGACCAGGTCAAGCAGTGGACCGTGAGCGTGGACATCGACGAGCACGAGGGAAAGACCCGCGCCGTAGCGCGGCTGCAGACGGGGGACGTCGACCACCTGACCGGGGTGGGATCGGCCCGGCTCAACCCGTCCGACCAGGACGTCCCGAAGATCGGCGACGAACTCGCCGTCGCCCGGGCGCTCTCCGAGCTCGGGCACAAATTGCTGGACGCCGCGGCCCACGACATCGAGAAGAACAGCGGCGTACCCGCCCACCTGCGGGCGTGAGCCGCCGGCACGGCTCCCGCGGGGGCGTCCGTTCCCGTCCCCGCGGGACCGGTGGACGTCGGCCTCGGTCAGGAGGTCACCGGCTCTCGCCCTCGGCCGGCGGCATACCCGCCTCCCGGGCCACGACCGCCGCCTGGACGCGGTCGGTCACGTTCAGCCGGTCGAGCACGGCTCTGACGTAGTCCTTGACCGCAGCGGTGCTCAGCTGCAGTCGGCGGCCGATCTCGACGTTGGAGAGGCCCTGTCCGATCAGGCCGAGCACGTCCCGCTCCCGCGGGCTCATCGCCTCGATCCGGGCCCGGTCCGCCGCCCGGGCGCCCCCGTCGACGTACCCGCTGCCTCCCGTGTGGGGAACGGCCGGGGAGGGCACGTCGCCGCCGGCGGCGAGCGTCCGCACCGCGCGCACGAGTTGCTCGGGCTCGGTGTCCTTGACCAGGACGCCCGCGGCCCCCGCCCCCAGCGCCCGGTCGACGAACTCGTCGGAGTCGGACGTGGTGAGCACCGCCACCGCGGGAGGACGGGGCCACCGCCTCATCTCGCGCAGGACGGCGAGCCCGTCGACCTGGGGCATCCGCAGGTCGAGCAGGACGACGTCGGGACGGTGCCGCTGCGCCTCCTCGACCGCCCGGACGCCGTCGCAGGCCGCGACCACCTCGATGTCCCCGGCCGAGCCCAGGAGCAGCTGCAGACTCCACCGGACGGGGGCCTCGTCGTCGACGATCATGACGCGGACCATGGGGAGCTCCTCTCCGGAGCGACACCCCGACCGCCCGGCTGCTGCGGGGCCGGCGTGCCACCGTCCGGGGCTCGCGGGCGTCGGCGGAAGGCCGACTGCACGCTGCCCGCGATTATGGACGGGCCCGATCCGGATAGGGGCGGCGAGCGACGGGGCCGATGCGGCGTCCCCGGGGATCGACGCAATGTAACCGTTCGGGCCCATGCCCCGGCCCGCGTGAGGGACCGCGCGGCGGAACGGATGCCGTCAGCGACGATCGGTCCGGCGGGGCGACGCGGTCAGCCGGCCAGGCCCTCGGCGGCCCGGTGACTCCATGCCGTGCCGCCGGCCGCGACCTCGCGCACCAGGTCCGGCAGGTCGAAAGGGTCGTCGCCCTTGAGCAGGTAGCCCACCGCGCCGACGCGCTGCGCGTCGCGCACCGTGCTGAGCGAGAACGAACCGGTGAGCATGACCACCCGCACCTCGGGCTGGACCGCCCGGAGCCGGCGCGTCGCCTCGATGCCGTCGACCCCCGGCATGCTGATGTCCATCAGGACGACGTCGGGCCGGCTCCGTCGGGCGGCCTCGACCACCTCG
>DATAAV010000207.1:0-20293 GCA_036259935.1 Geodermatophilus sp. | reverse complement strand
GGACGCCAGTGGGCTACAGGTAGCACTTGCTCCAGGTGCCCTGAGACACCGTGTCGCGACGAGTTGGTCCAGCAGCGAGTGACCGTCCTCGGCGGGCTGGTAGCGGGCCAAGGGGTAGAACTACCCCTCTTTCGGCCGATGGGGATCGTCCTGATCCCCGGTGACCAGACGAGCGAGTTCGGTGCGCCTGTGGGACCCGGTCTTCTGACGGATCCGGTCGAGGTGCGAGTGCACCGTGTGGACGCTGATCACGAGCAGGTCCGCGATGTCCTGGTCCGTCTCCCCGGCGGCGACGAGTTCGAGGATCTCCCGCTCGCGTTGCGTAAGGCAGATCGGCGTTTCCAGCAGGTACGAGGCGAGCACCGGTGACACGTAGGTGCCGCCGGAGGCGACCGTGCGGATCGCCGTCCAGAGCTCTTCCTCGTCGACGTGCTTGCTGAGGTAGCCGGCGGCACCAGCCCGGACCGCCTGTACGACGTCCGCCGGCGACTCGGAGGCGGAGAGCACGAGGACGGTCCGTCCCTGCGCGCGGAGGTGCCGGACCGCGGCCGGCCCCTGCAGGCCCGGTAGGTGCAGGTCGAGCAGGATCACGGTGTCTGCCGGGACGTCGCGGGAACCGAATTCCTCGACGGACCCCGCCGCGGCGACGAGTCGCATGTCGGGCGCGGCGTCGACAGCCTGGAAGAGACCGGAGCGGAAGAACGGGTGGTCCTCGACGAGGGCGACCGCTATGGCGCCGGCGTCCACAGCGTCACCTTCGTGCCTCGTCCGGGTGTCGAGCTGACCTGCGCACGGCCGCCCACCGCGGCCAGCCGCTCGACCATCGAATGCTCGATCCCGAAGCCGTGGTGCTCCTCGGCAGGATCGAAGCCACGGCCATGGTCGCGAACCGTGATCTGGAAACCGCCATCGGCAGAGACTGCACGAATCACTGCGCTCCGAACGCCGGCGTGCTTGCTGATGTTGGTGCACGCCTCTCGCACTGCACCCAGCAGTGCTTCCCGAGCGGGTGGCTTGACCTCGAGGCCGTCGAGCTCGCCAATCACGAGCTCCACCCGGAGTCCTGCGCCGGCGGCGTCCTGACACACAGATCGAAGCCCCGCCACAAGGCTCGTCGCGGAGCCGCTGGTGTCCTCGTCCAGGGCGGCTCGCAGCGCAGCGGACTGCCGCGCCGCTTCAGTGCTGACAATCTGCAGGCGCTCCTCGGCCGACCTACCGCTATGTGATGCCTGCAGCGCGATGCCCTCAAGTGTCTGCAGGACGGTGTCATGCAGCTTGCGCAACATCTCGGCTCGCTCAGCGGCATGGCCAGCGCGCAGCGCAGCAGCCGCCGTCGCCCACGCGGCCTCGCGGGCAACCACCATGACGACCGCCGCGATGAGAAAGTGGGCGAGGACCCACAGGGCCCGGTTGCCTACGGTTCCCCAGGCAATCGTGCCCAGCGTGTGGCCGTTGAGCAGGGCCATGCCCAGCTGCAGGGGCACCGCCGTGCCAAGACACAACCACAGCCCGAAGAGCGGGCCGCGCACTGCGGTCCACAGGACCACGGTGTCCCACGCGTAGACCGCAAAGACGTCCTGATAGGGCACCAGGATCGTTCCTGGCGCGGCCAGCACGGCTGACCACAGGTTCAGGGTCGCCGCTATGCCAATGTCGACGCCACAGAACCATCTCCGCTCGAGAAGCCGTGTCGAGCCGGTCCAGAGAACGCCAAGAAGAAGCGCCACGTTGCCGATGAGCACCATGCCAAGCGGTGCGACGGCCACGCTCGGCAGCCGCGCGTCCCCCTCGTGAAGCGCCTGCAGAAGGGCCGGCGGGTATGCCAGCGCTCGCCAGGTGAGACCGGCAACCGCGCACCAGCGCAACAACCGCTGCCGCGCAAGGGCCTCGACCTCTCGTGCGCCGATCTCCTGCTCGAGGTTGTCCTGAGCGCGCTGCGTCCCGAGCCATCGAGGAGAAGGCAGGAGGTGCCCGGTCCAACCTGACGTCGGCGCTGTCGTGCCTGGGAACGCTCGGCTCATCCAGCACTCCCCTGACCAGGGTGGTGCGCGCCAGGACAGGCCTGCGAGCTCGGCCCGTCGGAGGTCCGATGCTAGGGCGACGGCACGACGCCGTACAGGTCCGGGGCGTTTCCTTGCCTCCGTCAGCCGGCTCACCCCTGAGGAGCGCGCCGGGTGACCGCTCAACCGAGGCTCGGACGCTCAGCAGAACGAGCGGTCTCCACAGCGTTCCCGCTGGTCCTGCTTACAAGCGAGCGGTCGCAGGTTCGATCCCTGCCGCGTCCACTTCCCCGCGCTGAACGGTGCCGGAGTGCGCATCTCGGCTCGATGCTTCAGCCTTCTTCCGGGCCCTCGAGGACGTCGGACTCCGCAGAGGCAACCCCTGCAGCCGACATGGAACCTCCGGACCAGGAGATCGACGAACCCAGGTACCTGACGCGACGGGAGTACGAGCGTCTCCACAAGCCGGCGCGGCATGAACGGAGGGACGGGGCGAACACCGAGCTGCTCCTACAGACCGGTATCCGGTTGTCCGAGGTGGCGCGGGTGCGTCTGACCGCCCTCGGGCTCCCGGACCGAGCAAGACCCTGGGAGCGTTCGCATGTGGCATGGGCGGCGTCCATCGCCTGGTGATGCTCAACTCGAGGGTCTGTGAGGCGCTGAGGGGTTACCTCTTGGTTCGGCCGGCGGATGCAGGAGAGGACCTGGTCCTCCAGCGCAAGACCCGGCGTCGAACGGGGCCACGGTCGATCGAGGACCCCGTGGGCCGGTACCTCGCGGCGCCGGCATCCGGGGCGCATCGGTGCAGTTCCTACGAAGCGCGTTCGCAATCCACCAACTCGGGCAGCGGACGCACGAAGATCTCCCGGAAGATCCTGACGTCAGTCGTAGGACCAACACCGGCTACGTCGGGCATGCTCCAGTGGAGATGGCGGGCACTTACCGACAGGAGTGTGACATGATGGGAATGGAAGTCGGCATCATCGCCCGCTACTTCCCTGAGAAGAAGATCGGCCTGATCCAGACCAACGGTGTAGAGGTGATCTTCTTTCGCCAGCGGGATGCCTGCCACCTGCTTCTTGACGAAGAAGTAAACCGTATCGTCTTCACCACTCACAGAGACCTGACCCCCGGCAAGGGGGATCTCGTCGTATTCGAGCGGGCCTCGTATCACGGTGACATATCCGGGATCAAATACAGGGCCAGTCACTGGGGAAGCTACTCGACCTGGACTGTCTTCCACTTCGTGCAATTGGTGAACCTGAAACGTCTCCTGCGCGACACTGCTCTTGAACAGTGATGATCGTCCTCGTCCGGTGGTAGTCGTTCAGCGGCGGGGGCCGGACCGGCGGCGGACCTCTCCTGACGCCGTCTCGCGGGGACGGCGCCCTGCGTTCCTCCGGCTTCCTGATGTGCCTCGGCAGGTGCCACGTCCGTCCCCCGGGATGCGGGATCGACCGAGCGGACCGTAGGAAGGTCCCTGCGCGCAGCTCAGCCACGGCGATCAGAATCTGGATCGTCGCCCGTCAGCAGCCCGATGTCGGCTCTACCTTTTATATCCCCCGGCGATCACAATGCCACCGTCCGCACTGCGCTCGAGGACAGTTCCGAGATGACCCCTCCCAGATGACCCCTCCCGTTGCGCGGCTGATGGCCCCGGGTGGCAGCAGGCAGTGGGCCTGACGGTACGGACAGACTTGTTGAAGGTAACCCGGTCGCTCATTGCCGCGCCCAGCGGGACGATCCGCGGGATCCTCGGTCAGCCGGCTGTCACCCTGTATGCGTCTAGACCGGACGGCCCTGCAACCGTTCCAGCAACTCGTCTTCCAGCTCTTCGCACTCCTCTTCGGAAAGCGTGCCGTTGCGCCTCGCCTCTTCCACCTCTTCCAACTGAGCGCGGATCCGCGCGGGATTGTAGTACTGCGCTTCCGCCTCCTGCCGGATCTTCTCGGCCACCCAAAGAACTCCCTTCAACGGGAGCAGGGGAAAACCGACGATACCTGTAACCAATCCCACGGTTATTCTCTTTCCGGCACGAAGTCGTACGGCGCAAGGGGTCCGATCAGCTTCAGCCGGAGCATCGGAAGCCGTCCGCCGGCCTCGTCCACCGCGTCCTCGAATTCCTGCTGGCGAGCGCGTTCCACCAAGAACGCCGCATTTACCACGTCGGCATCCTGTTCGGGGTCGTAGACCCTGCGCATGACGACGTAGGGCAGCTCCAGCGCTCCGAGAACGTCCTGCGCGTCCTGCTGTCGTCTCGCCTTCAATGCCTTGGCGATGAGCTCACCGAGCTGGATGCGGTCGAAGTGACCTGCCTCCTCGGAGAGACCCCTGACCCTTTCGTGAAGAGCTCGCATGTCGGCATCGTTCTGGATGATGTCCGGGAGCACCGCCTCGAGATCGTAGTAACCCGTGAGGGTGTACTGCGTACGTCCGTCGAGCTCGCGAAGAACCCTGGCGAAGTACTCGTGGTGAGGTTCGAGCAGTTCTTTCGTCACCCCTTCTTCGGTGATGACGGCCCCGAACCGCATCGGGAGGATAGTCGATTCAGCATTTACCGCCTCGACCACTGCTTCATGCGCCATCAGGTGCTTGCGCTTGCCCAGTCGGCGCTCCTCTGGAACATCGCTCACGATCGCAGCCACGTTCTCGCACGTAATTTTCCACACTTGCCCGGAAGGGCCAAGGCCGGTCAGCCCGTCCGGCAACGGGGTGTCAGCAAAGACCAGACCGTAGACGTAGGTCGGAGTATCTGCGGGAGAAGTCATTTCTTCACGCTCCTTCTGCGATTACTCCCTGGCCCGCGGGCGCCGCGCTTCTTCCGGTTGCCGCTCTCGACGGCTGCTCACCATGTCCTCGATCTGCTCGACAGCTCCCTCGAGCGCGCCCTTGGTCTTCCCCTTGGCGATGCCCTCGGCGGGGCCCTGAGTGATGCCCTGGACCACGTCCGTCAGGCCCTTCGGCTTCACACCGTCCGCGTACAGGTCAAGGCGGTTGGCGGCCTCGGCGAACTTGAGATAGGTGTCAACGCTCGCAATGACCACCCGGACGTCGACAGAGAGGATCTCGATCCCGATGAGAGAGACCCGTGCGAAGACGTCGATGACGATTCCCTTGTCGAGAATCAGTCCGACGACATCGGCGAGGCCGCTCGGACCTCCGCGTGCATGTTCGACGTTGCCGCCGCCACCTTGCGTCATCAGAGACATCTATGACCTCCCGATCCTCGCCCGTGCTGCGGGTTCCATGTCACCCTCGCTGTCGGGATCCCCGACCTCGTCGATCTCGGCAGATGTTGCCTCGTCGACGTAGCGTCCGGAAAGCCGGCGGACCAATTGCCTTATGGCTTCGAGTGCCTGCAGTAGAAGCCGTTGGATCCGTTGCAACAGGCTGATGGCATGGTCAAGGACTGCCGCGCCTGCGCTTCGGAGCAGTGAAGTCACGCCTTCGAGCAACCCCTGGAAGGCGCCGATCGTGGCGCCTATCACCGCTTCCTTCACGACAGTCGTCACAATGGATCGCAGCGATCGACCGGGTTCCTGGACGAATTCGCCGAGCACGTCAGCCAGGACGTCCTGGATATCCTGGAGAAGATAGGGGCTGTCGGACCGCACGCTGGTCGAGCTTGTCATGGTCGACCCCCACCTCGTGCTCAGGCTGGCTCGGGCGCCTGCTCGCGATACCCGGTCCGGTGGACCGCTAAACGCGTGAAGGAACTCCTGTACCGATTTCGGGTTCACCGGTCCGGTCGAACCGGGCACCCGGGGGCACCGTGACGGCCTCAGCGGCACGAATGTGCACGGAGGGTATCTGCGTCTTCACCGTGTGCCCCGACGCTCAGGAGAGCCAGGGTTTTCAACGGGGGTGGTCGACTCCACCACCCCAGGAGCGGCGTGGTGACCGCTCCGCCGGGGATGGAACGCTCGTGCGAGGCCTGTGCAGCACCAGGTCAGCACAGCGCTCACGCCGGCCCTGCTGACACGCGAGCGGTCGCAGTTCCGTCCTACCGCCCAGCTGGCTCCGCCCTCAGGCCGCAGGGGCCGTCGACTGCTCCCGCTCCGGCACGTCCGGGCGCGGGAACGCGGGCCGGAGCACCAGCGGCGGCCGGAACGGCCGCCACATCCCCTCCGGCTGGGCCAGCCGGTCGGCCAGCGCGTACAGCACAGCCGGGTGGTGGCCCATGCCCAGATGGCTGGCGTGGACGGCGATGTTCTCCGCCCGCGGCGAGGGCGTCTCCAGGCAGGTCTGCCAGTGCACGATCCCGTCGAGGTGGGAGTAGATCGACGTCGCCGGCACGCTCAGCGGCAGCGCCTCCCCGCGCAGGGGGAGCGGGAAGTCGCCGATGTGCAGGTGGGCGTAGCTCTCGAACACCCGGCTGGCATGGCTCTGGGTCTGCCGGGTGAGCCGGAACGGGCTGCCCAGGGTGACGACCTGCCGCACCGAGTCCGGCGTCCGGCGGGCCAGGTCGCGGGCGAAGACGCCGCCCAGGCTCCACCCCACCAGGCTGATCGGCCGGCCGTAGCGGTCGCTGAGGTCGTCGATGCGGTCGCGCATGCCCTCGACGCACTTGCGCGTCGGGCCGATGTTGCGGCCCAGCCGCCAGCCGTGCACGCGGTAGCCGAGCCGGCGCAGCACCGAGCGCAGCAGGCGCGTGGAGACGTCGTCGCCGAGCAGCCCCGGCAGCACGAGCACCGGATGGCCGTCGCCCTGCGGCAGCCGCGGGATCAGTGGGCGGGCGGCCAGGTACAGCCCGAAGTCGGCCACCGCCCGGCCGGGCTCGGTGAGGTAGAGCGGAAGGGGCGGCCCGTCGTTCCGCCGTGGTCCCACGAGGCCCTCCTCGTCCACCGACCGCCGTTGGTCAGTACGCACGGGTACCACCGTGCGCAGCGGGTCACACCTCGTCGAGGCGACGCGCGGGAGCGCGGCGGCGCGCTGCGGAGCCCGCCACTCGCGGCACAGCCGTCCCGCGGGCACGGCGGGCGCGGCGGCGTGCGAACGTACGGGGCACCGGCGCCGACGCCGGTGGAGCGGAGGAGAGCGATGGGCGAGGCGGGTATCCCGGGGCGCGGCCGCACGGTGGACCTGGGCGGTCCGGTGCACTACGTCGACTTCGGCGGCGACGCCGACGGCCCGACGCTGGTCCTCGTGCACGGGCTGGGCGGCTCGCACCTGAACTGGGACCTGCTCGCCCCCCTGCTGACCCCGCACGCCCGCGTCCTGGCGCTCGACCTGCCCGGCTTCGGGCGCAGCGAGCCCGGGGAGCGCCGCGCCAGCGTGCCGGCCAACGTGGCCGTCCTCCACCGGTTCCTGACCGAGGTCGTCGGCGCCCCGGCGGTCCTGGTCGGCAACTCGATGGGCGGCATGATCTCGATCTTCCAGGCCGCACGGGCGCCCGAGTCGGTCCACGGCCTGGTCCTGGTCGACGCCGCCCTGCCCGGCCCGCGGCGTGCCCTCGACCCGGTCGTTGCCCTGAGCTTCGCCGTCTACGCCGTCCCGCTGCTGGGCGAGCGGTTCCTGTGGTGGCGGCGCGTCCGCCGGACGCCGCTGGCGCGGGTCCGGGAGATGCTGCGGCTGTGCGGCGTCGACCCCGACAGCGTGCCGTCGTGGGTGATCGACCGGTCGGTGACCCTCCTGGAGGAGCGGCGCGACGTCGAGGGCATGGACAAGGCCTTCCTCGCCGCCGCCCGGTCGCTGCTCCGGGAGCTGGTCGATCCCCGCCGCTACCGCGAGGCCATGGCGTCGATCCCGGTGCCGGTGCTGATGCTGCAGGGCGACCGCGACCGCCTCGTGCCGGTGGCCGCCGCGCGCGAGGCGGCGCGGCACAACCCCGGCTGGCACTACCGGGAGCTGCCGGGCGTCGGCCACGTACCGCAGCTGCAGACCCCCGAGCTGGTGGCCGAGCACGTCCTCGAGTGGCTCCGCGACACCGCGGAGGTGCCCTCGCCGGCCTCGGACCCCGCTCAGGACAGCGTGGCCCGCAGCGCCTCCAGCCCGGTGTAGCGCGGCGTCCAGCCCAGCAGCTGCTTGGCCTTCGAGGTGTCCACGATCGCGGGCCGGCTCACCGCCTCCACCCACTCGGCCACCGGCGGCAGCAACGGCAGCCGGGCCACCGCCCGCGCGGCGGCCTGCGCCGGGGCCGGGGGCACGGGCAGCGGCAGGGCGCCGAGCTCGCGGGCCACGTCGGCGGCGGTGAGGACGCCGTCGCCGGCGATGTTGTAGGCACCGGGCGGGCCCGCGCCGAGCACGCACAGCAGCAGCGCGCGGCCGACGTCCTCCTCGTGGACGAACTGCACCGGCAGGTCGGGCACCACCAGCGGCACGGGCACCGGCAGCCTGCGGGGCCGGGCGAGGAGCAGCCGGCCCAGCGGGGCGAGGGGGCCGGGCAGCACGTCCTTGGCGCCGACGGCGTTCGGGCCGAGCACCACCGTCGGGCGCAGCAGGTACAGCGCGACGTCCGGAGTGGTCGCCGCCTCCACCTCGAGCAACTGCTCCAGCTGCGCCTTCTCCTGCGCGTAGAACAACCGCTCGGCCGGCCGCACCGGCCAGTCCTCCCGGATCCGCTCCGGGTTGTCCCGATGGAAGCCGTAGGCGGCGACCGAGGAGGCGTGCACGAACCGGTGGGCGCCGGCGTCCGCGGCCGCCCGGAAGGCGTTGAGCGTGCCGTCGACGTTGATCGCCCGGGTCGTTCCCCGCGACGCGTTGCCGGTGATCACGAATGCGAGGTGGACCACGACGTCGGCGCCGGCGAACGCCTCGCGCAGTACCTCGCGGTCGCGGACGTCGCCGCGCCGGTACTCCATCTTCGTCCAGCCGCGCTCGGCCGGGTCGAACGGACGGCGGGCGACGCCGATGATCCGGCGGACCCGGTCGTCCTCCTGGAGCAGCGGGACCAGGCCCGCGCCGAGGGTGCCGGTCGGGCCGGTGACGGCGACGGTCAGGTCGGTCTCGGCTGCGGTCACCGCGAGCGGCTACCCCCGGGCCCGGCCGGTGAATCCGGTCAGCGGGCGGCGGCCGCGCCGGTGCCCGCGCCGCCCTGCGCCCGCTCGACCAGCTCGTCGACCCCGCGCCGGATGCCCCCGGCGAGGACGTCGACGTCGGGGAAGGCGTCGAAGTCGGCGTTGATGCCGAAGGTCATCGTGCTCATGTAGGAGAAGATCCCGATCGCGAGCCGGATGCCGCCGGCGATGGGCACGTAGGCGTGCGCCGAGCACATCCGGCGGCCCAGGAGGTACAGCGGCACCCGCGGGCCGGGGACGTTGGTCGTCACGGCCTGGCACCACAGCTGGCCGGCGGTGAGGGCCGCGCGCACGCCGAGCGACAGCAGCGTGGGCGCCATGAAGTCGCCCAGCGCGATGATCGAGCGCGCGTCCAGCGCCTGCATCTTCTGCTTGTGCTCGTCCATCTGCCGGCGCACCGAGGCCAGCCGGGCCACCGGGTCGGGCTCGCCCACCGGCAGGTCGATGAAGACGGCGGTGATGCGGTTGTCGAGGCGGCCGCGCTCGTCGGGCTGCCGGATGGAGATCGGGACCAGCGAGCGGACCACCGTCTCCGCGCCGAGGGCGCCGCGCCGCTCGAGCAGGTCCCGGAAGCCGCCGGTGATCGCGGTGAGGACGACGTCGTTGACCGTGCCGCCGAAGGCCGTCCGTACCGCCTTGAACTCCTCGAACCGCGCGTCGGTCCACGCCCAGCGGCGGTGCGGGCCGATCGGGCCGTTCAGGGACCGGGCGACGGGGGCGCTGAGCCGCTTGGCGAAGGTCGGCGCCGCCGCGGCCAGTTTCTGCCCCGACTTCAGCGCGCCCTTCCCCGCCCGGACGACGTCGGCGAGGCCGGGGCGCGCGTTCACGTTCAGGTGCCGCAGCGGGTGGGAGAGCGTGTCCTGGACCGTGCTGGCGACGACCTCCAGGCTCGAGGGGCTGCGCTGGGGCGTCCAGTCCTGCGGCTCGGGGTGCTCGGCGTCCGGGTCGAGGTCGAAGATCAGCTGCATCAGGTCGGTGCCGGCGACGCCGTCGACCATGCAGTGGTGGACCTTGGAGATCAGCGCCCAGCGGCCCTCCTCCAGGCCCTCCACCAGGTAGACCTCCCACAGCGGCTTGGCCAGGTCCAGGCGCTGGCCGAGCACCCGGCCGGCCAGGTTGCGCAGCTGCTCGTCGCCGCCCGGGCTGGGCACGGCGGTGTGCCGCACGTGGTAGAGGATCTGGAAGTGCGGGTCGTCCTCCCACAGCGGGCGGCCCAGCTGCAGGGGCACGGTGCGGACCCGCTGCCGGTAGCGCGGGACGAGCGGCAGCTTGCCCAGCAGCAGGCGGACCAGGTCGCCGTAGGAGGGCGCCGGCCCGTCGAAGACGGCGACCGCCCCGACGTGCAGCGGGGTGTTCGGGCTCTCCGCGAAGTAGAAGCCGGCGTCGGTCATGCTCATGCGGTCCACGGTCAGCTCCTCGCCCCCGCCCGGCCGCGTCGCCGGGGGGATGATTCCCCGTCTGGGTGCGGGCCGAAGCTATGAGCGCCTCCGGGCGGGCGCAACCGGGCCCTCACACGGGGGATCAGCCGGTGCGGCGGACCTGCGGACGCTCCTGCTCCACCCGGTCCAGGAGGTCGAGGAAGGCCTCGTTGACGACGCCGGTCCGGGTCAGGTTGACGCTGTGCCCGGCTCCCGGGACCACGACCAGGCGAGCGGAGTCGCCGAGCAGCCGGGCGATGCGGCGGCCGTGCGCCAGCGGGGTGAGGCGGTCGTGCGTGGCAGCCACGACGGTGACCGGGACCCGGGCCAGCACCGGCAGGGCGTCGGTCCCGTCGTGCTCGAGGAACGTCGCGTAGAACGCCATCGTCACCGGGAACGGGGTCTCCTCGAGCAGGTCCTGGACCAGCCGGACGAGCACCGGGTCGGCGTCGTCCCGGCCGAACAGGTAGCGGCGGGTGAACCACCGGCCGATCGCCGTGCCGCGGCGGCGGTAGCGCTCCAGCAGGGGAGCGACCGCCTGGAGGAACCGCAGGTACAGGGGCAGCAGCCCGAGCCGGCGGATCAGCGTGATCCACCGGCCCACCACCCCGGTGCGCACCAGGCCCCCGGCCGAGGTGGCGAGCAGGAACGCGCCCACGACCCGGGAGCCGAACAGCTCGGGCCGCTGCCGGGCCAGGGCCATGATCGTCATGCCGCCCATCGAGTGCCCGGCCAGCACGACGGGCCCGTCCGGCACGACGGCGTCGAGGATCTGGCCGAGGTCGCGGCCGGTGCGGTCGATGGTCGCGGCGGTCAACCGGGTCCAGCTCGAGCGCCCGTGCCCGCGCTGGTCCCACAGCACCAGGCGGGCCCGGTGGCGCAGCACCTCGCGCTGCATGTCCCACTCGGCCAGGCGGGCGGTGAAGCCGTGGCAGAGGACGACGGTCAGCGGCGCTGCGGCGGGGCCGTCGAACTCCACGTGCAGATCCACGCCGTCGTCGGTGCGGACGGTGCGGGACCCGGCCGGTGGTGGACCGGGCGGGCGGGGGACGGGCGCGGCGGAACCGGGCGGCGTGGGCACCGGCTCATCCCAGGACGGCGCCGGAGGGCGTGCAACCGGAAGGGGATCAGTCGTGCGGGTCGGCGCCCGCCCGGCGTCCCGGGGCGGCGTCGCGCACGAGGCGGCGGGCGGCGTCGACCTCCCGGGCGACGGGGGCGAGGACCCCTTCGGCGTGGATCTCGGCGTCGTCGGGGAGCCGGTGCTCCCGGATGTCCCGCTCGAGCTCCCGGATGGCCCGGCGGAGGACCGCGACCTGGGCGAGGTCGGGCGCCGGTTCGCCGCTGCGGGTGGCGATGACCGCCTCGGTGACCGCGTCCGACGTCCGTTCCAGCTGGACGATCACCGGCCACACGGCGGCGGCGCGGGTGCTGACCGGCGGCGGCTCGGCCAGCCGGCGCTGGAGCTGCGTCTGCAGCTCGGTGAGCGCCCGGTAGCTGCGCCGCCGGGCGCGCCGCCGCTCCGCCGGGGTGCCGGTGAACGCCGCCTCGACGAAGGCATCGAGCGCCAGGGCGGCGTCGCGGAGGGCCTCGTCGAGCGGTGCGCGCCAGGTCTGCGGCCAGAGCAGGTAGCCGAACACGAGCACGACGGCGCAGCCGATGAGGGTGTCGACCAGCCGCGAGCCCACCAGCCCGGGGCCGCTGGGCAGCGCCAGGTCCAGCAGCAGGATGATCACCGGGGTCTGGAAGACGGAGAACAGGCCGAAGTTCGCCGCCCGGGCCCACGGCAGGACCGCCGCCGCCGCGGACATGGCGACCAGCACCCACGCGTTCCGGGGCAGGACCGCCAGCAGCGCCGAGCCCAGCAGCACGCCGACGAGGGTGCCGGCGCCGCGCTGCACCGCCCGGCCGAAAACCGAGCCGAAGTCGGGCTTGAGCACGATGGCCACGGTCAGCAGCACCCAGTACGGGCGCTCCACGGGCAGGAACTGCCGGGCGACCTCCGCGATGCTCATGCACAGCGCCAGGCGGACGGCGAAGGCGCGGCTGTCCCGGCTCATCAGCGTGCGCTCGGCGAGTTCACGCATGCGCGTCCGCCGGTCGACGACCGTGCGGGCCGCGGCGGCGGCACGCTCCTCGGGGTCGCCGACGACGTTCCAGACCAGCCGGACGCCGTGCCGGACCGCCCGCCGCGCGGGGACGCCGTCCTCCAGGGCGGGCGGCCGCTCGACCGGCAGCTCCCGCGCGCCGGTGAGCGCGCCCGCGAGCGCGTGGACGGCGGTGACGTCCTGCGGATCGGCCGGCACGCCGGCGCGGGCGGCGGCCACCGCACCCTCGACCAGCGGTGCGGCGGCGTTGAGCACGCCGGCCAGCTCCGACAGCTCGCGGCTGCGGCCGGGGGAGAGGCTGCGGCTGCGGATGACCCGGTCGTAGGCGGCGTTCAGCGCGTTGGTGAGCGCACGCCGGGCGTCGTCGGAGCGGTCGGTGCCGCAGGTGGCGAGCAGTTCGCCGATGCGGGTGAAGACGGCGGCGACGGCGGTGCGGTCGGGGTCGAGGGGCTCGGTGGCGGCCTGCACCAGGGTGGTGAGGGTCGCCCACGCTGCGCCGCAGAGGAAGAGGCCCACCTCGGTGGCCGGCGACAGGGAGGTCACCAGCCCCGAGCCCAGCGCGGTGTAGACGAGGAGTTGGAGCGCGCCGAGCGAGAGCGTGGCGTTCACCGCGCTGATGAACGCCGCGGCGGCCGACAGCAGCGCGATGACGACGACCGGCTGCCAGCCACCCCCCGTCGCGTACTGCCCGACCACCAGGCCGAGCGCGCCGAACGCGGTGGCCGCGGCGATGCGCCGCAGCCGGTCGCGGAGCGGCGCGGGCTGCGGCGCCTGGGCGGCGACCAGGGCGCC
Source organism: Geodermatophilus sp. (assembly GCA_036259935.1). GTDB lineage: Bacteria > Actinomycetota > Actinomycetes > Mycobacteriales > Geodermatophilaceae > Geodermatophilus. The sequence goes on along the minus strand of DATAAV010000207.1, from coordinate 6,962 downwards.
GATGGTGGCGAACACCCCGGCGCTGAGCGCCGGCCCCGGCTCCACCCCGCCGCCCACGGCCACCGCCACGGCAAGGGGTGCGGGCACGGTGACGGCGAACCGGACGACGTCGCGCCAGGGGACCGGCGGGTGGGTCGTCCGCGCCAGTTCCTCGAGCCACATCGGCGCGCGCAGCACCCTGTCCGCCACGTTCGGAAGCCTTCCACCCCGGCAGGCGCGCCCCGCCGGAGCGAGCCGTGATCCTCCTCGCGGTGGCCGGCCGGGCACGGCCGCGGCTGACCTACAGTCCGCAGCCGTGGCCGTGTCACTGGAAGAGGTCGTCGCCGCCCTCGAGGCCCGCTACGACCCTCGGCTCGCCGAGGAGTGGGACGCCGTCGGGCTGGTCTGCGGCGACCCCGACGAGCCGGTGGAACGCGTGCTGTTCGCGGTCGACCCCACCGGCGCTGTCGTCGACGAGGTGATCAGTACGGGCGTCGACCTCCTGGTCACCCACCACCCCTTGCTGCTCACCCCCGTGCACGGCGTTCCCGCCGACGACCCCAAGGGCCGGATCGTGCATCGGCTCATCCGTGCCGGTGCCGGTCTGTTCGTGGCGCACACCAACGCCGACCGCGCTCCCGAGCACGGAGTGAACGACGCGCTCGCCGCCGCACTCGGCCTCACCGACGCCGTGCCCCTGCAACCGGTGGCCGGTGACCCGCGGGCCGGGCTCGGCCGGATCGGCCGGCTGCCCGAGCCGCTGACCCCGCGGCAGTTCGCCGAGCGTGCGGCCGGCGTCCTCCCGGTCACCGTCGGCGGGATCCGGGTGGCCGGCGATCCGGACCGCACCGTGCGCACCGTGGCCGTCTGCGGGGGCAGCGGCGGCTCGCTGCTGCCGCTCGCGGCCGCCGCCGGCGCGGACCTCTTCCTCACCAGCGACCTGCGGCACCACCCGGTGTCCGAGGCGCAGGAGGTCCCGGGCCCCGCGGTCTGCGACGTCGCGCACTTCGCCTCCGAGTGGCCCTGGCTGCCGGTCGCCGCCGACGTCCTCGCCCGCGACCTCGCCGGGCGGGTGGCCGTCGCGGTCTCCCGGCGGCGCACGGATCCGTGGACGGCGCACGTGGGGCAGCACGGGGGCCCGCCGCAGGTAGGTTGAGCGGGTGAAGGCCGACCACTTCGACCAACAGAAGCTGCTGGCCCTCGCCGCCGAGGACGTCGCACTGACGCAGCTGGCCCACCGCAAGCGGACACTCCCCGAGGTCGCCGCGGTGGAGGCCGCCGCCGAGGCCGAGCAGGAGTACGCCGCCGAGGTGGTGCGGGCCGAGACGGAGGTGCGCGACCTCGAGCGCGAGGTCAAGCGGCTCGAGGGCGACGTGGACACCGTGCGCCAGCGCGCGGCCAAGGACCAGAAGCTGCTCGACTCGGGCAGCGTCTCGCCCAAGGAGATGACCAACCTGCAGCACGAGCTGCAGTCGCTGGCCCGCCGGCAGTCCGATCTGGAGGACCAGGAGCTCGAGCTCATGGAGCAGCTCGAGACCGCGGAGGCCACGCTCACCGCCGCCCGGGAGGGCCAGGCGAAGGCGCAGGCCGAGCGGGAGCGCGCCGAGCAGCTCCGCGACGACGCCCTGGCCGACATCGCCGACGGCACCGCCCGGCACGAGACCGCCCGTGCCGAGGCGGCCGCGACGATCCCGGCCGACCTGCTCGCCCTCTACGAGCGGATCCGCACCCAGACCGGCGGCACCGGCGCCGCCATGCTCAAGGCCCGCCAGTGCCAGGGCTGCCGGATCGAGCTGTTCGGCAAGGAACTGTCCGCCGTCCGCAACGCCGACCCGCACGAGGTCGTGCGCTGCGACAACTGCGGGCGGATCCTGGTGCGCACCGCCGAGTCCGGCCTGTGAGCGTCCCCCTCGGCGAGATCGGCGATCTCGCACGTCTTCGCGGCGGAAAGCGTGCGAGATCGCCGATCTCGCCGGGCGCTGTAGGCGCAGGATCAGGAGTCGGTCCGTGAGCCCCCGCAAGCTGATCATCGAGGCGGACGGCGGATCGCGGGGCAACCCGGGCCCGGCCGGCTACGGCGCGCTGGTCCGCGACGCGGCCACCGGGCGGGTGCTGGCCGAGCGGGCCGCCTCCATCGGCCGGGCCACCAACAACGTCGCCGAGTACGGCGGCCTGGTGGCCGGGCTCCAGGCGGCCCTCGACCTCGACCCGACCGCCGAGGTCGAGGTGCGGATGGACTCCAAGCTGGTCATCGAGCAGATGTCGGGACGCTGGAAGATCAAGCACCCCGACATGCAGAAGCTGGCCCTGCAGGCCCAGCAGATCGCCCGCCGGCTGGGCGGACTCCGGTACGTCTGGGTGCCGCGCGCGCAGAACAGCGCCGCCGACGCGCTGGCCAACAGCGCCATGGACGGCAAGCCGGTGCACCGCGACCTCGCCGCCGAGCCGACGACGACCGAGGACGACGTGCAGCCCGTCGTCCAGCCCGCGCCGGCGGTCACTACCGTCACCCACCTGTTGCGGCACGGCCGCACCGAGCACACCCCCGAACGTCGGTACAGCGGCCGTAACGACCTGCCGCTGTCGGCCACCGGGCGGGCCGAGGCCGAGGCGGCCGCCGTGCGGGCCAAGGAGCTGGGGATCGACGTCGTCGTCGCCTCGCCGCTGCGCCGGACCCGGGAGACCGCCGAGATCGTCGCCGGCGCGCTCGCCCTCCCCGTCCGGTTCGACGACGACCTGGTCGAGCTCGACTTCGGTGAGTTGGAGGGGCTGACCGCCGAGGAGGCCCTCCTCGCGCACCCGCTGGCCGCCCGGCGCTTCGCCGCCGACGTCACCGTCCGCGCCCCGGGCGGGGAGTCGGTGGCCGACGTGAGCGCGCGGGTGGCGCGGGCCCGGGACCGGATCCTGCGCGAGCACGCCGGCCGCACCGTGCTCGTGGTCAGCCACGTGACGCCGATCAAGCTGATGCTCGCCGCCGGCCTCGGCGTCGCCGACGACGTGGTGCACCGGGTATTCCTGGAGGCCGGGTCGCTGTGCACGGTGGCCTGGTCCTCGGACGGGCGCTCGGCGGTACGCCTGGTCAACGACACGAGCCACCTGCGTTGAGTGACCGCGGTCACGACCTGCGGGGAAGCGACGCCCCTCCGCGGCGGTTGTTCCCCTGCAACGGCCCCGACGACGAGCCTGGAGGCTCCGTGACCGCGACCCTCGCGCCCGCCATCCCCGCCACCGGCGACGAGCGCACCCTGTCGCCCGCCGAGTTCGAGACCTGGGCGGCGGAGGTCCGCCGGCTGGCCGAGGAGCGCGGCGCGGTCGTCCTCGCGCACAACTACCAGGTGCCCGAGATCCAGGACGTCGCCCACTTCACCGGGGACTCCCTCTACCTGTCACGGGTCGCAGCGCAGACCGACGCCCGCGAGATCGTCTTCTGCGGCGTCCACTTCATGGCCGAGACGGCGAAGATCCTGTCGCCGGACAAGACCGTGCTCCTGCCCGACCACGCCGCCGGCTGCTCGCTCGCCGACTCGATCACCGCCGAGCAGCTGCGCGAGTGGAAGGCCCAGCACCCGGGCGCCGTCGTCGTCAGCTACGTCAACACAACCGCGGCGGTGAAGGCCGAGACCGACATCTGCTGCACGTCGTCCAACGCCGCCGACGTCATCCGGTCGATCCCCGAGGACCGCGAGATCCTCTTCTGCCCCGACCAGTTCCTCGGCGCGCACGTCAAGCGGGTCACCGCACGGCAGAACATCCACGTCTGGGCGGGGGAGTGCCACGTGCACGCGGGGATCAGCCCCGCCGACGTCCGCGCGCAGGTCGCGGCCCACCCGGACGCGGAGATCCTCGTGCACCCCGAGTGCGGCTGCACCACCTCGGTCCTCGACCTGGTCAGCCACGGCGACCTGCCCGCCGAGCGCACCCGGGTGCTGTCCACCGGCGGCATGGTCGAGCAGGCGGCGACCACGAAGGCCGGCCAGGTGCTCGTGGCCACCGAGATCGGCATCCTGCACCAGCTGCGGGCGCTCAACAGCGGCACCGCCTTCATCCCGATGAACGAGCGCGCCGCCTGCCGCTACATGAAGATGATCACGCCGGCCAAGCTGCTGCGCACGCTGCGCACCGGCGAGGGCGCCGTCGACGTCGACCCGGAGACCGCCGCCCGCGCCCGCAGGGCCGTGGAGGCGATGATCGCCATCGGGGAGCCGGGCCGCGGCGGGGAGTGACCGCCCCGCTCAGATGCGGGTGAACAGGTAGACGGAGACGGCGAGGCCGAAGGCGACGATGAAGATGCGCAACGGCCTCGTCGGGATCCGCCGGGCCAGCTTGGCGCCGAGGAAGCCGCCGAGCAGGGTGGCCGGCGCGGCGACCGCCACCAGCAGCCAGTCGACCGGTCCCCAGATGCCGAAGACGACGACGGTGACGGTCGCGGTGACGCTGGACACCGCGGACTTCAGCGCATTGGCCAGTTTCAGCTTGTGCAGCGCCACCCCGAGGACGCTGACCAGGATCACGCCGAGTGCACCGCCGAAGTAGCCGCCGTAGACGCAGGCCAGGAACAGCACGACGTAGAGCCACGCGGGATCGGCCGGCGGGGCGCCGTCCTTCTCGGCCCGCCACAGCCGCGAGGCGAGCACGGGCTGGAAGGCGAGCAGCAGGCTCGCCATCAGCACCAGCACGGGGACGACGACGTCGAAGGCCTGGCTCGGTGTGGTCAGCAGCAGGACCGAGCCCGCCGTTCCGCCGAGGGCGGCCACGACGCCGAAGCGCAGCAGCCGCCGCCGCTGGCCGGCGTAGTCGCGGCGGAAGCCGAGCGCCCCGCCGATGTAGCCGGGCCACTGGGCGATCGAGTTGGTCACGTTCGCCGCGACGCTGCCCATGCCGAGGGCGACCAGGGTGGGGAAGAGGATCAGCGAGCCGCCCCCGGCGACGGAGTTGATCCCTCCGGCCACGAAGGCGACGCCGGCGGCGATGAGCAGGTCGAGGGCGGACACGAGCGGCGAGCCTACGGCGGTGGACGTCCCCGGTCCGTGCCGTGCGCGGCGCCGTCCGGCGGCCGGCCGGGGCACACTGCGCAGCATGCCCCCGGCTCCCATGCCCAGCGACTGGCAGCGCGCCCTGGTCGTGGCGGCGCACCCCGACGACATCGAGTACGGCCTGGCCGCGGCCGTCGCCGCCTGGACCTCGGCCGGCAAGGAGGTGCACTACGTGCTCGCCACCCGGGGCGAGGCGGGCATGGCGGGGGTTCCGCCGGAGGAGGCGGGGCCGCTGCGCGAGGAGGAGGAGCGGCGATCGGCCGCCGTCGTCGGCGTGACCGAGGTGGAGTTCCTGGGCCTGCGCGACGGGGTGCTCGTGGAGGGGCCGGAGCTGCGGCGAGCGTTGGCCGGTGCCATCCGGCGGCACCAGCCCGAGCTCGTCGTCACCGGCTACTTCGGTGCGACCTGGACGCCGCCGGGCGTCTCCCCGGCCTACGTCAACTCCGCCGATCACCGGGCGCTCGGCCAGTGTGTCCTCGACGCGGTCGCCGACGCGGCGAACGAGTGGATCTTCCCGGACCTTCCCGAGGCGCCGTGGCGCGGCGTGCAGTACATCGCCGTGCAGCAGATGGACGAGGCGCCGCACGAGATGGACGTGGCCGACCACGTGGAGGCCGCTGTCGCCTCGCTCAGCGAGCACCGTCGCTACCTGGAGCTGCTGTCGGCGGACGCGGTCGACATGCAGGCACGTCAGGTCATCGACATGTCGACACTGACCGACGACGGGCGGCGGCGGGTCGGCTTCCGGCTGTTCTGGGGATGATCCGCGCCCGGTAGGCTGGTTGACACGACGGACGAGTCGGCCGGGCGGTCGCGTCGGCGGGGGAGACCCCGTCGCCGAGGAACGTCCGGGCTCCACAGGGCAGGGTGGTCGTTAACGGCGACCCGGGGTGACCCGCGGGACAGTGCCACAGAGAACAGACCGCCAGTCGTGCCGCTCCGGTGGCGCGGCTGGTAAGGGTGAAACGGCGGTGTAAGAGACCACCGCACACCGGGTGACCGGTGTGGCTCGGTAAACCCCACCCGGAGCAAGGTCGAGAGGGACGGCGGTCGCACCGCCGTCCTGCGCAGGCGTTCGAGGGCTGCCCGCCCGATGCCTGCGGGTGGACCGCTCGAGCCTGCCGGCAACGGCAGGCCTAGATGGATGACCGCCCATCGGGAGGCCGTGAGGCATCCGAGGACAGAACCCGGCGTACAGGCCGACTCGTCCGTCGCTCGCCGCTGACCTGCTGTTATAGGTTCAGGGGACGGCGTCAGTCCGCACAGAGTCCGCAACTCGGCCGAGAACCGAGTCCACCGCGGCCCTCGTCCGGTCGTCGGAGTCGGGCCAGAGATGGCTGTAGGTGTCGAGCGTCTCGGCGGCTGATGCGTGCCCGAGCCGGGCCTGGACGGTCTTCACGGACTCGCCGTGCCGGATCAGCAGGCTGGCGTAGAAGTGCCGCAGGGCGTGCAGTGTCACCCCGCTCAGGCCGGCCCGCTTCACCGCCGGGCGCCAGACCCGCTCGGAGAACGCCGTCCGCCGGATGGGCGTGCCGAGCTCCGTCGAGAAGACGAACTCGTCGGTCGGCCACGCGGCCAGATGGGCCGCCAGCGCGTCGACGACGACCTGGGGGAGAGGGACGGCGCGGACCGACGCCTGGGTCTTCGGCGGGGCCAGGTACGGCGCCCGGTCGGGCATGGTCACGAGTTGCCGGTCGACGGTGAGCTGGCGGCGGAGGAAGTCGATGCGGTCGACGGTCAGGCCGAACGCCTCCCCCTGCCGCAGACCCGTGCCGGCGGCCAGGGTGACCACCGCCCGGTAGCGGTCCGGCACGGCCTCGGTGAGAGCCTGCACCGCCTCGAGGGTCAGTGGCTCGACGCGCCGGCGGTGGACCTTGGGCAGCTTGGTGCGCTCACGCGGCATGACCGCCACCTACCGAACCGAGTCAACTGAAGTCTGGGCAGTCCCCT
>DATAAV010000206.1:0-6736 GCA_036259935.1 Geodermatophilus sp. | reverse complement strand
GGCCCACTCGGCCGCCTACGGCCTGGTCTCCTACTGGACGGCCTACCTCAAGGCCAACTACCCGACCGAGTACATGGCCGCGCTGCTGACCAGCGTCGGCGACGACAAGGACAAGCGGCCGATCTACCTGGCCGAGTGCCGCCGGATGGGCATCAAGGTGCTCCCGCCGGACGTCAACGAGTCCGCGGCCGACTTCACCCCGGTCGGCACCGACATCCGCTTCGGGCTGGCGGCGGTGCGCAACGTCGGCCGCAACGTCGTGGACTCGATCGCCCGGGCCCGCGAGGAGAAGGGGGCGTTCAAGGACTTCCCCGACTTCCTCCGCAAGATCGACACCGTCGCGTGCAACAAGAAGGTCATCGAGTCCCTGGCCAAGGCCGGGGCGTTCGACTCGCTGGGGCACTCGCGACAGGGGATCGTCGCGGTCCACGGCCAGGCCGTCGACTCCGCGATGGCGCTCAAGCGCAAGGAGGCCGAGGGCCAGTTCGACCTCTTCGGCGGATTCGGCGACGGCGGCGGGGAGGACGACCCGTTCGGTGGCGCGCTCGACATCGCGATCCCCACCGCCGACTGGTCGAAGAGCGAGCGGCTGATGTTCGAGCGCGACATGCTCGGCCTCTACGTCTCCGACCACCCGCTGCACGGGGTCGAGCACGTGCTCACCGCGCACGCCGACACCCCGATCGCCGAGATCAACGCCGGGGGTGTCGAGGACGGCGCCAACGTCACCGTCGCCGGCATCCTCACGTCGGTCGCCCCGCGCACGAACAAGCAGGGCGCGCCCTGGGCGATCGCGACCCTCGAGGACCTCGAGTCCGGCATCGAGGTGCTGTTCTTCCCAAAGACGTGGGCTGAGGTGTCCGAGAAGGTCGTCCGCGACCAAATCGTGGTGGTCAAGGGGCGGATCAGCCGCCGCGACGACCAGCCCTCGCTGTTCGGCGCCGAGGTGACCATTCCCGAGCTCACCGAGGGCCCGCGCGGCCCGGTGCTGGTGTCGATGCCCGCCGCCCGCTGCACCCCGCCGGTGGTGGAGCGGCTGCGCGAGGTGCTCGGCAGCCACCCGGGCACGACCGAGGTGCAGCTGAAGCTGGTCAACGGCAGCCGGGAGACGGTGCTGCGGCTCGACCAGGGGCTGCGGGTGCGCCCCAGCACGGCGCTGATGGGCGACATCAAGGCGCTGCTCGGCCCGACCAGCGTGGCCCTGCTCTGACCGGCCGGCCGCCGGTGCGAGATGAGCGACCGGCCGTTCCGCGGTTCACTGGGACGGTGACCCGTCCACCCGCGCTCGACGGCGGCGGCCTTCCGGCCTCCGGTGAGGCTCCCGCCGTCCGCCGCGGCTGGTGGGAGAGCGGGCCCCGCTGGCCCGGTGCCGCCGAGATCCGCGCCGACCTGCCCGTCGCGCTGCGGCTGGCCGGTGCCCTGGCCCTCACCGGCGTCCCGGCCGGGCTGCTGTGGTGGTGGCTGGCGCCGCGGGCGCAGTACGACGTCGTCGAGAACGGCGCGGTCGCGGTCGGCCACCCGTCCCCGGAACTGCTGGCCGCCGACGACGCCGTCTACACGCTGGTGTTGGCCGGGCTCGGGGTGCTCGCCGGGGGAGGGGCGTGGCTGCTGCGCCGCCGCCGCGGCGTGGCCGTCCTCGTCGCGCTCGCCGTCGGCATGACGCTCGCCGCTGTTGTCGCCTGGCAGCTGGGGGAGCTGCTCGGGCCCGGTCCGACGCAGGCCGACCTGGCCGACGTCGGCTCCCGGGTGACCACCAGCCTGACCCTGGGGTCGCTGCCCGCGCTGGCCGTGGCGCCGTTCCTCGCCGTCCTGGTCTACGTGGTCGCCGCGCTGCTCGCCCCGTCGGAGGACCTCGACCGCCCCGAGGAAGCGCCGCTGCCCCGGCCGGACGCCGCGGGCCTCGGTGCGCCGCCTCCCGCCTCGGCCGTCCGCCCGCTGGTCGACGTCCCGCCCGCGGAGCGGCCCGGCGGCTGAGCCCGCGCCGCACGGGCCGGCTCAGGAGCACGGGATGATCTACGCGGTGAACGAGCAGGCGTGGCCGACCGACCGCCCGGTTCCGGGCACCGTTCCCTGGCGGCGGCGCGGCTATCCGCCGGCGAGGACGTACCCGCATCCGCCGGCTCCGGTCGGCGTGGGTACATGACGAATGCCGTGGTGGTCGGCAGCGGGCCCAACGGGCTCGCTGCCGGCCTCACGCTCGCCGCTGCGGGGGTCGAGGTCACCGTCCTCGAGGCCGCCCACACCGTCGGCGGGGGCACCCGCAGCGGCGAGCTCACCCTGCCGGGGCTGGTCCACGACGAGTGCTCCGGCTTCCACCCCCTGGCGGTCGACACGTCGTTCTCCCGGTCCTTCGACCTCGCCGCGCACGGGCTGCGCTGGCGGTGGGCCGACGTCGAGTTCGCCCACCCGCTGGACGGCGGCCGGGGAGCGGTGCTGCGTCGGTCGGTGGAGGAGACGGCCGCCGGCCTCGGCGCCGACGGCCGGCGCTGGCGCGGGATCTTCGGGCCGCTCACCCGGCGCTTCGGCGACATCACGGAGGATTTCCTGCGGCCGGTGCTGCACGTCCCCCGGCACCCGGTGCAGCTCGCCCGGTTCGGGGTCCCGTCGCTGCTGCCCGCGCAGACGCTGGTGCGGCGCTGGGTCACGCCGGAGGCGCGGGCGCTGTTCGCCGGCGTCGCCGCCCACTCGCTGCGACCGCTGAGCTCGGTGGCGTCCTCGGCCATCGGGGTGGCGCTCGGGACCGCGGCGCACCGCTACGGCTGGCCCGTGGCCGCCGGCGGCTCCGCCGCGATCAGCCGGGCGGTCACCGCGCTGCTCGCCGAGCTGGGCGCCACGGTCGAGACCGGCGTGACGGTGCGCTCGCTGGACGAGCTCGGCTCGCCCGACATCGTGATGCTCGACGTCGCGCCGGCCGCCGCCGCCCGCATCGTCGGGGACCGGATGCCGCCGCGGATCGCCCGCGCGCTGCGCCGGTACCGCCACGGTCCGGCCGCCTTCAAGGTCGAGTTCGCCGTGCAGGGCGGCGTGCCGTGGACGCAGGAGGACTCCCGGCGCGCCGGCACCGTGCACGTGGGCGGCAGCCTCGAGGAGATCGCCGCGGCCGAGCGGGCGGTGCACCAGGGGAGGATGCCGGAACGCCCCTTCGTCCTGGTCGGCCAGCAGTACCTCGCCGACCCCTCGCGGTCCTCCGGCGACGTGCATCCGCTCTACACCTACGCGCACGTGCCGGCGGGGTTCACCGGCGACGCGACGGGGGCCATCGAGGCGCAGATCGAGCGGTTCGCCCCCGGCTTCCGGGAGCGCATCCTGGCCCGCGCCGTCCGCTCGCCCGCCGCGATGGAGCGGCACAATCCCAACTACGTCGGTGGGGACGTCGTCACGGGCGCCAACGACGCGCCGCAGCTGGTGTTCCGGCCCAGGGTCGCGCTGAACCCGTACACGGTCGGCGTCGAGGGCGTCTACCTCTGCTCGGCGGCGACGCCACCGGGAGCCGGCGCGCACGGGATGTGCGGCTACAACGCTGCGCAGTCGGCGCTCGCGCGGCTGCGGAAGGGGAGCTGAGCATCCCGACGCGCGCACCGCGGCCGGAGCCGAGGGCACCGGGCGGTCAGTTGACGCTGCGCGGGGCGGCGAAGCGCTGCACCGGCACCGGCACGGCGCCGATCGTCTCCAGCATCGTCAGCTCCCGGCGCAGCAGCCGGGACTCGGCGACCAGCCGCCGCCGGGTGGCCGACTCGGCCAGCAGGGCCTGCCGGTCCTCGGTGGTCAGCAGCGCGGCCGAGGCGATCAGGTAGGACAGCGCCCGCGGGTCGCCGTCCACGCTGCGCAGCAGCTCCTCGGTGTCCGGCCCGCCCCCGGCCTCCTCGGGCTCGGCGTCGGGGTCGCCGCGCAGCCCGGCGACGGCGGCGACGTATCGGGTGAACAGGTGGCCCACCCCGCGCCCCAGCACCTCCATCGACCCGCGGGCGACGTCGAAGACGATCTGGTCGAGGCCGTCGCCGGCCTCCTCGCCGCTGCCCGGCAGGCCGACCAGCCCGTCGTGGTCGCCGGCCGCCTCCTCGGCGGCCTCCTCCTCGGCCAGCCACTCCACCTCCGCCCGCAGGTAGGGCGGCTCATCCCGGACGAGGACGTCGAGCAGCCGGAACCGGTCGCCGCCGACGGTGACGATCCGGAAGCCGCCGTCCGGGCGGGGCCGCACCGCCTGCAGCCGGGCGGTGCACCCGATGTCGTAGAGGGCCTCGGCCGGCGCGACCTGCTCGACCTCCCACCCCTGGCGGATGGCGACCACGCCGAAGAACCGCTGCGCGCCCGCCTCGGGCAGGGCCAGCAGGTCGCGCATCAGGCGCCGGTAGCGGGGCTCGAAGATCTGCAGGGGCAGGACCACCCCCGGGAACAGCGGCGTCCCGAGCGGGAAGAGCGGGATGACGTCGCCCACGCCGGGAAGCCTACGGGCCCGCACGCCCCCCGCCGGGCCGACCGCGACCGGCCGCCGGTGCCGCCCCGACTACCCTGGGGTGTTGCCGCTCCCCGCCTCGGACTCCTGCCCCGGAGGTCAGCCCGTGCTCGCCCGCATCGACCTGCGTGGAACCGCGCTGCCGGGGGTGCGTGAGCTCTCCGGCCTGCTGCCGCGCGCCGCCACCGACATCGACTCGGTGATGGCCACGGTCCGCCCGCTGTGCGAGGACGTCCGGGTGCGCGGCGCCCGGGCCGTGCGGGAGATCACCGCCCGCCTCGACGGCGTCGACCTCGAGGACTTCGCCGTGCCGCCGGAGGCGATCGAGCGCGCGCTGGCCCGCATCGACCCCGCCGTCCGCGCCGCCCTCGAGGAGGCCATCGCCCGGGTCCGCAGGGTGCACGCCGACCAGGCCCGCACCGACGTCACCACGCAGGTCGTGCGGGGCGGCACGGTCACCGAGCGGTGGCTGCCGGTGCGCCGGGTGGGGCTGTACGTGCCCGGCGGGCTGGCGCCGCTGCTGTCCAGCGTGGTCATGAACGTCGTCCCGGCGCAGATCGCCGGGGTGGAGTCGATCGCGGTCGCCTCCCCGCCGCAGCGCGACCACGGGGGGTTGCCCGACCCCGGCGTCCTGGCCGCGTGCGCGCTGCTGGGCATCACCGAGGTCTACGCCGTCGGCGGCGCCCAGGCGATCGCCGTGTTCGGCTACGGCGCGGGCTCCTGCGAGCCGGTGGACATGGTCACCGGCCCCGGCAACGTCTACGTGACGGCGGCCAAGCGGCTGCTCCGCGGGCTGATCGGCATCGACTCCGAGGCCGGCCCCACCGAGGTGGCGATCCTCGCCGACGACACCGCCGACCCGGTGCACGTGGCCGCCGACCTCATCTCCCAGGCCGAGCACGACCCGCTGGCCGGCGCGGTGCTGGTCACGACCAGCGAGGCGCTGGCCGACGCCGTCCTCGACGTCGTCCCCGGCCAGGTGGCCGCCACCAAGCACGCCGACCGGATCGCCACCGCGCTCAACGGCAGCCAGTCCGGGATCGTGCTGGTCGACGATCTGGACGCGGGGCTTCAGGTGGTCGACGCCTACGCCGCCGAACACCTGGAGATCCAGACCCGCGACGCCCGCGCGGTGGCGATGCGGGTCCGCAACGCCGGGGCGATCTTCGTCGGGCAGTGGTCGCCGGTGTCGCTGGGCGACTACTGCGCCGGCTCCAACCACGTGCTGCCCACCGGCGGCTGCGCGCGGCACTCCAGCGGGCTGTCGGTGCAGTCGTTCCTGCGCGGCATCCACGTCGTCGAGTACGACGAGCAGGCCCTCGCCGAGGTCGCCGGGCACATCGACGCCCTGGCCGGGGCGGAGGACCTGCCCGCCCACGCCGCCGCCGTCCGGGCCCGGCAGCGCTGATGGCGACGCTGGACGAGCTCCCGCTGCGGCCGGAGCTGCGGGGCCGCACGCCCTACGGCGCTCCGCAGCTGCCGGCGAAGTACCGGCTCAACACCAACGAGAACCCGCATCCGCTGCCCGCGGCGCTGCTCGCCGACCTGGCGATGGCCCTCGGCGACGCGGCGGTGGAGCTCAACCGCTATCCCGACCGGGACGCCGTCGCCCTGCGCCGCGACCTGGCCGCCTACCTGTCCCGCACCGGCGGGGAGGCGATCGCGCCCGCGCAGGTGTGGGCGGCCAACGGCTCGAACGAGGTGCTGCAGCAGATCCTGCAGGCCTTCGGCGGGGCCGGGCGGACGGCGCTGGGGTTCACGCCGTCCTACTCGATGCACCCGATCATCGCCGCGGGCACCGGCACCGGGTGGATCGACGGGCACCGCCGCGCCGACTTCACCATCGACGCGGCCGCCGCCGCGGCGCAGGTCCGCGACGCGAGCCCGGACGTCGTCTTCGTGACCAGCCCGAACAACCCCACCGGCACCGCCGTCGCGCTGGAGACGATCGCCGAGATCTACGACGCGAGCAGCGGGGTGGTCGTCGTCGACGAGGCCTACGCCGAGTTCGCCCGCACCGGCACGCCCTCGGCGCTCACCCTGCTGCCCGGCCGGCCGCGGCTGCTGGTCAGCCGCACGATGAGCAAGGCGTTCGGCATGGCCGGGCTGCGGCTGGGCTACCTGGCCGCCGACCCGGCCGTCGTCGACGCGATCCAACTGGTCCGGCTGCCCTACCACCTCAGCTCGCTGACCCAGGCGGCCGCGCGGACGGCGCTGGCGCACACCGACGCGCTGCTGGCCACCGTCGACGCGGTCAAGGCCGAGCGGGACCGGATCGTCGCC
>DATAAV010000205.1:0-10229 GCA_036259935.1 Geodermatophilus sp. | reverse complement strand
GGCAGGCTGCTGGGCGACGCCTTCGAGGAGGTGCCGCTGCGCTCCCCGCGCCCCGGCTGGGTCGAGCAGGATCTCGAGGAGATCGAGGCGTCCGCGCACCGCACCATCCGCGCCGCGCTCGCCGCCTCGGGGCGGATGGTGCGGTGCGCGGACGCCTCGATCTCCTCGAGGTCCTGCTCGACCCAGCCGGGGCGCGGGGAGCGCAGCGGCACCTCCTCGAAGGCGTCGCCCAGCAGCCTGCCCTCGGCGTCCACCACGGCCGCCTTGGTCCCCATCGTGCCCAGGTCGCAGCCGACGAACACCGGCATCGGCCTACCTCCGGTAGCGCGGGTTGGCGACGATCTCGGGGCCGTCGGCGCCGGCCACGACCAGCACGGGGAACCCCGTGCGCTCGACCGTGCGGTAGTCGTGGCCAGCGTCGCCGACGTAGGTGGCGAAGAACACCAGCGGCCGGTCGCCGACGTTGACGCTGCGGTGCGCCCAGCCGCCGGGGACGTACGAGACGGTCCCACGACGGATCGGCTCGACCGCGTGGCGGCCGTCCTCGGTGGCCATCACCAGCCGCCCCTCCCCGGCCAGGCCCAGGTACACCTCGGCGCGGTCGCGGACCTGGTGGAAGTGGCCCTTGGTCATGTAGTACTCGCGTCCGGCGGTGCCCGGCTCCAGCACCGTGGTGGAGCATTGAAGATTCGCGCCGGTGGCCGGGGCGGGGATGCCGTAGACGCGGTACACGACCGCCTCGCCGGCCGGGGGCGCCTCGAGGAACAGCTCGCGCAGGTCGTCCAGGCGCCGCTCCACCACCTCCCGCTGCGGGTCGAGCGTTCCGAGATCCATGTCCAGCAGGGTGGTGAACGGCGCCAGGGCCGCCTGGTCGTTCACTGGCTCGCTCCCTCCACGTCGACGGTGACCTTGAGCGGGTGGCCGTCCCGGCCGAGCAGCGCCGCCGGCGCCTGCTCCAGCGGCACGGTGGAGCGGGGCAGCCGCTCCAGCGGGACCTTGCCGGACGCCGCCAGGTCCCTGGCCCGCCGGTAGTCGCCCAGCGTCGAGCCGGTGCTGCCCACCAGCGTCAGGTGCCGGTAGTGGACGACGTTGGCGTCCACCGGCGCGCCGCCGGTGGTGCTGGCGAAGGCGTGTACCCGGCCGCCGACGGCGACCTTGGCCAGCGCCCAGGCCAGCGGCTCGGCGCCGGGGGCGGTGACCACCGCGAGCGACGGCGCCTCGCCCAGCTCGGCCGCCGGGTCCTGATCGGGGGCCAGCGCGGCGTCGGCCCCGAGGCTGGCCGCCAGCCGCCGCCGCTCGGGGGAGCGCTGGGCCACCGCCACGGTGGCGCCGGCGGCCTGCAGCGCCCACATCGACAGCAGCCCCATGGGGCCGGCGCCGACCACCAGCGCGGTCTCGCCGCGGCGGACCCCCAGGCCCGAGAGCGCGTGCAGGCAGCAGGCCAGCGGCTCCAGCAGGGGCGCGACGCCCAGGTCCACGCCGGCCAGGGGGACGACGTGGCCGGCCGGGACGGTGAGCCAGTCGGCCAGCCCGCCGTGGCGGTCCAGCCCCACCGCGGTCTTGTCGGGGCAGCGGTTCTCCAGGCCTGCCTGGCAGTGGCGGCAGCGGCCGCAGCCGACGTCGGGGTGGACGCCGACCGGGGTGCCGTCGTCCAGGCGGCCGGCGACCTCGTGGCCGGGGATGCGCGGCGGGTCGGCGCCCCTTGCCGCCAGTCGGCGGTCGGTGGCGCACAGCGCGGCGGCGACCACGCGGACCTGGACCTCGCCGGGGCGCGGCTGCCGGGGTGGGGCCTCGACCAGCTCGGCCGTACCCGGCGCGCTCACCACCACCGCCCTCATCTCACCAGGCACCCCCTTGGGGTTCCCCGGACCCCTCCCGACCCACCGGGGCACCCCCTTGGGGTTCCCCGCACCCCTCCGGCAGCCCGGCCACCCGCACCGGCAGGCCGTCGCGCAACGAGCCGTTGACGGCCAGCGCCGCCTGCAGGGCCGCCACGCCGTCGCGCACGCCGACCCGGGGCTCCTCGTCGCCGCGGGCCACCCGAACCAGGTGGGCGTCCTCGGCCCGGTAGGCGTCGGCGAACAGCTCCCGCCAGCTCCGCACCGGGTCGGTGACGGCGCCGTCGGCCCGCACCAGCAGCGCCGAGCCCGCCAGCGGATCCCCGGCCAGCACCATGCCGTCGGTGCCGTAGACCTCGACCCTGGCGTCGTAGCCGTAGCCGGCCGGACAGGCCCCGTCGACCTGAGCGAGGCCGCCGTCGCTGAGCTCGCAGGTGACGGCCACCAGGTCGACGAAGCCCGGGTAGCGCGCGGCCAGGTCGGGCCGCTTGGCCGCCCGGCCCACCGCGTACACGGTCTGGAACTCGCGGCCCGACAGCCACCGGACGGTGTCCAGATCGTGGGAGTTGACCTCGGCGATCAGGCCGGCGGAGCGGCGGGGGTCATTCGCCCACTCCGGCGGCAGGCCGGGACCGCGTCCGGTCGAGCGGACGAACACCGGGTCGCCGATGTCGCCGGCCCGGATGCGCTCCGCGGCACGGGCGAAGCCGGCGTCGAAGCGGCGCATGAACCCCATCACCAGCGCGCCGCTCGACCCTCCGTCGGCGGCCTGGATGCGCAGTGCCTCCTCCAGGGTGGAGGCCAGCGGCTTCTCGCAGAGGACGTGCTTGCCGGCCCGCAGCGCCGCCTCCGCGACCGCCGCGTGGGTGAAGGTGGGCGAGGCGATCACCACCGCGTCGACGCCGTCGTCGGTGGCGGCGGCTAGCGGGTCGGCCACGGTCCGCTCGCAGCCCAGCTCGGCGGCGGCGCGCCGGAGCGCCTCCGGGTCGGGGTCGGCGACGGCCACCAGGCGGGCGCCGGGGACGCCGGCGGCCAGGTTGCGGCCGTGCACCAGGCCCGCGCGGCCGGCCCCCACAAGCGCCACCCGTACCATGTCGGTCACGGCCCCCGGCTCCCGGTCCCCCCATCTGGCGGGGAGCTAGGCTTGAGCCCCCCGGACCCCCCGGTCGCCGGGGCGTCCGCGGCCCGGCTGGCGGCCCGCCGCCGCCACTGGTCGAGCGCGACCACGGCGACGATGATCAGGCCGTTGACCACCCGCTGCCAGAACTCGGCCACCCCGAGGATGCTCAGGCCGTTGGCCAGCACCCCGATGATCAGGATGCCGATCATGGTGCCGCCGACGCCGCCCTCGCCGCCGAACAGGGCGGTGCCGCCGACCACCACCGCGGCGATCGACTGCAGCTCCATGCCGTCGGCCATCAGCGCGTTGGCGCTCGCCAGCCGGCCGGTCAGCATCATCCCGGCGACGGCGGCCAGCAACCCGGAGATCACGTAGATCCACCACTTGGACCGCTCGATCCTGATGCCGGAGACGCGGGCGGCCTCGCGGTTGCCGCCGATCGCGTAGGCGGCGCGGCCCAGCTTGGTGCGGCTGAGCACGAACCAGCCGAGCAGCGCGCAGGCGGCCGCCACGGCCACGATCAGCGGGATGCCGAGCAGCGACTCGGCGCCCAGGGTGGCGACCACCCCCGGCACCCGCCGTCCCTCGGCGGCTCTGGTGTAGTCGGGCACCGGCAGGCCGTCGGTGACCAGCAGCGCCACCCCGCGCACGGCCGCCAGCGTGCCCAGGGTGGCGATGAAGTCGGGCACCTTCAGGCGGGTGATGACGAAGCCGTTGAAGGCGCCCACGGCGAACCCGGCGGCAAGCCCGAGCAGCACGGCCAGCGGCTCCGGCCAGCCCCAGTGGGCGTAGGCGACCCCCATGAGGCTGCCGGACAGCGCCGCCGTGGAGGCGACCGACAGGTCGATGCCGGCCGAGACGATCACCAGGGTCTGCCCCACGGCCAGGATCGCCGGCACGGAGTACTGGCGCAGCACGTTGCGGGTGTTGTCGGCGGTGAGGAAGTCCGGCGTGGCGATGAAGAAGCCGAGCACAAGCAGTAGCAGGATGGCGACAGCGCCGCCCCGGCCACCGGCCGCGGTGGCGACCCGGACGGCGGCCGCCCGCGCGCCGGGCAGCAGCCCGGCCCTCCGACCGGTGGTGACCTCAGCCATGCACCCCTCCCGCCGCCGCCATCATCTCCTCCTCGGGCCCGTCCGGGTCGACCGTGCGCACGATCCTGCCACCGGCCATGATGAGCACCCGGTCGGCCAGCGTCTGCGCCTCGCGGGTCTCGGAGGTGAGGTACAGGATGGCGGCGCCGTCGCCGGCCAGCCGCCGCACCAGGCGGAACACCTCCTCCTTGGCGCCCACGTCGATGCCGCGGGTGGGGTCGTCCAGCACCAGCACCCGCGCGCTCGAGCACAGCCACCTGGCCAGCACGAGCTTCTGCTGGTTGCCGCCCGACAGGGTGGCGGCCGGCCGGTCCAGCGGGGCGCGGATGCCGAGCTCGTCGGCGAAGCGCCTGGCGAGCTGCCGCTCCTGGCCGGTGGCCAGCAGCCAGCCCCGACCCAGCCGCGGCAGCGACGCCAGGGTGATGTTCTCGGCCAGCGTCATGCGAGGGACGATGCCGGCGGCACGGTCCTCGCCGAGGTAGCCGATGCCCAGCGCGATGGCGTCGGCCGGCGAGGCGATCCGCACCGGCCGGCCGGCGACCTCCAGGGTGCCGGCGGTGGCCGGCTCCAGCCCGAACAGGGTCCTGGCCAGGCGGGTGCGGCCGGAGCCGACCAGCCCGAAGACCGCCACCACCTCGCCGGCGCGCAGCTCCAGGTCCACCGGCTTGAGCCGCGGCGGCCGGGCCAGGCCGCGGGCGACCAGGGCGGCCGGGGAGCCGTCGGGGGCCGCCGCGGCCGCGGCGGCCGCGGCACCGTCGCGGACCGCCCGGCCCACCATCATCCGGGCCAGCCGGGCCTCGTCGACCTCGCTGGCCCGGACCGTGCCCGCAAGCTGCCCGTCGCGCAGCACGCTGATACGGTCGGCAATCTCGAGCACCTCGGGGAGCCGGTGGGAGACGTAGACCACCGCCACCCCCGAGGCGGTGAGGTCGCGGACGATGCCGAACAGGCGGCGCGCCTCCGGGTCGGAGAGGGCGGAGGTGGGCTCGTCCAGCAGCAGCACGCGGACGTCGCCCGAGAGGGCCTTGGCGATCTCCACCAGCTGCCGTTCGGCCATGCCGAGCCCCTCGACCCGCCGGCGCGGGTCGACGTCCAGGCCGATGCGGCCGAGGTGTCGGCGCGCCGTGGCGTGCAGCTCCTCCCAGGCGACCGTCCCCCAGCGGGTGGTCGGCCAGCGGCCGAGCAGCACGTTCTCCCCCACCGTGAGCTGGGGCACCAGGCTCAGGTCCTGGTAGACGAGCGCCACGCCGCTGGCCTTGGCCGCCTCCAGCGACCCGAGCGGCACCGGGGCGCCGTCGACGGTCATCCGGCCGGCGTCGGGGGTGACCGAGCCGGCGACGACCTTCATCAGGGTCGACTTGCCGGCGCCGTTCTCCCCCAGCAGGGCCACGGCTAGCTGCAGTCGTTCTTGATCTTGTTCCAGTCGATCGCCGGCAGGGCGATGTCGGGGTAGAACTTGTCGGCGTTGCCCTGCCAGACGGTCCGCGGCCGGATGTCCTGGATCTTGGGGACCTGCTGGCCGCAGGCGAGTTGCACGGCGAACTGGGTGCCGAACCAACCCCACTCGGCGAAGCCGTGGTGGGTCTCGGCGACCATCTTGCCTTCCTTGATGCGGGCCACCGATTCCGGGGTGACATCGTTGGTGAACACCGCGACCTTGCCCTTCACCGGCGGGCTCTCCTCGGTGGTGGCCAGGACGTTGCGGCGCTCAGCGGTCAGCATCGCCCCCAGCCCCATCTCGTTGGAGGCGGCCCAGATGAACTGCAGCTCGCTGCCCGGCTGGTAGCGGGAGAGGAACGTCTCGGTGGCCTTGATGCCCTTCTCGCGGTTCCAGTCGGCGGCCAGCGGGTTGCCGAGGATCTTGATGCCCGGGTACTTGTCGACCACCTCGTGGAAGCCGTCCAGCCGCTCCTGGGAGAAGAAGGTCCCGGCGATCCCTTCGATGATCGAGCCGGAGCCGCGGATGCTGGCCGGGTCGGCGTTCTGGTAGACGCCCTCCCACCACTTCAGGTCCAGGTACTGGTCGGGTTGGACGTCGACCTTCTCGCCGCTGCCGAGCACACCCGGTCCGCCGAAGTAGTCGAGCACGGCGTAGGCCGACACCGATGCCGCCTCGGAGTTGTCGAAGCCGATGTAGCTGGCGACCTCGATGTCCTTCTGCTCCTCGAGCAGGTTGACGATGATCACCGGGATGTTGGCCTCGTTGGCGCGTTTCACGGCCGGCTTGATCGCCTCGGTGTCGGCCGGCGAGATCGCGATCACGTCGACCTTGCGGGAGACGAAGTCGTCGATGATCGCGACCTGGTCGGCGAAGGCGGTGTGGGTGGCCGGCGAGCGGCTTTCGACCTTGACGTTGAACCCGGCCGCGGCGGCGTCCTTGGCGGCCTTCTCGAAGAACTCGGTGGCGGTCTTGAACACCCCGGTGATGTCGGGCGGCGTCCAGCCGATGACGATCTCCTGCTGCCAGCGGCCGCCCTCACCGGCGCCGCCGTCACCCCCGCGACCGCACGCCCCCACCAGCAGCGCCATCACGGCCAGGAGCGCGAGGGTCCTGCTCCGACGAGCCATCTGCACCTCATCTCCCTCCGGAGCCCGGGAGACCGCTGGCGGCGCGGCTCCCGGGCTTCCCTAGACGGCGGTGTAGCCGCCGTCGACGACGATCTCCGATCCGGTCATGAACGATGCCTGGTCGCTTGCCACGAACACGATGGCGCCGGCGATCTCCTCGGGGACGCCGAGCCGCCCCGCGGGCCGGCTGGAGGCCAGCCAGCGTTCGTGCGCCTCGGGGTCGGGGGCGGACTGGATGGCCCGCTCCACCAGCGGGGTGCGGGTGGTGCCCGGGCAGACCGACACCGCGCGGATGCCGTCGCCGGCATGGTCGACCGCGATCGACCTGGTCAGCATCAGCAGGCCGGCCTTGGAGACGTTGTAGGCCACCTGCCCGGGCACCGCGACCAGGCCGGCCTCGCTGGAGACATTGACGATCACGCCGCCGTCGGAGGCTCGCATCGCCGGCACGGCGGCGCGGGCCAGCAGGACCGCGCCCCGGAGGTTGGTCGCCATCAGCCGGTCGTAGTCGCCGGGATCGGTTTCCTCGACGCTGGCCAGGAAGTGGGTGCCGGCGCTGTAGACCACCAGGTCGAGCCGGCCGGTGGCGGCGACGGCGCGGTCGACCAGGCGCTGGGCGGCCCCGTCGTCGGTCAGGTCGGCGGCGGCGAACTCGCCGCCGGCCCGCCCGGCCAGCTCGGCCGCGACCTCCGCGCCGCGCTCGGGGTCCCGGCCGCAGGCCAGAACCCACCAGCCGGCATCGCCGAGGGCCAGCGCCGCCGCCCGGCCGATGCCGCTGGTCGCCCCGGTGACGAGCGCGGTCCTCATCGAGTCTCCAGCCGCAGGGTCGTCGGGTCCAGGCCGGCCCTGGTGGCCACCGCCTGGTTGACGGCCTGCACCTCGATCTTGGTCCGGTCGGCGCGGTGCCATGCCCGGTAGCACTCGAAGGGCCGCAGGTCACGGTCCCAGGACACCGACTCCACGAACAGCAGGGGCGAGCCCGGCTCGACCTGCAGCAGCGTGGCCAGCTCCTCCTGGGCGGTCACGGCCTCCACCACCCGGCGGCCGCCGAAGACGCTCGCGCCGGTGCCCTGCCGCAGCGTCCGGTACAGCGAGCCGGCCTCCAGGTCGGCCGCCAGCACCACCTGGGCCAGGTGCGCGGGCAGGTGGGTGATGACGTACATGACCAGCCGGTCATCCACCCAGCGGACCCGCTCGACGGTGACGCCGACACTGCCCTCGGCCAGGTCGAGGGCGTCGCAGGCCCAGGTGGGGAGCGGTCCCAGCCCGCGCCGCAGCACCCGCGAGCGGACGCCGTGGCCGGCTGCGACCGCCTCCTCGTAGAAGCCGTGCGAGGACTGCAGTAGCCAGGAGGTCGAGCGGGGCTCGGCGACGAAGGTGCCGCGGCCCTTCTCGCGGCGGATCATCCCCTCGGCCTCCAGCTCGCCGAGCGCCTGCCGGACGGTCGTCCGGGAGACCTCGAAGTGGTCGCAGATCGAGGGCTCGGACGGCAGCCGGTCGCCCGGCAGCCAGCGGCCGGCGACGATCTCCTCGGCCAGGGTCTTCTTGAGCTGGAAGTAGAAGGGCACCGGCGAGGTCCGGTCGATCCGCGACGTCGGCAGCTGCGCGGTCACGACTCCTCCCCGGCATCCTGTCCGGACAGGATGACCTTATGAAGGGATGCTATGACCCGTCAAGCCTGGCTCGTGGCCGGGGTCGGCTGCCGCAGGGGCTCGGCGGCCTCGGCCAGGCGCTCGAAGGCCGGCGGCGCCAGCTCGAGGCCGTAGACCTGGGCGATGTGCTGGCTCCAACCGTGCAGGAAGTAGCGCCAGCCGTCGTGCAGCTCCAGGCCGCGGGCCCCGACCTGCTCCCTGGCCTGACGCAGGAACCCCAGGTCGCCACGGTAGTTGAGGTCCCAGACCAGGGCGCCGGCCGGGAAGCGGGCCCGGCCACTGAGCGGCGACCCTGGCACGTCCTTGCCCATGCCGGTGGCGTTGACCACCAGCGAGCCCTCGGGCAGGGCCGCCAGCAGCGCGTCGGCGTCCTCGGCGCCGCGCACCCTGGCCAGCTCCACCGTGCCTGCACCGAGCCCGGCGCAGATCTCACGTAGCGTGGCCAGCCGTCCGGGGTCCTTGTCGGCGACCATTATCCGGCCGGGAGCGGGCTCGGCCTCCAGCAGCCGCACGGTGATGGCGGTCCCGGCTCCGCCGGCGCCGAGGCACAGCACCTGGGCCGTCGCGTCCAGCCGGCGACCCGGGCCGAGCAGGTCCTCCATGGCCAGGCCGGCGGTGATGGGGTCCTTGGCGTGGCCGAGCAGGCGCCCGTCCCGCCGGGAGATGCAGGAGACCTCCCGGCACAGGACGGCGTACCGGTCCAGCTCGTCGAACAGGCTGCCGGCATGGCGGTACACGTCCAGCTTGTGGCTGGTGACGAGGGCACCGGCGACACCGAGGTCGTCGGCGAGCCGCCGCACCGTGTCCCGGTAGGCGGCCGCCTCTGCCCCGAGGCGGATGTCCCATCCCTCGATCCGGGCGTCGAGGTCCAGGATCTCCGCCCAACGGGGGAACAGCCGCATGATGCTCGAGCCGCGGGTGTCCACCCCGATGAACACCAAGGTGCCCCGACGGGCCTCCGACGGCGAATGTGTCATCCCGTCCGGACATATCGCGCCGACGCCGTCGGCGTCAAGCCCTCGCCGCCCTCAGCCGCCCCGCCAGCTCAGGAAGCTGGCCGGGTTGTCCACGACGAGGGCCCGCACGTCCGCGTCGTCCAGCCCGGCCGCGCGCAGGCGGGGCAGGAACTCCCCGAGGATGAACCGAAATCCCGGGCGACCGCCCCAGGCGCTCAGGTACCGCCGGCGGGCCATGTCCCCGGCCAGCAGCACCTGCCGGCCGTGGCCCGCCTCGACGAGCCGCAGGATGAACCGGACCCGTTCCGCGTCGGGCTGGTACTGCTCCTTGCCGACACAGTCGTAGCCGAGGAAGACACCGGTGCGCGCCAGGGCCAGGTGGTCCTCCCAGACCAGCCGCCGGTCCAGATGGCCGACACAGACGTGCAACAGGTCGGCTCCTGCCCGCTCGAGCGCCCGCACCTGCGCCATCGCCGCCGTCCCGGCGGTGGTGTGGGTGGTGATCGGTACGCCGGTCTCCCGCTGGGCCGCGGCCGCCGCGCGGATCACCCGGGCCTCCGTACCGGTGACGCGGTCGAGCGAGGAGCCGACCTTGACCACTCCCGCCCGAACGTCGGTGCCGTCCATCCCGACGGTCAGGTCCCGCACGAAGCCGTCCACCAGCGCCCGCTCCGGCTTGGCCTCCAGGTCGAGCGCGCCCCGCCAGTACTGCTCGCAGACGTGCCCGGTCGCGGCCACCACGTGCACGCCGGTCCGCCGGGCCAGGCGCCGCAGCCCCGCCGGGGCGCGACCCAGCTCCGCGGTGCTCGCCTCGACCAGCGCCCGGCCGCCCGCCTGGACGAACGTCCGCAACTCGGCGGCGGCCCGCTGCTCGTCGTCCAGCACCAGGTCGGGATCGTCGCGGACCTGCTCGCCCAGCGGGCGGGTCAGCAGGTGCTCATGGGCGTAGGTCGGCCCGAGCTCCTCGGAGGCGACGTCCCCAAGGACGGTGCGCACGAACC
>DATAAV010000204.1:0-3251 GCA_036259935.1 Geodermatophilus sp. | reverse complement strand
GACACGCTGCAGGCCGCCCCCGCGGCCAGCCAGAACAGGGTGCCGCGGACGTCGACGGCGAGCAGCTGGGCGAAGGTCAGCCGCACCGCGCACAGCAGCAGCGGGTACACCAGCGCGGTCGCGGCGAGCAGGCCCACGAGTGCCCGGACCTGCCGCTGCTGCTGCCCGGAACCCTCCTGCACCACCGCCACGCTAACTGCTGGCGGGGTCGTCAGCTCCCGGGCCGGGCCGGCCGGGCAGGCCGGCCCGGCAGGCCGGCCAGGACGACGACGGCGACCAGGGCCGTCACGGTCACGCCCCGTCGTCCGGGGTCCCGGCGGTACGCGACCTCCGGCCCGGGTCGGCGAAGTCGGCGAAGGCCTCCAGGTTGCGCAGGGACTCCCCCCGCTTGACCCGCCACTCCCACTCCCGCCGGATCGACGTGCCGAAGCCGATCTCGAGCATGGTGTTGAAGTGGTCGTCGGCGTAGCTGAGCACCGCGCCGAGCACGCGGTCGAGCTCGTCGGCCGTGACCGCCGCGTGCGGCAACCGACCGGTCAGGTAGACGTCGCCGACCCTGTCGATCGAGTACGCGACGCCGTACATGCGGGCGTTGTGCTGCAGCAGGTAGGTCCACAGCTGCTCGCGGTTCTCGTCGGGCTGCCGGCAGACGAAGGCCTCCACCCGCAGCGCGTGATCCCCGACGATCAGCCCGCACACCGTCTTGAGCTTCCTGGTCCCGGGCAGGTCCACCAGCCAGCGGCCCGGCGCGGGGTGCTCGTGCACCAGCTCGCTGTCGCGCAGCGTCTGCTCGATGACCGCGTCGAGCTCGGTCACCGTCCGCTCGCGGCTCACCGGGCCACCTGCGCACCGAGCGGGCGCACCCCGCCCAGCGCCCAGGCCGGGCGCCGCAGCGGGCCGGGGGCCGCTGCCTGGACCACGGCCAACTCCTCCGCGGCGGAGGTGTACGCCGCGACCAGACTGTCGACGGTGCGCTCCCACGAGAAGGAGGCGGCGTGCCGGCGTGCGCCGGCCGACAGCAGCTCCCGGCGGGCGAGCACCGCGCGGATGGCGGCGGCGTAGTCGGCCGGGTCGCGGCCCTCGACCAGCACCCCCGAGACGCCGTCCCGGACGGCGGTGCGCAGGCCGCCCACGGCGGCCGCGACGACCGGCGTCCCGCAGGCCTGGGCCTCGAGGGCGACCAGGCCGAAGGACTCGTTGTGGCTGGGGACGACGGCGACGTCGGCGGCCCGGTAGTGCTCGGCGAGCAGCTCGGTGTGCACCGGCGGCAGGAAGCGGACCAGGTCGGCGACGCCGAGCTCGGCGGCGAGCTGCTCGAGCTGGCGGGGGGCCTCCAGGCCGGTGCCACTGGGCGCGCCGACGACGTGCACCCGCAGCCGGTCGCGCAGGCCCGGGTCGTCGACGAGCATCCGCGCGGCCGCCTCGAGCAGCAGGTCGGGGCCCTTGAGCGGCTGGATGCGGCCGACGAAGAGCAGCACGACGGCGTCCTCGGGGACGCCCAGCCCGCGGCGGGCCGCCGTCCGGTCGCCGGGGGTGAACCGGTCGAGGTCCACCCCTGGCGGGACGACGAGGGTGCGCCGCGGGTCGGCGCCGTAGTGCTCGACCAGTTGGTGGGCCTCGTCGTCGGTGTTGGCGACCAACCGGTCGGCC
The DNA here is from genome assembly GCA_036259935.1 of Geodermatophilus sp. Taxonomy (GTDB): domain Bacteria; phylum Actinomycetota; class Actinomycetes; order Mycobacteriales; family Geodermatophilaceae; genus Geodermatophilus. The sequence continues at coordinate 1,601 of DATAAV010000204.1, read as the reverse complement.
TCGGCGACGACCTGCTCCTCGCCGATGACGCGGGCCCGCGGCTCGGGCCGGTCGCCGGTCGCCAGCGCGGCGTTCTTCACCTTGGCCAGGGTGTGCGCGGTGTGGATGAGCGGCACGCTCCACCGGTCGCGGGCCAGCCAGCCGACCTGGCCGGACAGCCAGTAGTGCGAGTGGACGACGTCGTAGTGGCCCGGCTCGTGCTGCGCCTCCTCGCGCAGCACCGCGGCGGTGAAGGCGCACAGCTGCGCGGGCAGCTCCTCCTTGCCCAGGCCCTCGAACGGGCCGGCGCTGACGTGTCGCACGGTGACCCCGGGGCTCATCTCGACCACGGGCGGCAGGTCGCTGGAGGTCGCGCGCGTGAAGACGTCGACGGCGATGCCGCGGTCGGCCAGCCGCCGGGAGACCTCGACGACGTAGACGTTCATGCCGCCGGCGTCGCCGGCGCCGGGCTGGTCGAGCGGGCTGGTGTGCACCGAGAGGGTGGCCACGCGCCGGGGCGCGGCAGGGCGCGGACGGCGTCGAGCGGCCACGCCGGACCTCCCGCCTCGCTCCAGGGCGCCGGGAGGCACCCGCTCGACATCCCAGTCTGCAACAGCGCCAGGATGGGTCTCATGCCCGGCCCCTCCCCCCATCCTGCATCCGGTCCCCGCGAGCTGCCCGGCGCGGGCCGGACCGCCGTCGTCACCGGCGCCTCCAGCGGCATCGGGGCGGCCACCGCCCGGCGGCTGGTGGCCGAGGGCTTCGACGTCGTGCTCGGCGCCCGGCGGATGGACCGGCTGACCGAGCTGGCCGCCGCCATCGGCGCCCGCGCGCTGCCCCTCGACCTCACCGACCCCGAGTCGGTGGCCGGGTTCGCCGGCGCCCTGGACCGGGTCGACGTGCTGGTCAACAACGCCGGCGGCGCGTTCGACGCCCTGCCCGTGGCCGAGGCGGACCTGGACTCGTGGGAGCGCACCTACGAGGTCAACGTGCTGGGCACCGTCCGGCTGACCAAGGCGCTGCTGCCCGCGCTGATCGCCTCGGGCGCCGGCGACCTGCTGTTCGTCGGCTCCACCGCAGGGCTGGTCTCCTACGAGGGCGGCGCGTCGTACACGGCGGCCAAGCACGCGGTGCACACGCTGGCCGAGACGCTGCGGCTGGAGCTGGTGTACGACCCGGTCCGGGTGATCGAGATCGCACCCGGGATGGTGCGGACCGAGGAGTTCACCCTGAACCGGGTCGGGGACCCGGAGAAGGCCGACGCCGTCTACCGCGGGGTGCGCGAGCCGCTGGTCGCCGAGGACGTCGCCGACTGCATCGCCTGGACGCTCACCCGCCCGCACCACGTCAACGTCGACCTGCTCGTCGTCCGCCCGCGGGCGCAGGCCGCCCAGCACAAGGTCGCCCGCGAGTAGGAGGCCCCTGCCCCCCACCGCTCGGAGTGGGCCCCTGCAGGGGGCCGGAGCGTGCCGGCCCTCGGCAGTCTCAGGGCTGGATCGTCGTGGGCTCGCGCTCCAGGGTGACGCCGAAGCGCTCCTGCACCGCGGCGATGATCTTCTCGGAGAAGGCGAGCAGCTCCTCGGTGGTCGCGCCGGGTTCGGTGGTCAGCGCGAGGCTGTGGC
>DATAAV010000203.1:0-4316 GCA_036259935.1 Geodermatophilus sp. | reverse complement strand
GCCGACATCCCCGACGTCGCCGCCGTCGAGGTCAACTTCGACGGGATCACCTACGCCAAGGGCGCCTCGGTGCTCAAGCAGCTGGTGGCCTACGTCGGCCGGGAGGAGTTCCTCGCCGGCGTCCGCCGCTACTTCCGCAAGCACGAGTACGGCAACACCACGCTGGCCGACCTGCTCGGCCCGCTGTCGGAGAGCTCCGGCCGGGACCTGTCGGCGTGGTCGCGGCAGTGGCTGGAGACCAGCCAGGTCAACACCCTGCGACCGGTGTACGAGCTCACCGACGACGGCCGCTACCGCAGCTTCGTCATCGAGCAGACCGCCGTTGCGGAGCACCCGGTGCTGCGGCGGCACCGGCTCGCCGTCGGCCTGTACGACGCCGGCCCGGACGGGCTGACCCGCAGCACCCGGGTGGAGCTGGACGTCGACGGCGCGCGCACCGAGGTGCCGGACCTGATCGGCCACCCGGCCGCGGACCTGGTGCTGGTCAACGACGAGGACCTCACCTACGCCAAGCTGCGCCTCGACGAGCGGTCGCTGGCCACGCTGCGCGAGAGCATCGGCACCATCCCCGACTCGCTGGCACGGGCGCTGTGCTGGTCAGCGGCGTGGGACATGACCCGCGACGCCGAGCTGCCGGCGCGGGCGTGGGTGCACCTGGTGCTCACCGGGGTGGACGCCGAGACCGAGATCAGCGTCGTCCAGTCGCTGCTCGGGCGGGTGCAGGCCGCCCTGAGCTCCTACGCCGACCCGCGGTGGGCCGAGACGGGGTGGAGCGCGCTGGCCGACAAGGCGCTCTCGGCGATGGAGCGGGCCGAGCCCGGCAGCGACGAGCAGCTGCAGTGGTCCCGGACCCTCGCCAGCGCCGCGCGCACCGAGGAGCACGCCGCCGTGCTGCGCGGCCTGCTCGACGGCTCGCGGGTGGTGGAAGGGCTGGCCGTGGACGCCGACGCCCGCTGGGCCTTCCTGCACGGGCTGGTTGCGATCGGGGCCGCCGGCGACGCGGAGATCGACGCCGAGGAGGACCGCGACGCCACCGCGACCGGGCGGCGGCGGGCCGCGACGGCGCGGGCGCTGCGGCCGACGGCGGAGTCGAAGGCGGAGACCTGGCGGAAGGCCTTCACCGAGGACTCCATCCCCAATGCCGTGCACGAGGCGATGCTGCAGGGGTTCTGGCACCCGGCCCAGCGGGAGCTCACCGCCGGCTACGTCGACCGGTACTTCGCCGACATCCGGCCGCTGTGGGAGCGCCGTCCCGGGGAGATCGCCAAGAACGCGGTGCAGTACCTGTTCCCGCCGGTGGTCGAACTGGGCACGGTGCAGGCCGCCGACGCCTGGCTGGCCGGCCACGACCACCCGGCTCCGCTGCGCCGGCTGGTGGTCGAGGGCCGCGACGGGATCGCCCGGGCGCTGCGGGCCCGGGAGCGGGACGCCGCCGAGAACGACTGAGGGCGCACGACGCCGACGAGCTTTATCGCGATGAAGCGCGGAGCTCCATCGCGATGAAACGGGCCCGGCCGTACTGCTGTCCGGCCGGGCCCGTCGGCGTCGGGGGGGTGCTCCCCCGGCTCAGTGGGTGCGCAGCGCCCGGGGGTGTCCGGCCTGGTCGGACAGCTGCCGCAGGCCGTTGACGATGCCGCCGACCAGGTCGCCGGAGGCGAAGGAGTTCGTCATGGACAGCACGGCCAGCGCGCACGCCCGGTCGGGCAGCCGGCGGGCCGCAGCCGCGCCCGTGACGACCTCGATCACCCGCTGCCCGGGCGAGATGGCCAGCAGGACCGACTCGGACGGGTTCGGGCCGGAGCGGGCGTGCAGCTCCTCGGCGGTCAGCCGCGTCCGCTGGCCGAGATCGCCGATGTAGAGAGTGAACCGCAGCCCCGTCTCCCGGGAGGCCATGGTCAGCGCCTCGTCGATGCGGGCCAGCTGCCGGTAGCTGAAGATGTGGTCGTGGTGCAGGTCCTCGTCGATGACGTTCGGGGCCGTGTAGGCCGTCCCGGTGTCGTGGGGCTCGGTCTGGAACACGCTGGTCAACGCCGACCTCCGGGGACCTGGTAGTTGCGGGGCTGGGACGTCATGGCGTCACCACGTCCCGCGGGCGCCGCCGAGCGGCCCGGCCGGCACCGGCGGGTGCGCGCCGGCTGAGGAGCCGTGCGAGTCGCCACCGTGCTCGCGCGCCGGCTCGTTGTAGACCGAGGAGCCGATCGCCTTCGGCTCGCTGTCGTGCGACCCGGCCGCGGGACCGTGGTCGGGGTGCGGTTCGTACCAGACGGGTGCGTGCACCCACGGCTGGCCGGGCTTGTAACGGAGCCCCTCCTTGCGGGCCCCGGGCACGAGCGTCAGCAGCGCGAACAGGACGACGACGGCCAGCGGGGCGCCGACGAAGACGAGCAAGGTCTCGACGACGGTCACGCCGACAACCTACCGGCAAGCCGTTCTCACTTCGCGTTCATGTCCCATCCCCGGGGGTGACGGTCGGCCCAGGGCCGCGCCTCCTCCAGTTGAGCCGACAGCGTGATGAGCGTGGCCTCGTCGGCGGGCCGGCCGACGAGCATCGTGCCGATGGGCAGCCCGCCGGCCGTCCAGTACAGGGGAACGCTCACCGCGGGCTGACCGGTGACGTTGTAGAGGGCGGTGAACGCCGCGTAGCGCTTCTGCCGCTCGAAGTCCTCCGCGCCGTCGCCGTCGGCCTCGAACCAGCCGAGCGGGCGCGGGGTCATCGTGCAGACCGGGGCGAGCAGGACGTCGTAGCGGCTGGTGGCCTCGATGAACCGCCGGGAGAAGAGCCGCAGCGCGGTCAGCGCCTCCATCGCCGCCTGGGCCGAGAGCGCCAGCCCCCGGGCGCGCAGCACCCGGGTCAGCGGCCGCAGTTCGGCGACCCGCTCCGGCGGCACCGGCAGCACCGTCCCCGACAGCGTCCACGCCCGCTCGAAGGAGGGCAGCACGTGCGGGCCGAGCACGCCCGGGGGCACGTCCTCGACGTCGTGGCCGAGGTCGGCCAACAGCCGGGAGGCGTCGTCGAACGCCGCCGCCACCTCCGGCTCCAGGACGACGTCGGGCATGGCCGACTCCAGGTAGCGGCCGATCCGCAGCCGCCGCGCGGGCCGGTCGGCGTAGCCGAGGAAGGACTCCCCCGGCGGGGGCGGCGGCGCCCACGTCGCGTCGCCCGGGGCCGGACCGGCCATGACGTCGAGCATCGCCGCGGCGTCGCGGACGGTGCGGGTGATCGGCCCGTTGGTCCCCAGGCCGGTGACGTCGCCGCCCAGCGGCGCGTTGCTCACCCGGCCGCGGGTCGGCTTGATGCCGAACAGCCCGTTGACCGACGCCGGGATGCGGATCGAGCCGCCGCCGTCGCTGCCCTGCGCGAACGGCGCCATGCCCGCGGCGACGGCGACCGCCGCACCGCCGCTGGAGCCACCCGCCGACCGCGAGCGGTCCCACGGGCAGCGCGCCGGGCCCACCAGGCCGTTGTCGGTGTAGCAGGGGAAGCCGAACTCGGGGGTGTTGGTCTTGCCCAGGCTGATCGTCCCGGCCGCGGCCAGGGCGGTGACCACGTGGTCGTCCACCTCAGGGACGAAGTCGGCGAAGATCGTCGACCCGTACGTCGTCCGGACGCCGGCGGTGTTGTTGAGGTCCTTGATCGCCGTCGGGACGCCGAGCAGCAGGGGCAGTTCGCCGCCGCGGCGCACCGCCCGCTCCGCCTCCGCCCCCGCGGTCAGCGCGCGATCGGGGGTGACGGTGAGGAAGGCGCCGAGGCCGGCGTCGAGGCCCTCGATCCGGCCGAGGTAGTGCTCGACCAGCTCGGTCGGGCTGACCTGGCCGGCCCGTATCGCGGCCGCCTGCTCCAGCGCCGACAGGTCGTGCAGTTCGGTTCCCCGCGTCATGGACGGACGCTAACCCTGACCGCCGACACGGCGGCCGCGCTACGTCCGGCGCGGACGGTAGACAGTCGCCGTGGACCTCTCCCGCGCGTTCGCCGAGTCCCTGGACGCCGCCGACCCCCTCGCCGCCTTCCGCTGCCGCTTCGCCGGCACCGAGGAGGACGGGCCCGACCGGCTGCTCTACCTGGACGGGAACTCTCTCGGCCGGATGCCGCGGGAGACGCCGGCCGCGCTCGCCCGGGTGGTCGAGGAGGAGTGGGCGCGCGGGCTCGTGGGCTCGTGGTCGTCGTGGATCGGCGCGGCCACCCGGATCGGCGACGCGCTCGCCGCCGGCGTGCTGGGCGCGCGGCCGGGCGAGGTGCTGGTGAGCGACTCGACGTCGGTGGACCTCTACAAGCTGCTGGTGGCCGCCGCCGACGCCCGGCCGGGCCGGGACGTGCT
>DATAAV010000202.1:0-2740 GCA_036259935.1 Geodermatophilus sp. | reverse complement strand
GACTTCATCGGCCGCAAGCCGATCTACATGGTCTACCTCGGCGTCGGCCTGCTGCTCTACATCGGCCTGGCCCTGTTCGGCAGCAGCGCCACCTGGGTGTTCGTCGCCTTCGCCGCCGTGATCATCAGCTTCTACGGCGGCGGGTTCGCCACCGTCCCCGCCTACCTGCGCGACCTGTTCGGCACCTACCAGGTCGGCGCCATCCACGGCCGGCTGCTCACTGCCTGGTCGGCGGCCGGTGTGGCCGGGCCGCTGATCATCAACGGCGTGCTCGACACCCAGGGCACGCCCGGCCAGCTGGTCGCCTCCGACTACCGGCCGGCGCTGTTCATCATGGTCGGCCTGCTCGCCGTCGGGTTCGTCGCGAACCTGCTGGTGCGGCCGGTCGCCGACAAGTGGCACGAGCCGAGGACCCCGACCGCCGGCGCCGTGCGCGCCCCGACCCCCGAACGGAGCGCGGCCCGATGAGCTCCCCCGCCTACTCCGCCGACGGCCGCAGGCCGACGCACACGCCGATCGCCCTGATCGTCTTCGCCTGGATCCTCGTGGCGATCCCGCTGCTGTACGGCCTGTACAACACCGTGCGCGCGGCCATCCCGCTGTTCACCGGCGGCTGATCCCGCGCTTTATCGCGATGAAGCGCGGATCACCCGCCGCGCAGCGGGGCGAGCGGCAGGTGGGGCGAGAGGTCGGCGCGGTTGCCGCTGGCGCTGACCCGCCCGCCGGCGACGGCGGCGGCCCAGTCCAGCAGCCCGGCGGCCAGCCGCAGCCAGGTGGCGGCGTCGGTCTCGACGACGTTGGGCGGGGTGCCGCGGGTGTGCCGCGGGCCGGGCACGCACTGGACGGCGACGTGCGGGGGCACCCGCAGCTCCACCGACCGCCCGGGCACCTGCTGGGCCAGCCAGCGGGCCGAGGTCTTCACCGCGGCGCCGACGACCGCCCGCGGCGGCTGTTCGGCCTCCCCGGCCAGCCACGGCCGCACCGGCTCCAGCGCGGCGCGCAGCTCCTCGGCGGGGATCGGCGCCGGAGCCGGCATCAGCTGGTGGGGACGGTGCCCGCCGGGACGCTGCCGGCCGCGTGACCCGCTGCCACCTCGGCCTCCGGCGAGCCGAACAGCGCCGGCAGGGTCGCCGTCCACGCCGCCCGCAGCTCGGCCAGGGGCAGCTCGAGCAGGTCCTCGACGACGAGCGCGTCGCCGCCGGTCGTCCCCAGGTCGGTGACGGCCACGCCGGCCCACTCGGCGGTGGCCCGGACGGCGTCCGGGTCGGTCGTGGTGACCACGGCTCGCGCGGTGGACTCGCTGAACAGCGCGGTGAACGCGTCGATCCCCTCGGCGAAGCCGGTCAGCTGCAGCCGCGCGCCGGTGCCGTGGCGCAGCGCCGACTCGGCGAGGGCCTGGGCCAGCCCGCCGTCGGAGAGGTCGTGCGCCGAGGTGACCAGGTCCTCGCGGGACAGCGCCGCCAGCAGCTCGCCCAGCGCCCGCTCCGCCGCCAGGTCCACCGCCGGCGGGCGGCCGCCGAGGTGCCCGTGGACGACGGCGGCCCAGGCCGAGCCGCCGAACTCCTCGCGGGTGCCGCCGAGCAGCATCACCGTCTCGCCGTCGCCGCGCCAGCCGCTGCCCACCCGCCGGCGGACGTCGTCGTGGACGCCGAGCACGCCGATCACCGGCGTGGGATTGATGGCCACGTCGCCGGTCTGGTTGTAGAGGCTCACGTTGCCGCCGGTGACCGGCAGGCCGAGGTCGCGGCAGGCGTCGGCCAGGCCGCGCACCGCCTGGGCGAACTGCCACATCACCTCCGGCTCCTCCGGGGAGCCGAAGTTCAGACAGTTGGTCACCGCCAGCGGCCGGGCGCCGGAGACGGCGACGTTGCGGTAGGCCTCGGCCAGGTTGAGCTGCGCGCCGGCGTAGGGGTCGAGGCGCGCTGCGCGCGCGTTGCCGTCGAGGGAGAGCGCGATGCCGCGGTGGGTCTCCTCGTCGATCCGCACCACCCCGGCGTCGTCGGGCTGGGCGAGCACGGTGTTGCCGCGGACGTAGCGGTCGTACTGCTCGGTGACCCAGGTCTTGTCCGCGCCGTCCGGGCTGGCGACGACGGCCAGCCACTGCGCCCGCAGCTCCGCGCCGGTGGCCGGGCGGGGCAGACGCGCCGGGTCGTCGGCCTGCAGGGCGTCGAGGTCGGCGGGACGCCGCATCGGCCGCTCGTAGACCGGCCCCTCGTGGGCGACGGTGCGCGGCGGGACGTCGACGATCCGCTCGCCGTGCCAGTCGACGGTCAGCCGGTCGCCGTCGGTGACCTCACCGATGACGGCGGCGAGCACGTCCCACTTGCGGCAGACGGCCAGGAAGGCGTCGACCTTGTCCGGCTCGACGATCGCGCACATCCGCTCCTGCGACTCGCTCATCAGGATCTCGGCCGGGGTGAGCGTGCTGTCGCGCAGCGGGACGGCGTCCAGGTTCACGTGCATGCCGCCGGTGCCGGCGCTGGCCAGCTCGCTGGTGGCGCAGGACAGCCCGGCGCCGCCGAGGTCCTGGATGCCGGTGACCAGGTCGGCGGCGAAGAGTTCCAGGCAGGCCTCGATGAGCAGCTTCTCGGTGAACGGGTCGCCGACCTGCACGGCGGGCCGCTTGGCCGGGCCCTCCGCGTCGAAGGTCTCGCTGGCCAGCACGCTGACGCCGCCGATGCCGTCACCGCCGGTGCGTGCGCCGAAGAGGATCACCTTGTTACCGACGCCCTCGGCCTTG
>DATAAV010000201.1:0-7409 GCA_036259935.1 Geodermatophilus sp. | reverse complement strand
GGAGCGGCCGAAGCCCAGGGACATGACCTCGACCGCCGCGGGGCCGTCCGGCGGGGCGGTCTCCAGCAGCATGTCCCGGCCGGTGATGCCGACGTCGAGGGTGCCGGCGGCGACGTAGACGGCGATGTCGCGGGGCCGCAGATAGAAGAACTCGGTGTCGCTGTCGGGGTCGTAGACGGCGAGGTCCTTGGTGCTGCGCCGCTGCCGGTAGCCGCTCTCGGCGAGCATCTCGGCCGCGGGCTCGCTCAGGACCCCCTTGTTGGGCACGGCGATGCGCAGCACGGGTCGGAGCTCCTTCGGGCGGGGGGCGATCAGAGGTGAGCGTAGACGTCGTCCAGCGTCAGCCCGCGGGCCAGCATGAGGACCTGGACCCGGTAGAGCAGCTGGCTGATCTCCTCGGCGGTCCGCTCGTCGCTCTCGTGCTCGGCGGCCATCCAGGACTCGGCGGCCTCCTCGACGACCTTCTTGCCGGCCGCGTGCACGCCGTCCCGCACCGCCGTGACCGTGCCCGACGCCGGGTCGCCGGCGGCGACCTTGCCCGAGAGCTCGGCGAAGAGCTCGTCGAAGGTCTTCACGCGCCACCCCCGGCGGCCGGCCGCACGGTGAAGCCGGTGGGGCGCTGCGGAGCCCGCAGCTGCCGCAGGGTGAGCGCGGTGGACAGGGCGGCGATCGCCGCCTCCCAGCCCTTGTCCTCGGCCGAGCCGGGCAGCCCGGCCCGGTCGCGGGCCTGCTCCTCGGTGTCGCAGGTCAGCACGCCGTTGCCGACCGGCTTGCCGGCGTCGAGGGCCACCCGGGTCAACCCCGCGGTCACCGCGTCGCAGACGTACTCGAAGTGCGGCGTGCCACCGCGGACCACCACGCCGAGGGCCACGACGGCGTCGTGCCGCTCCGCCAGCGCCTGGGCGACCACCGGCAGCTCGACCGCGCCGGGCGCGCGCACCACCGTCGGCTCCTCCACGCCGCTGGCCCGGGCGGCGGCCACCGCGCGGGCGAGGAGGCTGTCGGTCAGCTCGGCGTGCCAGGTCGTGGCGACGATGCCGAGGGTGAGGCCGGCCGCGTCGACCGGGGCGACCTCAGGAGCTCCCGCCCCGCTCACGTGCCCTCCTGCTCGTCGACGTGCAGAGGCATCCCGGCGGGGACGTCCGCCGGGCCCGACTCGGTCTCCGGCTCGATGATGTCCAGGAGGTGGCCCATCCGGTCGCGCTTGGTCCGCAGGTAGGCCAGGTTCTCGGCGGTGACGTGGCTGGGCAGCGGCACCCGGCCGGTGACCTTGAGCCCGTACCCCTCCAGCCCGGCCCGCTTGGCCGGGTTGTTGGTGAGCAGCCGCATGGTGTGCACGCCCAGGTCGACCAGGATCTGCGCGCCGGTGCCGTAGTCGCGGGCGTCGGCGGGCAGGCCCAGGTCGAGGTTGGCGTCGACGGTGTCGATGCCGCGGTCCTGCAGCTGGTAGGCCTGCAGCTTGTGCAGCAGGCCGATGCCCCGGCCCTCGTGCCCGCGGATGTAGAGCACGATGCCGCGCCCCTCCTGCGCCACGGCGGCCAGCGCCGCCTGCAGCTGCGGTCCGCAGTCGCAGCGCAGCGACCCGAAGACGTCGCCGGTGAGGCACTCGGAGTGCACCCGCACCAGCACGTCCTCGCCGTCGCCGATGTCGCCGTAGACGAAGGCGACGTGCTCCCGGGCGTCGTAGCTGCTGCGGTAGCCGACCGCGGTGAACGTGCCCACCCCGAGCGGGACGGTGGCCTCGGCCACCCGCTCGACCAGCTTGTCGAAGCGCTTGCGGTAGGCGATGAGATCGGCGATCGAGATCATGCACAGGTCGTGCTCGTCGGCGAAGGCACGCAGCTCCTCGCCGCGGGCCATGCCGGTGGGGTCCTCCTCGCTCACCAGCTCGCACAGGGTGCCGGAGGGCCGCAGCCCGGCGAGCACGGCCAGGTCGACGGCGGCCTCGGTGTGCCCGGGCCGGCGCAGCACCCCGCCGTCCTTGGCCCGGAGCGGGACGATGTGCCCGGGCCGGGCCAGGTCGGCCGAGGAGGTCTGCGGATCGGCCAGCAGCTGGACGGTGCGTGCCCGGTCGGCCGCCGAGATCCCGGTGGTGACGCCCTCCCGGGCGTCCACGGTGACGGTGTAGGCGGTGCCGCGGCGGTCCTGGTTGACCCGGAACATCGGCGGCAGGTCCAGCCGGTCGGCGTCGGCCTCGGTCACGGCCACGCAGATGTAGCCGGAGGTGTAGCGGACCATGAACGCCACGAGCTCGGGGGTGGCCAGCTCGGAGGCGAAGATGAGGTCGCCCTCGTTCTCCCGGTCCTCGTCGTCGACGACGACGACCGGCCGGCCGCGCTTGATCGCGGCGATCGCGTCCTCGATCGAGTCGAGCCGCGTTCCAGGGCTGCTGCTCACCGACGCGCTCCCAACAGGCGTTCCACGTACTTGGCGATCACGTCGACCTCCAGGTTGACCGGACTCCCCGGAGGAACCGCGCCCAGCGTGGTCTCGCGCAGGGTGGTGGGGATGAGGCTGATCTCGAACCAGGGCTCGGGGGCGTCCACCGCGCCGACCGCGCTCACGGTCAGCGAGACGCCGTCCACGGCGACCGAGCCCTTCTCGACCACGTAGCGGGCCAGGGCCGGTGGCAGGGCGATCCGCACGATCTCCCAGTGCTCCCCCGGCGTCCGGGTGAGCACGGTGCCGACGCCGTCGACGTGGCCCTGCACCAGGTGCCCGCCCAGGCGGGTGTGCGGGGTCACCGCGCGCTCGAGGTTGACCGGGTCGCCCGCGGCGAGGCGGCCCAGGCTGCTGCGGGCGAGGGTCTCGGCCATCACGTCGGTGCTCCAGACGCCGCCGGAGCCGTCGGGCTGCACGCCGGTGACGGTCAGGCAGACGCCGTTGACGGCGATCGAGTCGCCCAGCGCCACGCCGTCGAGCACCGTGCGCGCGCGGATCTGCAGCCGCGCAGCCATGTCCTGGCCCCGGGGCCCCAGCTCCTCGCGGACGAGCAGGGTGCCGATCTCCTCGACGATCCCGGTGAACACCTCAGCTCCTCCTGTCCGCGGGCCGGTCCCCACCAGTGTGACGGGTCAGCCGCAGCCGGATCTGCACGTCCCCGCCGATGCGGGTGACGTCGACGACCTCGAAGGACAGCGCGTCGGCGATCGTGGCGATTCCCAGGTCGCCCACCAGCGGCGTCCCGGCGCCCAGGAGCTTGGGCGCGAGGTGCACCACGGCCTCGTCCACCAGGCCGGCGCGCAGGAACGCCGCGGTGAGGGTGGGCCCGCCCTCGAGCAGCAACCGGCGCACGTCACGGTCGAACAGCTCGGCGAGCAGCTCCCGGGGGGTTGCCGCGGCGCTGACGTGGGTGGGCGCGGCCCCGTCGAGCACCCGCGCGTCCCGCGGCAGCCGGCCGCGCCGGTCGACCACGACCCGCAGCGGCTGGCGCGGCAGGTCGCGCCCGTCGGCGTCCCGGACGGTGAGCTGGGGGTCGTCGACCAGGGCGGTGCCCGAGCCCACGACGACGGCGTCGCAGGTGGCCCGCAGCCGGTGCACGGCGGCCCGGGTGTCCTCGCCGGTGATCCACCGGCTGGTGCCGTCTGCGGCGGCCACCCGGCCGTCCAGCGTCGCGGCGACCTTCCACACCACGAACGGACGGCCCTGGCGGACGCCGGTGAGCCACGCGGCCAGCGCGCCCTCCTCGGCCGCGGCCCGCTCGACGCCGACCTCCACGTCGACGCCGGCCGCGCGCAGCCGGCCCGCCCCGCCCCCCGCCAACCGGGTGGGCTCGGGAACGGCCACGACCACCCGGGCGACGCCCGCGGCGAGCAGGGCCTCGACGCACGGAGCGGTGCGGCCGGTGTGCGAACACGGCTCCAGGGTGACGACGGCGGTGCCGCCCCGCGCCCGCTCGCCGGCCCGCGCGAGGGCGACGACCTCGGCGTGCGGACCGCCGGCCGGCGCGGTCGCCCCCTCCCCCACCGGCGTTCCGTCGGCGGCCAGCACGACCGCGCCGACCGGCGGGTTGGGGCTGGTCGCCCCCAGCACCCCGGCCCCCAGCTCGCGCGCCCGGGCCATGGCCCGCCGTTCGGCGGCCGTGACGCTCACCCGGTCAGGGCCGCGGCCGCCCGGGCCCGCAGCGCGGCGATCGCGCGCGAGGGATCCTCGGCGCGGTAGACGGCCGAGCCGGCGACGAAGACGTCGGCGCCGGCCTCGGCGGCCTGCTCGATGGTGTCGGCGTTGATTCCCCCGTCGACCTCGACCAGCAGCCGCAGGTGCCCGGTGTCGACCATCTCCCGGGCCCGGCGCACCTTCGGCAGCACCTCGGCGATGAACTCCTGGCCGCCGAAGCCGGGTTCGACGGTCATCACCAGGAGCGTGTCGAAGTCCGGCAGGACGTCGAGGTATGCCTCCAGCGGGGTGCCGGGCTTGAGCGCCAGGCCGGCCAGCGCGCCGGCGGCGCGGAGGTCGCGGGCGACGGCGCGGGGATCGGTGCAGGCCTCGGCGTGCACGGTGACGTTGCGGGCGCCGAGTTCGGCGTAGCCGGGCGCCCAGCGCTCCGGGTCCTCGATCATGAGGTGGCAGTCGAGCGGCACCGGGCTGACCGCCTGGATCGCCTGCACCACCGGCAGCCCGAGGGTCAGGTTCGGCACGAAGTGCGCGTCCATGACGTCGACGTGCAGCCAGTCGGCGTCCTTGACCCGCTCGATCTCATCGGCCAGGCGCGCGAAGTCCGCCGAGAGCAGGCTGGGCGCGATCATCGGGGAGCGGGGCACGTCCGCCGAGTGTAGGCCGGGCGGTGATCATCCCGATCCGCGTCGGGGGAGACATGGACCACGGGTACTAGCCCGAAGGTGCTATGGAGCCGCGGGGGTCGCGCCGCCAGGCTGGCCGCGTGTCGGCCGGTCGTCCGCAGTCGGCCATCCGGTCGCGGCCGCGCATCACCGGAGGAGGACACCTGATGAGCACGCCGCCCGCGCCGCCGGCCGGGTGCGAGCGCCGGACGGAGGCCCGCAGGGGGCGACCGGCTACCGGGCTGATCGCGCACGTCCTCCCGCCGGGTGTCGCCTCGGCCGAGGCGTTCGGGGATCCGCCGCACCCGCCGCTTCCCGCCGCAGAGGCGGCGCTGGTAGCCAGAGCGGCCCCGCCGCGGCGGGAGGAGTTCGCCACCGGGCGCACGCTGGCCCGGCGGGCGCTCGCCGACCTCGGCCTGCCGGCGGCGGTGGTGCTCCGCGACGAGCAGGGCGCGCCGGCCTGGCCCGCGGGCGTCGTCGGGAGCATCACGCACTGCCCCGGTTACCGCGCCGTGGCGGTCGCTCGCGTCGGCACGGTGCCCGCCCTCGGGGTGGACGCCGAACCGGCGTCGCCCCTGCCGGACGGAGTGCTCGAGATGATCTCCCTGCCGGACGAGCGGGCGCTGATGCGCCGGCTGGCCGACGCCCGGCCCGGGGTGTGCTGGGAGCGGGTGCTCTTCTGCGCCAAGGAGGCGGTCTACAAGGCCTGGTTCCCGCTCGCCCGACGCTGGCTGGACTTCGAGGACGCCCGGGTGGAGGTCGACCCGTCCGGCACCTTCACGGCCGGCCTGCTCGTGCCCGGTCCCCGTGTCGACGACGTCCCGCTGACCGCCTTCACCGGCCGCTGGCTGAGCCGCGACGGTCTCGTGGTCGCCGCCGTCTCGGGACGGAGGTGCGACGCCACGCGCCGGGCCGCGCCCGGCCGCTGACCGCCCGCGTCGGGTCGGGAGCCCGGGCCGACGCGGGCAGTGACCGACACCCCGCCCGTATCACCCGGTCGGGTGCCCCGTCGTGCCGCGATCACCCCAATGGGCGACCTTTCGGACCTACTGTGACCCTGTGAGGTTGCTCACAACCGGCCGACGCCCCGCCCCGGTGTCCGTGGCCACCTCGGTGGCCCGGTTCACCGTGGCCGGCGTCGTGGTGACCCTCACCCTCGCGGCGGTGATCGCCGTCCTGGCCCGCCGCGCCGGGATCGAGGACGCCACCCGGTCGGCCGAGCAGGTGGCCCGGGTCGTCGCCCACGCCGTGGTGGCCCCCATGCTCACCCCGGAGCTGTTCACCGGCGACTCCGAGGCCCGGGCCGACCTCCGGGCGGCGGTCGACGCGGTGGCCGACTCCGGGCCGGTGGACCGGGTGACGATCTGGGACGCCGACGGGCGGGTGCTGTGGTCGGACGAGCGGCGGCTGGTCGGCCAGGTCTTCACGCTGCGGCCGGACGCGCGCAGGGCCCTGGAGCAGGGCACGGTGATCTCCGCCATCGCCGACCTCGACGGGCGAGAGCACGAGTTCGAGCGGCCGGCCACCGAGATCCTCGAGGTCTACGTCGGGGTGCGCGACGGCAACGGCAGGCCGCTCCTGGTGGAGATCCACCAGGGCTACGAGGTGGTCGAGCAAGCGGCCATGGTGGCCTGGATGCGGTTCGCGCCGGCGTCGCTCGGGGCACTGCTGGTGCTGCAACTGCTGCAGGTGCCCTTCGCGTGGAGGCTGGCCCGGCGGCTGCGGCGGCACCAGGAGGCCGAGGCGTTCCTGCTGCAGTCCGCCGTCGACGCCTCGGAGGCCGAGCGGCGGCGGATCGCCGCCGAGGTGCACGACGGCGTGGTCCAGGACCTCACCGGGCTGACCTACGACCTCGACGCGGCGCGCCGCCGCGCGACATCCCCGGAGAGCGCCGCCCTGATCGCGCGGACCTCCGAGCGCGTGCGGCAGGGCGTCACGCAGCTGCGCGGGCTGCTGGTCGACCTCAACCCGCCCCGGCTGCCCCAGGCGGGCCTGGGCCCGGCCATCGAGGTGCTGGCCGAGGGGCTGGAGCGCTCCGGCATCCGGGTGGAGCTCGACGCCCGCGAGGCCGAGGGGCTGCCCGAGCACGTGGCGACGCTGCTGTACCGCTGCGCGCTCGAGGCGCTGCGCAACGTCTCGGCGCACAGCGACGCCGACCACGTGCAGATCACCGTGCGGCGCACGAGGGACGACGCGGTCATCGTGATCGACGACGACGGCCGCGGCTTCGACCGGGTCCGCCTGGCCACCAGCGACGTGCACGGGCACCTGGGGCTGCGTGCCCTCGGCGACCGGGTCGCAGCGGTGGGCGGCTCGCTGAGCGCGTCCAGCGCCCCTGGACAGGGCACCCGCGTGGTGGCGCAGGTTCCCCTCGAGGTCCAGTGGCACCCCCCCGTGGAGGCGCCCAGGCCGGCTGCCCGCGACCTGCTCTCCAGCGGTAACCGGGGGTCGGCATGATCCGGGTCCTGGTGGTCGACGACCACGCCGTGGTGCGCACGGGGCTGTCGGCGCTGCTGGCCACCGCCGACGACATGGAGTGCATCGGCCAGGCGCCCGACGGCGACCGGGCCCTGGACATGATCGCCGAGCTCGAGCCCGACGTCGTCCTGCTGGACCTGTCCATGCCCGGCT
>DATAAV010000200.1:0-14809 GCA_036259935.1 Geodermatophilus sp. | reverse complement strand
CGGGACCCGGGTGGGCTACCGCGTCCAGTACGTGCCGAGGGTCGTGCAGGACGGCTCGGGCGCCGTCATCCCGCTGCGGGGCGCCGCCGACCTGGAGGTCGTGGTCTTCGCGCCCGGCCACGACCAGAACGGCAACCCGACCTACCGGCCGGCCAACCGCAACGAGGCCGTGAACGTCAGCGGGTTCACCACCTTCCGCCAGGTGGTGTGGGGCGGGACCTTCGAGGGCCAGAGCCTCGTGGGCCTCGGCGTCCGCGCCCGGCTGCCGTTCCGCGTGTTCACGCTGGCCGGCACTCCCGGCTCCGGGGACACCGCACGGATCGCGATCGACGTCGCCCACCGCTGGTGACCACCCGCGCAGGCGCCGCTCCCGCACCCGGGGGCGGCGCCTGCCGCGTTCAGCGCTCGCGGGTCTCGGGCCGGCCGTCGTCGGTCCGGCGCGGCGGTTCGATGGCCAGCGGCGCCTGCCGCAAGGTGTCGAGCAGGTCCTGCTCCGGCTTCCTGGGTGGCTCGACCAGTTCCGCGGGGGTGTCGGGGACGACCACCTCCGGCTCCCGGTCCTCGTCGTCGAAGGTGGGCGGGATGCGCTTCAGGTGCGTGGTCATCGACTTGACCAGCAGCGCCGTGGCGATCATCAGCAGCACGATGAGCAGGAGCCCGATCGGGCCGGCCTTGCCGACGTCCTCGGGCAGTTGCTGCTCGGGGGCCATGAGGAACGTCATCGGACGGTCACCTCACTACGGACGCCGGCGAACAGGTCGTCCTCCGGCAGGGGGGAGTCGACCAGCGAGCGGGCCAGTTCGTAGTCCTCGGTCGGCCACACCCGCTGCTGCACCTCCAGCGGGCAGGCGAACCACCGCCCGTGCGGGTCGATCTGGGTGGCGTGCGCGATCAGCGCCGCGTCCCGGACGGCGAAATACTCGGCGCAGGGCACGCGCGTGGTGACCCGGTGGGAGATGTCGTTGTCCGGGTCCCAGTTGTCCAGCCACTCGGCGTAGGGCGACTCCTTGCCCGTGGCGAGGATCGCCTCGTGCAGCGCCCGGGTCCGGGGCAGGGTGAAGCTCATGTGGTAGTAGAGCTTGCTCGGCTGCCACGGCTCGCCCAGCTCGGGATAGCGGTCCGGGTCGCCGGCGGCCTCGAAGGCGTGCACCGAGATCTCGTGGGTCTTGATGTGGTCCGGGTGCGGATAGCCGCCGCGCTCGTCGTACGTCGTGATGACCTGCGGCTTGAACCGCCGGATGAGCGCGACCAGCGGGGCGGCGGCCTCCTCCAGCGGGACCAGCGCGAAGCAGCCCTCGGGCAGCGGCGGCAGGGGGTCGCCCTCGGGCAGACCCGAGTCCACGAACCCCAGGAACTCCTGCTCGACGCCGAGGATCTCCCGTGCCCGCGCCATCTCCTCCACCCGGATCTGCGGGAGCCGCTCCCAGACCTCGGGGCGGTCCAAGGCCGGGTTGAGGACCGAGCCGCGCTCACCGCCGGTGCAGGTGGCCACCATCACACGCACACCTTCGGCGACGTACTTGGCCATGGTCGCCGCGCCCTTGCTCGACTCGTCATCGGGATGGGCGTGCACGGCGAGCAGCCGCAACTGGTCGGGTGAGGTCACGCTGGCATTCTCCCTCGGACCGGCGGGGTGACGGCGGGCCGAAGGGGGGAACAACCAGGCCCGGCAGACGATTGTGCTGGGTATCACCACCGCCGTCCGGTACGGTTCCGGATCCCGCCGCCGGGGTTCCGCACGCGTGCTCGGGACCTCGCGGCGGTGTTAGCTTGGGCCATAGACAGCGGCCGTTCCCCGGACGGGGGGCGGCCACCCGAGTTTCAGGAGTCGCTACACGTGTCCACCCCCACTGAGAACGAGCAGGGCATCTGGCTGACCCAGGAGGCCCACGACCGGCTCAAGGCCGAGCTCGACCAGTTGGTGGCGGCCCGGCCGGTGATGGCCGCCGAGATCAACGCCCGCCGCGAGGAGGGCGACCTCCGCGAGAACGGCGGCTACCACGCCGCCAAGGAGGAGCAGGGCAAGCAGGAGGGCCGCATCCGTCAGCTCACCGACCTGCTGCGCAAGGCGCGGGTCGGCGACGCGCCGACGGAGGCCACGCACGCGGCGACCGGCACCGTCATCACCATCCGCTTCCAGGGGGACGACGAGACCGAGAAGTTCCTGCTCGGCTCGCGGGAGATCGCGGGCACGACGAACCTGACGGTCTACTCGCCGGAGTCTGCGCTCGGTGCGGCGATCCTGGGCGCCGCGCCCGGCACGACGGTCACCTACCAGGCCCCCAACGGCCGGGAGATCACCGTGGACGTCGTCGCCGTCGAGCCGTTCGTCCCCTGACCCGCCGGTGAGCCGCGGCGTCCGCTCCCGGCGGGCGGAGAACACCGGGTTCGTCTGCGTGCACTGCCGGGCGGACGTGCCGGCCAACACCGACGGCCACTACCGCAACCACTGCCCGGCCTGCCTGTGGTCGGTGCACGTCGACGACCTGCCCGGCGACCGGGCCAGTGACTGCCGAGCACCGATGGAACCCCTCGGCCTGGTGGAGAAGTCGGGCAAGGGCTGGCAGGTGGTGCACCGCTGCACGGCGTGCGGCCACCGCCAGCCCAACCGGCTGGTCCGCGAGGGCGACGCCCCCGACGACCTGGACCTGGTGCTCGCCCTCCCCTGGTTGTGAGCCGGGAGGGCTCCCCCCTCCGCGGTGAGGCCCCCGAGGACCCCTGTCCCCCCGCATTGAGGGCGTTTCTCGCGGGTTGCCGGGCCGGTAGCGCCCGCAGTGCACGAGGACCGCCCGCAATGCGGCCTCCGACGCGCCTCCCTCAGGCGGGCGGACGTCGCATCCGCCTCAGACGGCGGGCAGCAGACCTCTCCGCCGCAGCAGGGGCGTGGGGTCGGCGTCGCGGCCGCGGACGGCGCGGAAGGCGGCCAGCGGGTCGACCGACCCGCCGACGGACAGCAGCCGCCGGCGGAAGACCTCGCCGTTCTCGCGGCGCAGCCCGCCGTTCTCGGTGAACCACTCGACGGTGTCGGCGTCGAGCACCTCCGACCAGATGTAGGAGTAGTACCCGGCCGCGTAGCCGCCAGCGAAGACGTGCTGGAAGTACGTCGTCCGGTAGCGCGGCGGCACCGGGTCGAAGGCCACGCCGGCATCGGCGAGCGCCCGGCGCTCGAACTCGACCGGGTCGCCCACCTCGGTGTCCGGGGTGATCCGGTGCCAGGCCTGGTCCAGCAGCGTGGCGGCCAGGTACTCGAGGGTCTTGAAGCCCTCACCCCACAGCCGGGCGGCCTCGATCGCCTCGACGGTGGCGGCGGGCAGCGGCTCACCGGTCTCCACGTGCCGGGCGTAGTCGGCGAGGACCTCCGGCCACAGCGCCCACATCTCGTTGACCTGGCTGGGGTACTCGACGAAGTCCCGCGGCACGCTGGTGCCGGCGAAGCGCGGATAGGTCACCGCGGAGCTCAGCCCGTGCAGCGCGTGGCCGAACTCGTGGAAGAGGGTGGTGACCTCGTCGAGGGTCAGCAGCGTCGGCCGGCCGGCCGGCGCCCGGGTGATGTTCAGGTTGTTGAGCACCACCGGCTTCGTGTCCAGCAGCCGCGACTGGGTCACGAACGAGCTCATCCACGCCCCGCCGCGCTTGCCCTCGCGGGCGAAGAAGTCGCCGAGGTAGAGCCCGACCGTCTCCCCGTCGGCGCCGGTGACCTCCCAGACGCGCACGTCCGGGTGGTAGCCGGCCAGGTCGGGACGCGGGGTGAACCGGAACCCGTAGAGCCGCTCGGCGGCGGAGAAGACGCCGTCGACCAGGACCCGGTCCAGCTCGAACCACGGACGCAGGGCGGTGGTGTCGACGGCGTAGCGCTCGGCGCGGACCCGCTCGCTGTAGAAGGCCCAGTCCCAGGGGGCGAAGTCGGCGACGCCGTCCCGGGCGGCGGCCTCCGCCAGCGCCTCGGCCTCGGCCTTCGCGTTGGCCACCGAGGGGCCGACCATCGAGGCGAGCATCGCGTCGACGGCGGCGGTGCTGCCGGCGGTCTGGTCGGCGAGCACCAGGTCGGCGTGCGTGTCGAACCCGAGCAGCCGGGCCCGCTCGGCCCGCAGCCGGGCGATCCGCGCCGCGACCGGCCGGTTGTCGTGCTCCCCCGACGACGCCCGGCCGATCGAGGCCTCGAACACCCGGCGGCGCAGCTCCCGGTGGCGCAGCTTCGCCAGCACCGGCTGACCGGTGGGCAGCAGCAGGGTGAGCAGGTAACCCTCGAGCCCGCGCTCGGCCGCGGCACCGGCGGCCGCCGCGATCTCCTCGGCACCGAGCCCGTCGAGCTCGGCCGCGTCCTGCACGCGCACGGCCGCCGCCTCGGTGGCCATCTGCAGGTTCTGCCCGAAGACCGTCGACAGCTCCGACAGCTCCCGGTTGAGCTCGGTGAGCCGGGTCCGCCCGGCCTCGTCCAGCCGGGCGCCCGAGAGGACGAAGTCGAGGTGATAGCGCTCGACGAGGCGCACCGCCTCGGGGTCGAGGCCGTCGGCCCGGTCCCGGGCCGCGTGCACCGCGTCGAGGCGGGCGAACAGCGCGGGGTCCAGCCGCAGCGCATCGGTGTGCGCGGCCTCCAGCGGAGCCAGTTCCCGCTCGATCTCCCGCAGCCGCGGCGTGGACACCGACGAGGCGAGGTTGTGGAACACGGCCTGGGCGCGCCGGAGCAGCCGGCCGGACCGCTCCAGGGCGACCACCGTGTTCTCGAACGTCGGCGGTTCCGGCGAGCCGACGATCGCGGCGACCTCGGCCCGCTGCTCGGCCATCCCGGCGAGGACGGCCTCGCGGCAGTGCTCGAGCGTGACGTCGGCGAACGGCGGCAGCTGGAAGGGCAGCGGGGAGGGCCGCAGCAGCGGGTTGTCGGCGGACGAGCCGGTGGCAGCGGGGGCGGTGGGGTCGGCGCTCATCGCCGCCCATCCTGCGCCCCCACCGCCACCGCTGCGCTCAGCGGCTGGCCGTGCGCCGGTAGATGCGCACCGCCAGGGGCACGAAGACCGCCAGCAGGATCCCCACCCAGATCAGCGTGTAGAGCACCGGGTGCTGCAGCGACCAGGCGTCCGAGGCCTGCAGGATCGGCGCGGTGTTGCCGAAGAGCTCCCGGGCCGCCTGCACCACCGCCGAGACCGGGTTCCAGTCGGCGATCACCTTGAGGACCGAGGGGAAGTTGTTCGTCGGCACGAAGGTGTTGGCGATGAACGTCATCGGGAAGATCACGATGAAGCTGGCGTTGTTCACCACCTCCGGCGTGCGGACCAGCAGCCCCACCACCGCCATCACCCAGCTGACCGCGTAGGCGAACAGCAGCAGCAGGAGGAACCCGGCCAGCGCCTCGGGCACCGACGACCGGATCCGCCAGCCGACGAGCAGGCCGGTGACCACCATGACGACGATCGAGATCGCGTTGAGCCCGAGGTCGGCCACCGTGCGGCCGACCAGCACCGCCGACCGGGCCATGGGCAGCGACCGGAACCGGTCGATGAGCCCCTTCTGCAGGTCGTCGGCGAGGCTGGCCCCGGTGATGGTGCTGCCGAACACCACCGTCTGCGCCAGGATCCCCGGCAGCAGGAACTCCGCGTAGTCGATCCCCGGGATCGGGATCGCGCTGCCGAAGACGTAGACGAACAGCAGCACGAACATGATCGGCGACAGCGTCGCGAAGACGATCAGGTCGGGCACCCGCTTGACCTTGACCAGGTTGCGGCGGGTGATCGTGAGGCCGTCGGCGACGGTCTGGCCCAGCGAGCTCATCGGGCACCCCCCGTGGTGTGCGCCGGCGTCCGGGCCACCGGGTGCCCGTCCTCCCCGGAGTCCTGGGCCACGTGGCCGGTCAGCGTCAGGAAGACGTCGTCGAGGTCGGGCCGGCGCAGCCCGACGTCGAGGACCTCGACGTCGCTGCCCTCGAGGAGCCGCAGCGCCTCGGCGAGGTCGCCGGTGCCGCCGCTGACCGGCAGGCTCAGCCGGCGGCTCTGCTCGTCGGCGAGGGCCTGGTCGATCGCCAGCGGGCCCAGCCGATCGGCGACCACCAGCAGGTCCTCCGCGCGGCTCACCGTGAGCTCCAGCCGCTGGCCGCCCACCTGGGCCTTCAGCTCGTCGGCCGTGCCGCGGGCGATGACCCGACCGTGGTCGACGACGACCATCCGGTCGGCCAGCCGGTCGGCCTCCTCCAGGTACTGGGTGGTGAGCAGGATGGTCGTGCCGCCGTCGGCGAGATCGGCGATGAACTCCCACATGGCCAGCCGGCTGCGCGGGTCCAGACCGGTGGTGGGCTCGTCGAGGAACAGCACCCGCGGGCGGGCGATGAGCGAGGCGGCGATGTCCAGCCGCCGGCGCATCCCGCCGGAGTAGGTCTTGGCCGGGCGGTTCGCCGCGTCGGCGAGGTCGAAGCGCTCGAGCAGCTCGCCGGCGCGCGCCCGGGCCTCCCGGCGGCCCAGGTGGTAGAGCCGGCCGACCATCTCCAGGTTCTCGAACCCGGTGAGGTACTCGTCGACGGCTGCGTACTGACCGGTCAGGCCGATGGCCGCGCGCACCGCGTCGGCGTCGCGCACCACGTCCAGGCCGACCACCTCGGCACGCCCGGCGTCGGCCTGCAGCAGGGTGGTGAGGATCCGGACCACCGTCGTCTTCCCGGCGCCGTTGGGACCCAGCAGCCCGAGCACCGAGCCCTCCGGGACGGTCAGATCCACCCCGGCGAGCGCGGTGGTGGCCCCGAAACGTTTGACCAGTCCTTCGACGACGATCGCGTGGGTCATGCCGGCCACGCTAGGGCGCGGAACCGACAGTTCCCGACTGGTTTTCCGGTGCCCCACCACCGGTACGGACGCACGCTCACGGCACTCCTTCGCGGGTCGCGGCCCCGCCGGATGCGGGAGCACGACAGGAAGGACGACGCCCGGCCGGCGAACTCATCGGCGGCGGGCTCAGCCGCTGGTGGCCGCGTACCCCGCCCGGGCCAGCGCCGCCTGCACCTCCCGCGCATGGTCGGGGCCGCGGGTCTCCACCACCACGAAGACCTCGACCTCGCCGATGTCGAGCCGGGTCGAGGTCCGCACGTGCTCCACCTCGAGCACGTTGGCGCCCACGGCCGCCAGTTCGGCGAGCACGGCGGCCAGCGAGCCCGGCCGGTCGGGCACCCGCAGCCGCAGGGACAGGTAGCGGCCGGCCGCGGCCATGCCGTGCTGCACGACCTTGAGCAGCAGCACCGGGTCGATGTTGCCGCCGGAGATCACCGCGACCACCGGTGGCGGGAACGCCGCCGGGTCGGCCAGCACGGCCGCGACGGCGGCGGCGCCGGCCGGTTCCACCACGAGCTTCGCCCGCTCCAGGCACAGCAGGAGGGCGCGGGAGAGGTCCTCCTCGGTCACCGTGCGCACCTCGTCGACCAGGTCCCGCACGTGGGCGAGGGTGAGGTCCCCGGGCGCGGAGACGGCGATGCCGTCGGCCATCGTCGCCGTGCCCGCCAGCGGCACCGGTCGCCCGGCCGCCAGCGACTCCGGGAACGCGGCGGCGCCGGCCGCCTGCACCGCGACGACGCGCACCCCGGGACGGCGGGACCGGACGGCGGCGGCGATCCCCGACACCAGCCCTCCGCCGCCGGTGCCGACGACGACGGTGGCGACGTCGGGGCACTCGTCGAGGATCTCCAGGCCGACCGTGCCCTGCCCGGCGATGACGTCGCGGTGGTCGAAGGGATGGATGAACACCGCGCCGGTCCGCTCGGCGTGCTCGCCGGCGGCCACCAGCGCGTCGGCCAGCGAGTGGCCGGTGAGCAGGGTCCGCGCCCCGTAACCGCGGGTGGCGGCGACCTTGGGCAGCGGCGCGGTCTCCGGCATGAACACCGTCGCCTCGGCGCCCAGCAGCCGGGCGGCGAGCGCGACGCCCTGGGCGTGGTTGCCGGCGCTGGCGGCGACGACTCCGCGCGCCCGCTCGTCCCCCGTCAGCCGCGCGATCCGGGTGTAGGCCCCGCGGATCTTGAACGAGCCGGCGCGCTGCAGGTTCTCGCACTTGAGCCAGACCGGCCCGCCGACCCGCTCGGCCAGCGCCCGGACGTGCTCCAGCGGGGTGTGCCGGACGACGCCCGCGAGCAGCGCGGCCGCCGCCTCGACGTCCGCACCGCTGACCAGCGGCACCTCCGTGGTGGGCAGCTCGGCACCGGACATGGCGCGATCTTCGCAGCCGTGCCCGTCACCGGTGACCGGACGGGCGTGATCGTCGTACCGTGGCTGGGGTGACCGACCCCGCCGCACCGGCCTCGGCCGCCCCCGCCCCCACGACGCTCGGCGAGCTCCGCGCCGGCGGCGCCGTCTTCCGGCCGGTCAAGGCCGAGATCCGCACCAACCTGCTGGCCCGCCTGGCCGCGGGCGAACCCACCCTGCCCGGCATGGTCGGCTTCGAGGACACCGTCGTCCCGGAGGTGGAGCGGGCACTCATCGCCGGCCACGACCTGGTCCTGCTCGGCGAGCGGGGCCAGGGCAAGACCCGGCTCATCCGCACGCTGATCGGCCTGCTCGACGAGTGGACGCCGGTGCTGGCCGGCAGCGAGCTGAACGAGCACCCGCTGCACCCGATCTCGGTGTGGGCGCACCGGCAGATCGCCGAGCACGGCGACGCCACCCCGGTCGGCTGGCTGCACCGCAGCGACCGCTTCGGGGAGAAGCTGGCCACCCCGGACACCAGCGTCGGCGACCTGATCGGCGACGTCGACCCGATCAAGGTCGCCGAGGGCCGCACGCTGGGCGACCCCGAGACGGTGCACTACGGCCTGGTGCCGCGCACCAACCGCGGCATCTTCAGCGTCAACGAGCTGCCCGACCTCGCCGAGCGCATCCAGGTCGCGCTGCTCAACGTGCTCGAGGAGCGCGACATCCAGATCCGCGGCTACCGGGTGCGGCTGCCGCTGGACCTGCTGCTGGTGGCCAGCGCCAATCCCGAGGACTACACCAACCGGGGGCGGATCATCACCCCGCTCAAGGACCGCTTCGGCGCCGAGGTGCGCACCCACTACCCGATGGAGCTGGCCGACGAGATCCGGCTGCTGCACCAGGAGGCCCGCGTCAGCTGGCTGGGCGCGGGCGGCGCGGACGGGCACTTCGACGCGCCGATCATCCCCGAGCACCTGGCCGAGATCGTCGCCCGGTTCACCCGGCTGGTGCGCGAGTCCAGCCACGTCGACCAGCGCTCCGGCGTCAGCGCGCGGTTCGCCATCGCCGGCCTGGAGACGATCGCCGCCTCCGCCGTCCGCCGGGCCGCCGTCGCCGGGGAGACCCGTCCGGTGGCCCGGGTGGTGGACCTGCCCAGCATCGTGCCGGCCAGCCGCGGCAAGGTGGAGTTCGCCGACGCTGGGGCCGACCCCGACGACGAGCGGGAGCTGGAGATCCTGGAGCACCTGCTGCGCCAGGCCACCGCGCAGACCTTCCGGGCCCGCTGCGCCGGACTGGACCTGACCGGGCTGCAGGAGCACTTCACCGGCGGGGAGACCGTGGAGTCCGGTGAGCTGGTCCCCGCCGCGGCGCTGCTGGGCCAGCTGGGCACGATCCCGAAGCTCGCCGAGCTGCTCGGCCGCCTGGGCGTGCCGGAGGGCGAGCAGTCGGCCGAGCAGGCCGCGGCCGCGGTGGAGTTCGCGCTCGAGGGCCTCTACCTCACCCGCCGGCTGGCCAAGGACACCGACGGCACCCGCACGGTGTACGGGGCCTGACATGAGCATCAGGCCCCGGGGCAACCGGGGGTACCGGTACGGCCGCTGGCGGGGCGGGCCCGACCCGCTGGCCCCGCCCTACGACCTGGGCACTGCCGTCGACGAGATCGGTGACTCGGTGCTGGGCGGCAGCGGCGTCCGGGAGGCGCTGCGCGAGCTGCTGCGCCGCGGCACCCAGGGCCGCCGCGGGCTGGACGAGCTGCGCCGCTCGGTGCGCGAGCGGCTGCGGCAGGCCCGGACCGCCGGGCGGATGGACGGCACCCTGCAGGAGGTCCGGGACCTGCTGGACCGGGCGCTGGCCGCCGAGCGCCGCGAGCTGTTCCCGGACCCCGACGACTCCGCCCGGCTGGCCGAGGCCGAGCTCGACGCCCTGCCGCAGGACACCGCCGGCGCGGTGCGAGCGCTCAAGGACTACCCGTGGCGCTCCGACGAGGCCCGGCAGGCCTACCAGCAGATTCAGGACCTGCTCCGCCGGGAGGTGCTCGACAGCTCCTTCGCCTCCATGAAGCAGGCGCTGGAGAACGCGACCGAGCAGGACATGCAGGCGGTCAAGGACATGGTGGCCGACCTGTCCCAGCTCATCGACGCGCACAACCGCGGCGAGGACACCGACGAGCGGTTCCGCGACTTCATGGACAAGCACGGCCAGTTCTTCCCGGACGACCCGCAGTCGGTCGACGAGCTGATCGACTCGCTGGCCCGCCGGGCGGCCGCCCAGGAGCGCATGCTGGCCGGCCTCTCCCCCGAGCAGCGCGCCGAGCTGGCCGACCTGATGGCCCAGACGATGGCCGACATGGGCCTGGCCAGCGAGATGGCCCACCTGCAGGACGCGCTGCGGCAGGCCCGCCCCGACCTGCCGTGGGGGCAGCGTGGGCAGGTGCCCGACGGGGAGCAGTCCCTCGGCCTCGGGGACGCCACGAGCGCCGTCGCCGAGCTCGCCGACCTCGAGGCGCTGTCCAACCAGCTCTCCCAGGGCTACGCCGGCGCCTCGCTGGCCGACGTCGACGAGGAGCTGCTCGAGCAGGCGCTGGGCCGCCAGGCCGTCGACGACCTCGCCGCGCTGCGCCAGATGGAGCGCGAGCTGGAGCGGCAGGGCTACCTCAACCGCTCCGACGGCAAGCTGGAGCTCTCTCCCAAGGCCGTGCGCCGGCTCGGGGCGACCGCGCTGCGCCGGGTGTTCGCCAAGCTCCAGTCCACCGGCCGCGGGGACCACGACGTCACCGACGCCGGCGCCGCCGGGGAGCTCACCGGCGGCTCGCGGGAGTGGCGGTTCGGCGACGAGCAGCCGCTCGACGTCGTCCGCACGGTGAAGAACGCGGTGCTGCGCACCGCGCACGAGCCCCGCGCCGAGAACGACCGAGCCGTCCGCATCGCGGTCGAGGACTTCGAGGTGGTGGAGACCGAGCGGCGCACCGGCGCGGCCGTGGCGCTGCTGGTCGACCTGTCCTACTCGATGGCGCTGCGCGGCACGTGGGGCGCGGCCAAGTCGACGGCGATGGCCCTGCACTCGCTGGTGACCACCCGGTTCCCGCAGGACGCCATCCAGATCATCGGCTTCTCCTCCACCGCCCAGGTGCTGCGCCCGGAGACCCTCGCGGAGCTGTCGGTGGACACCCTGCAGGGCACCAACCTGCAGCACGGGCTGATCCTCGCCCGCCGCTTCCTGGCCCGGCACCGGGACGCCGAGCCGGTGGTGCTGGTGGTGACCGACGGCGAGCCGACCGCGCACCTCGAGGACGACGGCACGCCGTTCTTCTGCTGGCCGCCGATGCCCGAGACCATCGCCCGCACGGTGGCCGAGGTGGAGCGGGTGGCCCGCTCCGGGGCGATCATGAACGTCTTCGCCCTCGACCCGGAGCCGGGCCTGGTCCACTTCGTCCACGACATCACCCAGCGGGCCGGGGGCCGGGTGTTCACCCCCGACAGCGAGCGGCTCGGCGAGTACGTCGTCGCCGACTACCTCCGGACGCGCCGGGGACGTCGCACCCGGTGAGGGCGGACCGGCCGTCGTGAGCAGCACCGCCCTGACCGTCGAGGAGGTGCCGGCCGCGGTGACCCTGCCCCTGCGCAGCGCCGTGCTGCGCGGCGGCGGCCCGGCCGGGTTCCCCGGGGACGACGACCCGGCGACGTTCCACCTGGCGGCGCGGACCCCCGAGGGGCAGGTCGTGGGCGTGGTCCGGTTCTCCCCCGCCCCGTGCCCGTGGCGGCCGCAGGCCGGGTCGCCGTGGCAGCTGCGCGGCATGGCCACCGACCCGGCCGTCCGCGGCTCCGGCGCCGGGCGGGCGCTGCTGGACGAGGGGCTGGCCCGGGCGGCCGCCCGCGGCGGCGACCTGGTGTGGTGCCACGCCCGCGTCACCGCGGCCGGCTTCTACGAGCGGATGGGCTTCGCCGTGGTCACCGAGCCCTACGACAAGCCACCCGTCGGGATGCACGTCGGCATGGTCATCGGGCTCCCGGCAGCGGCAGCGCCCCGCTCGAGCTGATCCCCGGGATGGCGCCGGCGCGGAAGGCGTCGACGAACAGCTGGTGGTCCTCCTGCGTGCGGCGGGCGTACCGGTGCGCGAACTCCACCAGGTCGGCGACGAACTCCTCCCGCCGGTCGCCGACCATCGCGGTGATCGCGTCCTCGGTCTGGAACGGCACGAGGGTGTGGTCGCTGTCGGCATCCCCGACGCAGTGCATCTTCGCCGTCGCCCGACCCAGCTGGTCCAGCACCGGCGCGACCTGCTCGGGCTCGGTGAGGTCCTCCCAGTCGAGATCGAGCTCGTAGGGCGACAGCTCGGTCACCACGAAGCCCACGCGGTCGATCTCGGTGTGGCCGAGGAACTGGGAGACGTTGGCCTGCAGTGCCCGCTGGCTGACCGCCGTCCGGTGCCCCTCGTGGTCGAAGTACCCGCGGATCCCCGGGTCGCGGACGATCCGGCTCGGCGCGGGCACGTTGCCCTGCTTCAGCGACAGGACGACGTCGTTCTCCAGCGCCTGGTCGTACCCCTCGAGCAGCACGTTGTAAGCCGGCAGGCCCGCGCTGCCGATGCCGAAGCCGCCGGTGCCGATGAGGTCCTTGACGTCGAAGGTGACGTCCCGGCGCCGGCGCGGGGGCACGACGGTCTCCCGGTAGCGGTCCAGGGCGGCGAGCACCCGGTCGCGCTCGGCGTCGCCCAGCCGCCGGTTGCGCGGGGAGTCGGCGAAACGCCGCCGGTGCTCCTCGACCACGGTCATCCGCTCCAGCAGCCCCCACCGGCTGCGCTCGGCGGTCTCCAGGATCAGCTCGTGCACCGCCCCCTCGGTGTTCTCCCGTACGAGGGCAAAAGAGCGGTCCTCGTCGGAGCGGGTGAACGCCTCCACCTGGTCGAGATAGGCGTGCAGGTACTGGCCCAGCAGCGCGGCGATGACGTCGTCGGCGAAGGCCTTGCGCCAGGCCAGGAGCGCGAAGCTGGCGGCGAACCGGCGCAGGTCCCAGCTGACGTGGCCGACGTAGGCCTCGTCGAAGTCGTTGACGTCGAACACGATCCGGCCGGCGCTGTCCATGTAGGTGCCGAAGTTCTCCGCGTGCAGGTCGCCCTGGATCCACACCCGGCTGGTCCGCTCGTCGCACCAGCGGTCCTCGAGGTGCGCCATGTCCGCGTAGAACAGGCAGGCGCTGCCCCGGTAGAAGGCGAAGGGGTCGGCGGCCATCTTCCGGAACTTCGTGCGGAACGCCTCGGCGTCGGCCGCCATCAGCTCCGAGAAGGCGTCGACGAGCACGTCGACGATCAATCGGGTGCGGGCCTCGGGGTCCGCACCCGCGGGGACCACTGCACGGGAAGCTGCCACAGGGGCACCGTAGGGGGCGGTTAACCTGCGGAGGCGGGAGACCGGCACGACGGGAGCGGAGCGGCGGTGACTCGAGCGAAGGTGGCGCGGCGGCTGGCCACGGGTGCCGCCTACGGCAGCGGCAGCGTCGGGCTCGCGGGCGCCGCCCTCGTCACCCTCCTGCGGCTGCAGGCCCGCTCGGCACGGCGCCGGGTGGAGGCGCGGACGGCGGAGCAGGAGCCGCCGTCGGGGAACGGCATCTACGGCCGCGGCCGGGGCAAGCCGATCGTGTTCGCCGTCCTCGGGGACTCCAGCGCGGTGGGCCTCGGGGTGGACCGCGCCTCGCAGACCCCCGGCGTGCTGGTCGCCGCCGCGCTGGCCGAGCTCGCCGAGCGGCCGGTGCGCCTGGTCCGGCTGGCGGTCTCGGGCGCGGAGTCCCGCGAGCTCGACGAGCAGGTCGACAAGGCCCTCGCCGAGCAGCCCGACGTCGCGCTGATCATCATCGGCGCCAACGACGTCACCGCGCGGGTCCGGCCGGCGGTGTCGGTGCGCCATCTCGGCGATGCCGTGCGGCGGCTGACCGAGGCCGGCTGCAAGGTCGTGGTGGGCACCTGTCCCGACCTGGGCACCATCCGCCCGATCGGGCAGCCGCTGCGGCTGCTGGCCCGGCGGTGGAGCCGGCAGATGGCGGCCGCGCAGACGATCGCCGTCGTCGCCGCGGGCGGGCGGACGGTCTCGCTCGGCTCGGTCCTCGGCCCCAGCTTCGCCAAGGACCACGGCCTGTTCAGCATCGACGAGTTCCACCCCAGCGCCGCCGGCTACGCCGCCGCTGCCGCCGTCCTGCTGCCGTCGGTCGCCGACGCGATCGGCGTGTGGCCGGCCGCCGCCGACCGCGGCCTGCGCAACCTGCGCCGCGACACGGTGCGCCCGGTGGCCAAGGCCGCCGCCCGCGCCGCCGGCCGGACCGGGACCGAGGTCCAGGCCACCGAGGTGCGCGGATCCGGCGTCGGGCCGCTCGGGCCGTGGGCGCGGCTGCGCCGGCGCCGGCCGCCGGAGATCCCCACGGCCGACCAGGCCGAGGCGGAGAAGGCGGCGGAGGTCCCGGCCGGCTCCTGACGGCCGCCAGGGGGCGGGCCCGGCCGGTCCCGGAGAGAGGCTACCGAGGAGTAGTTTCCCTGGGACAGCACGCCCGGGCTCCCCGTCGGAGCCGGCCTCATCGTGGAGGACCCCATGCCCGAAGCCGTCATCGTCGCGACCGCGCGCTCGCCCATCGGGCGCGCGTTCAAGGGATCGCTCAAGGACCTGCGC